>NZ_LATD01000340.1 GCF_000981895.1 Streptomyces odonnellii | reverse complement strand
GTTGCCCACCCCTTGTGAGCTGGCCCTCCGCCCTCACGGGCCCCCGAACCACCCATCCGGTTCATCCGCCCGTAACGAGTCCGGAACCGCCCGGTATAAGACCCCGGCACCCCTCCAACGCCCTTGACGGGCCGCATGGATCGCCGATGGCACCCAAGGGGATCCAATTCCTTGTGAAGAACTTCACGAACTTTCTTCCGCTCCCCGTCCCGAACGCCCGGACCACCCCCGAAACGGGGTCACGGAGGGTCTGCGGCGGCGGCCTCGCGGCAGCGGTTCGCAGACATCCAGCGCGTGTACACGATCACGCGTACACTGACGTCATGACCGATAACGCCGTGACCGTCCGCGAAGCCCGCGCACACCTCGCGGACCACATCAACCGTGCCGAGCAGGGCACCCCGACAGTGATCACCCGCAATGGGGAGCCGGTGGCCGCCCTTGTGCCGATCGCCGACTTCGAGGCGCTGGAAGACGCGGCCGACGAACTGCTCGCGCGTGAGGCCGAGGCGGTCCTGGCGGAGGGCGGCCCGACCGTCACGATGGCCGAGCTGCTGGCGGACCTGTTCACCGAGCACACCGACAGCGCGGCATGAAATACGCGTTCCGCTTCACCGCCGCCGCGCAGCGTCAGTTGCGCGGCATCGACCGCCCCGCCGCCATGCGCATCCTGACCGTGCTGACCGCGCTCGGTGACGACCCGTACCGCGAGGACGCCGACGTCAAGAAGCTCAGCGGCCCGTCGGGGCTGTACCGCCTCCGTGTGGGCAATTACCGCGTCGCCTACCAGATCAACGACGGCGAACTCCTCGTCCTCGTCGTCAGGATCGGCGACCGTCGCGAGGTCTACCGCAACCTCTGACCGGCCGTGCCCCGTCAGCCGCGCGGGCTGGCGATCTCTCCTCCACCAGCAGCTTCAGCGCCGCCGGAGGTGTCGACGTAGTAGAGGCTCACCAGCGCTCTTCCTCGCGCAACGCGGCCAGCGCGTCACCCAGTCGGTCGGTGCCGTCGCCCGCCCGCATCCGCGGCCGGTAGCCGGGTCGCACCGCGGCGCGGACCTTGCCCTCCGCCGCGAGCCGGTCCAGTACCGGCGTCGCCTCCCGCTCCTCCACCGGGCGGCTAACGCGCATCCTCCGCGGCCTTCCAGGCGATGCCGTCCAGGATGTCGTGTTCGCTGACGACGACTTCCGGGGCGGACGTCCGTTCCATGATCGCGAGCAGGACCAGGGCGCCGGCGCCGATGACGTCGGTGCGGCCCGGGTGCATGACGGGGATGGCGGCGCGTTCGGCGTGGGTGACGGTGAGCAGGTGATCGGTGATGGACCTGACCTGCTCGTAGGGGATACGGGCGTGGTGGATCGCGGACGTGTCGTACGCGCGCAGCCCCAGCGCGACACCGGCCACCGTGGTCACCGAACCGGCGAGGCCGACCAGGGTGCGGGGTTCGCGCAGCGGGACCGTGCGTTCGGCGAGGTCGAGGGCCGCGTCGATGTCCGCGCGTATGGCGGCGATCTCGGCCGCGCTCGGCGGATCGCTGATGACGCCGTTCCGCAGGAGGTGCCGCTCGGTGAGCCGTACGCAGCCGATGTCCACCGAGCGCGCGGCCCGTACCCGGTCGTCGCCCACCACGAACTCGGTCGAACCACCGCCGATGTCCACGACCAGATAGCTGTCCCGCCCCGGCAGTTCCCGGGTGGCGCCGGTGAAGGAGAACTCCGCCTCCTGGTCGCCCGTGATCACCTCGGGCTCCACGCCCAGGATGTCCAGGACCCCGTGGACGAACTCGTCCCGGTTCTCGGCGTCGCGCGAGGCGGAGGTGGCCACGAAGCGGACCCGCTCGGCGCCGTGCTCCTTGATGACGGCCGCGTACTCCCGGCAGGCCTCGAAGGTGCGCTCCAGCGCTTCAGGGGCGAGCCGGCCGGTCCTGTCCACGCCCTGGCCGAGCCGGACGATCCTCATCCGCCGGTCGAGATCGGTCAGTTCGCCCGTACCGGCGTCGACGTCTGCGACCAGCAGGCGGATCGAATTCGTACCGCAGTCGACGGCGGCGACCCGGGTCACGCGCGCCCCTCCTGATCGTGCCGGGAAACCGGGGAGACCCCCGAGGCCACGCACGGCGTCACGCACGGCCCCTTCGCCCACCACTCCGGCAGCATCGCCAGCGCCTCGTCCCCCAGCGGGTTCACCCCGGGGCCCGCCGCCAGCGAGTGCCCGACCAGCACGTGCAGGCACTTCACCCGGTCCGGCATCCCGCCCGCGCTGGGGAAGCCCTCCAGTACCTCGATGGCGTCACGGCGCGCCAGATAGTCCTCGTGCGCCGCGCGGTACGCCGCCGCCAGTTCGGGGTCGGCCGCGAGGCGCTCGGTCATCTCCTTCATGACACCGTTCGCCTCCAGCGTGCCGATGGCCGAGGCCGCGCGCGGGCACGTCAGGTAGTACGTCGTCGGGAAGGGCGTGCCGTCGGGGAGCCGGGGCGCGGTCTCGACCACATCCGGCTGTCCGCAGGGGCAGCGGTGCGCGATGGCGCGCAGGCCGCGCGGCGGGCGGCCGAGCTGTTCCTCGAACGCGGCGATGTCCGCCTGGGTGGGCTCGGTGCGTTCGGTCTGCGGAGGAGGGGTGTCCATGCCTGCCTTGGTTCTGCGTGCGGTTGTACTGGCGGTGCCAGGTGCGTACATGAGCGTCCGCGTACGGATCCGAGTGTCCACGAGCCTGGCTGTCTACGAGTGTGCTACCGCTCCGGGCGGTCCGCGTTGTCCACCTCGTCCAGGACATTCGAGTACCAGGGGCGGTCCGTCGCGTCCCGGCCCTCCTGGTGCTTCCGTGCCGCGTCCGGGTCGATCATGGTGTATCCGGTCTCCCCCGGCATCACATAGTGGAGATGCTCCCGGGCCAGCCGCTCGATGTACGCGTCGTCCTGCAGCCGCGCCTTCTCGTCGCGCAGCTCCTCGACCCGCTGCCGGGCCTCGCGGGTCAGCCGCTCCTGCTCGGCGATCTCGTTCCGCTGCGACACGAACTGCCGCGTCGGATACGCGAGCGCCACCACCAGGGTGCACATGACCAGGGCGAGAAAGGCGGCCCGGCCGGTCAGCCGGGAGCGGCGGTCCTGGCGGCGGTTCTGCGAGCGGTAGACACGGGCGGCCGTCTGCTCGCCGAGCAGCCGCAGCCTGGTCGCGGTGGAGAACCGGTCCCGGTTCCCTGCCATGGCTCGCCTCCCCTGTCATGTACGTACGTCCCCGGACACGGTACGGGACCGGGGCCGGGGACGTACGACGACGGGCGGTACGGGACGGGCAGGAGGGCACCGGCGGGACGCCCCCCGGCTGCCACGTCCCCGCCCCGCCCTGTCGCGAGCGGGCGCTCACGCGGGGCGCGAGCCCTGCGTGAACCGCGAAGCGCCGTATGAGCCGCCTCGCGTGGGCCGTGAGGCCTTGGCCGAGCCGTAAAGCTGAGCCGTGAGGCCTAGGCGGAGCGGAACCGCGGGAACGCGCTGCGCCCCGCGTACACCGCCGCGTCGTCGAGGATCTCCTCGATCCGCAGCAGCTGGTTGTACTTGGCGACACGGTCCGAGCGGGCCGGGGCGCCGGTCTTGATCTGGCCGCAGTTCACCGCGACGGCCAGGTCCGCGATCGTGACGTCCTCGGTCTCGCCGGACCGGTGGGACATCATGCACTTGAAGCCGTTGCGCTGCGCCAGCTCGACCGCGTCCAGGGTCTCGGTCAGCGAGCCGATCTGGTTGACCTTGACGAGCAGGGCGTTCGCCGAGCCCTCCTCGATACCGCGCGCCAGCCGCTCCGGGTTGGTCACGAACAGGTCGTCGCCGACGATCTGCACCTTGGAGCCGAGCTTGTCGGTGATGACCTTCCAGCCGGCCCAGTCGTCCTCGAAGAGCGGGTCCTCGATGGAGACGAGCGGGTAGGCGGCGACCAGCTCCTCGTAGTACTCGGTCATCTCGGCGGCCGAGCGCGACTTGCCCTCGAACTCGTACGAGCCGTCCTTGTAGAACTCGGACGCGGCGACGTCGAGCGCGAGCGCGATGTCGCGGCCGGGCACATAACCGGCTTCCTTGACGGCCTCAAGGATCAGGTCGAGCGCGGCGCGGTTGGACTCCAGGTTCGGCGCGAAGCCGCCCTCGTCGCCCAGGCCGGTGGAGAGGCCCTTCTGCTTCAGGACCTTCTTGAGGGTGTGGTAGACCTCGGCGCCCCAGCGCAGCGCCTCGGAGAAGGACTCCGCGCCGATCGGCGCGATCATGAACTCCTGGATGTCCACGTTGGAGTCGGCGTGCGAGCCGCCGTTCAGGATGTTCATCATCGGAACGGGCAGCAGGTGCGCGTTCGGGCCGCCCAGGTAGCGGAAGAGCGGGAGGTCGGAGGCCTCGGAGGCGGCGTGCGCGACGGCGAGGGAGACGCCGAGGATCGCGTTGGCGCCCAGCGAGCCCTTGTTCTCGGTGGCGTCGAGATCGATCATGGCCTGGTCGATCAGGCGCTGCTCGGTGGCGTCGTAGCCGACCAGCTCCGGGCCGAGCTGCTCGATGACCGCGAGGACGGCCTTCTCGACGCCCTTGCCCAGGTAGCGCTTGGGGTCTCCGTCACGGAGTTCCACGGCCTCGAACGCACCGGTGGAGGCACCGGAGGGGACGGCAGCACGGCCGGTGCTGCCGTCGTCGAGGCCGACCTCGACCTCGACCGTGGGGTTGCCTCGGGAGTCCAGGATTTCCCGGGCTACGACGACGTCGATGGACGGCACGAGCATCTCCTTCTGGGATGTGACGCGTGGAGTGCAGGGCCTCATTGGCCTTGCGGCAAGAGCCTAACCGTCCTAGGGGTACGGGCCTGTCGGCGCCCGCCCGCTGGACAGAATGAGCACCCGAGCGCTCCTGGACGGGCCCCGGCCCGGCGCGCGTACGGGGGATCACGCGCCGGGCCGGGGCGGTCGGGTGGCCGATGAGGGCCGGGCGGAACGGACCGGTACGGCGCCACGGCCGGGCCCGGCCGGTCCGTTCCGCGCCGGTCCGGCGGTCAGCGGAGGTGGAGCTGCTGTCCCGGGTAGATCAGATCGGCGTCACGGACGATGTCCTTGTTGAGGTCGAACAGCTTCTTCCAGCCGCCCTTGACATGGTGGGCCGTGGCGATCCTGGACAGGGTGTCGCCGGACTTGACCTTGTACTCGCCGTCGCCCTTCTTGATCGTCGTGTTGCCGGTGGCGGCCCGGCTCTCGCCGCGCGAGGCGGGCTGCGCTCCGGTACGGGCTCCGCTACGTGCGGACTCCTGCCGGGGCTGCGTCTGCCGCTGGGCGGCCTGGTCGCCCGTACCCGAATCGGAACGGGACCCTGAGCCGGAACCGGAGCCCGAGCCCGAGCCCGAACCGGAGGCCGAGCCGGACCCGGAGCCCGAACCCGAGCCGGCCGAGCCGCCGTCGTACGTCGCGCCCGAGAGGTTCACCCCGCAGGTCGGCCACGCGCCCTTGCCCTGGCCCGCGAGGACCTTCTCGGCGACGGCGATCTGCTGGGACTTGGAGGCGAGATCGGCCCTGGCCGCGTACGCCGTTCCGCCGTAGGCGGCCCAGGTGGAGCTGCTGAACTGGAGTCCCCCGTAATAGCCGTTGCCGGTGTTGATGGACCAGTTGCCGCCGGACTCGCACTGCGCGACCCGGTCCCACTCGGAGGCGGTCGCGGCGGAGGCGGAGGTGGCGCCGATCAGCGGGACCGCCACGGCGGCGCCGGTGATCCCGGCGAGCGCGGCGTAGCGGGCGGTCGTGGAGCGGGCGGGACGGCGGTGCTTGCCCTTGCCGGAACGGCCGGACCGGCCGGCTTCGCTGACATCGCTGACATGGCTGACACGACTGGCACGACTGGCACGACTGGCACGCAGCATGGAACTCTCCTCACCGACGCCTACGAGGTGAGCTGTCGGGTTCGGGCCATGTGAGTTGCCCGGCCGGGTGTGACGGGTCCTGTCCTGCGGACAGCACCTGGCGCACCCGGCTTCACCCCGAGCCGGTCGTCGGCCGTCTCTCGACGGCCGGGCCCGGCACAAACCGTGGTTCCCCCGCTCCTGCCTCCGGCGCTTGACGCGAACTACTTCCCTTCGGCCGCCGGCAGGATTCGGCGTGACGGTCGACGGGGCCCGCGGTGCGAGCGATTCAGACCGTAGGCAGAGGCCCGCCGGTTCTTCAAAGAAGTACATCGGGGACAAAAATCCCCTTAACGACCGTCCAGGTTTAGGCGTTTGCGCTGGTGAGGACCTAAGTCTGCGCAATGCACAGGTCAAAAGTCCTCAGTTGCCGCAAAGAGACGCTTGTCTCACTTGCACAGAAGAGGACATAGAGCGGCGAAACGCCCCGCCGATCGCCGGGCCAACTCCCCCGCGAACGGCTTCTGTTCCACGCCTGGATCAGGACCCTGACCAGGGCTTACGGGCCACAGGTCGAGCCGGGGACGAGCGGGAGACGAGCGCCGGACGAGCCGATGGCCCGCCCGGTGCGGGCCGGGGGCGGGCGACGCCCGCCCCCGTTCACCTCACAGCCACCCGCCCGGCACCTTCAGGCCGTCGGCGATGAGCCAGTTGCGCTCGGCGGGCCGGTCGGTGTCCGCGGCGCCGGGGGCGTCCGAGGCCTCCGGCAGGACATCCGTACTCCGCGACAGTCCGTCACCCCGTGAGGCATGACGGCCGTATTCATAGCCTTCGCCCGAGACGTCCGGTACGGCGTCCTCCTGGGCCGCCGGGCCGCGGTGCTTGCCGGTGGCCGAGTCGCTGCCGCCGACCGTCGTGCCGCCGAGGCCGCCGGGAAGGGCGCTCTCGATGCCGTCGGGGCCGGGCGTACCCTCCGTACCGTCCGTGCCCTCGGCGGAAGCGGAGGCTCCGGGCGTGGGGACGTCGGACGGACCGGAGGGGACCGGCTCGCCCGGCCGCGCGCTCGCGCCGGCGGACGGGGAGGACTCGCCACCAGGAGTGGCCGAGGGGCCGTCCGACGGACCGGCGCCCGACTTGCCCTTCGAGCCCTTGGTGTGGTCCGAGTCGCCGCCGAGGTCGACGTCCGGAAGCAGGGCCTCCACCAGACCGGAGACCGGGGCGCAGCTCGACCAGGCCTTCACGCCATCCGCGGAGAGCACCTTCTCGGCTATCGCTATCTGCTGGGAACGGCTGGCGAGGTCGGGCCGGGCCGCGTACTCCCCGCCGCCGAAGGCGTCCCAGGTCTCCTGGGTGAGCTGGAGGCCGCCGTAGTGGCCATTGCCGAGGTCCGCGCTCCACATGCCGCCGCTCTCGCACTCGGCGACCCGGTCCCAGGTGGAACCGTCCGCGGCGCTGGCACCGGAGGCGGCGAACAGCGGGATGGCGATGGCCGAACCGGTCACCCCCGCGGCGACGATCAGAGCGGGAGCCTGGCGTGGTCTGCGGTGTCGGCCGTTCCCGGAGCGCATGCGATTGCCTTCCGTGTGACTGTCGTTTCGACTACGGCGGTGGTGCTGCTGAGTCGTCGGTGAACGTAGCGGTACTCGAACGCCTGTCACAAGTCGATGCAGCGGAGATCACGTGAAAGTCACAGTCTTGACGACCCGTCAGTTATTCGGGCTTGACGCACGCCGGTACGACGGCGAAACCGGCAGCCGTCCATCAGCCGGACAATGGCGTGAACTGCACCGGAAGTGTGCGCAATCCCCGCATGATGAGCCCGCCACGCCAGCGCAAATCCACCGGATCCACGGCAAGCCGCACATCGGGAAGGCGGGTCAGCAGCGTAGCGAGAGCGGTCTGACCTTCGAGACGGGCAAGCGGTGCGCCGAGGCAGTAATGGATTCCGTGCCCATAGCCAAGGTGCTGATTGTCACGCCGGGCAAGATCGAGAGTGTCGGGTCCGGCGAACCGCGCGGGGTCGCGGTTCGCCGCCGCGAGTACGACGAGTACGGGATCGCCCGCCGCGACCGACTGCCCGCCCAGCGTCAGCGGCTCGGTGGCATAACGCCAGGTCGCCAGCTCCACCGGCCCGTCGTAGCGGAGCAGTTCCTCGACCCCACTGGCGAGCAGCTCCGTCTCGCCGGCGTCGATCGACCGCTGGAGCCGGGCGCGCTCCCCGGGATGGCGCATCAGCGAATAGAGGCCGTTGCCGATCAGATTCACGGTCGTCTCGAAACCGGCGAACAGAATGATGAAGGCCATCGCCGCGGCCTCGTTCTCGGTGAGATGCTCGCCGTGGTCACTTGCCCGGATAAGACCGGAGATCAGATCGTCGCCGGGATTCTCCCTTTTGCGATGGATGAGTTCGGCCAGATATCCCCGTATCTTCTTGACGGCCCGCGCCACTCCGCCGCGCGGCCCGGCGCCGTTCCCCCCTTTTGTATGGCGCAGCATCATTCCCGCCCAGTCGCGGAAGTCGTCCTGGTCCTCGGCCGGCACCCCGAGCAGATCGCAGATCGCGTAAATGGGGAGGGGAAAGGCGAAGTCATGGATCAGATCCGCCTCGCCCTGCGCGGCGAATCCGTCGATGAGCCGGTCGGTCAACTCCCGTACCCGAGGCGCGAACTCGGCGATCCTCCGTGGCGTGAACGCCTTTGACACGAGCCGCCGCAGCCGGGTGTGGTCGGGCGGATCGATATTCAGCAGATGCGTCATGAGCGCGGCGTCCCGCTCCCCCGGAATCCCGGTCTTGCCCTTGGCGTGCGCCGACCCGGCATGGTGCACGGGATTCTTGGACAGCCGCGCGTCGGCGAGTGCGGCCTTGGCATCCCCGTACCGCGTCACGAGCCACGCCTCGACACCGCTGGGAAGCCGGGCACGATGCACAGGCGCCCATTCACGGAGCCAGGCGTACGCGGGATAGGGATCGCTGGCGAACTCCCAGGTGAAGAGCTCGGGCGCGGCGGGAGTGGAAGCGGGGGGCGTCGGTGTCACCGGTCGACGGTAACCGGCCGGCCGGAGAGCCATGACGCGGCCCGGGCCGCGGCGGGTGCGCGGGACCGCAGCGCAGCGCCTCTCAGTTCCGCGCCCTTCCCCTCTCTTCCGCCGCGCGGATCGCGTCCCTATAAGTACGGGCCGCCGCGCGCAGGGCCGTTTCCGGGTCCGTGCCGGTCTTTTCGGCTTGTGCGGCCAGGGCGAGCAGGTCGTAGCCGATGCCGTCGCCCGTCGGGAGCGGGACGTTCAGGCCCGCCGTGCGGACGCGGCCTGCGAGCTTGGAGGCGAGAGCGAGGCCGGGCTGGGTGAGGGGGACGCCGTCGGTGATCGAATCGCGTTGCTTCTCGACCGCTTTGGTACGGAGCCAGTGTGCCTTGACCTCCTCCGGTGTCTCCGCTGTTTCGTCGCCGAAGACATGGGGGTGGCGGTGGATCAGCTTCTCCACGATCGTGGCGGCTACATCGTCGATGGAGAACGGCTCGCTGCCCTCGTCGAGCCCGTCCTGCGCGATACGGGCGTGGAAGACCACCTGGAGGAGTACATCGCCCAGTTCCTCGCGGAGTTCGTCGGCGTCGCCGTCCTCGATCGCCTCGACGAGTTCGTACGCCTCCTCGATGCCGTACTTGGCCAGCTCCTTGTGGGTGCGGGTCGACGACCACGGGCATTCGCGGCGGATCCGGTCCATGACATGGACGAGATCGAGGAGCCGGGCGCCGGGCAGGTCGTACGAGCCGGGGAGCAGCTCCAGGTCGGGCATCTGGACGCGGCCGGAGCCGGCCAGCCGCGCGAGGCCGTCGGTCAGGGTGCCGTCGCCCGCGCCGCCGCCGCCGTCACCGGCACCGGACGGGATGACCACGACCGTACGGCCGCCGGCGCAGGCGTCGACCAGGTCCTGGGCGCCGACGGAGGCGGGGTGCTCGACGGTGACGCCGGCCTCGCGCAGATACGGGAGCTGTGGATGATCGCGGTCGGAGCACAGCACGCGGTCGGCGGTACGCAGCGTCTGCCAGGCCGGCCACGACAGCAGCCCGGGCGCGACCCGGTGGCTGGCGGTCAGCAGGACGATACGGCCGGGGGCGGCGGGAACTTCGTCAGTCACCACTCGAACCTACCTCCGGCCGGACCGGTCCCGTGACGCCGGACCGGTCCCGTGACGACAGCCGGACCGGTCCCGTGACGACGGCCGCACCGGCCTCGTGACCGACGGCCGCACCGCTCCCGTGAGCCGGGGCGGCCGAGGGCCCGCCCGGCTCCGGGCTCAGGCGTCCGACGGCTCCTGCTCCGGTGCCTGCTGGGTGACCTGCGTGATCCAGGGCAGCTTCGCCTCGCCGAGCCGGACCTGCTTGTAGTCCCAGCTCCCGTACCGCGGATTGACGTCGATACCGAGCTTCTCCGAGGTCTTGGTCAGATCAGCGAGCACCACCTGCTGCCCCTCCGGGGTCATGGTGTTCGCGCCGAGCGCCTGCGCCAGCTTGTTCAGCAGGACCTCACGGCGGATCGCCGAGTCGATCTGCCCGGCGGAGAGCGCGCCCTGCTGGAGCAGCATCGCGGCGAACTGCTTCTCGCCGCCCGACTGCGCGGCGGCCTGCTGCCGGGTGGTCTGGATCTCCTTGCGGGTGATCTTCACCCCGGCCTCGTCCGCGGCCTCCTGGAGGATCCGGTCGAAGATCATGCTGTTGAGCTTAGCCTGGCCGAGCTGCCCGGTGCTCTTGACGAGCTGCGCGCCCTCCGGCGTGGACTCCTGCGCGTCCCGGACCTCCCGTACCTGGTCCTGGATCGCGGAGACCTCGATCCGCTCGCCCCCGACGACCGCCGCGGCTCCGGGATGCGTGTCATTGCCGCAGGCGGTGAGCAGGGGGGCCGCGGCGAGGAGCGCGACGGAGACGGAGAGCGCGGTGCGACGGCGGCGGTGCAAAGGGGGCCTCCCGGTGATTGTGCGTCGATGCACAAGGCCTTGCAGTGTCGATGGTAGGCAGTCGGCGTGGCCTGGGCCACTGGTTCGACCAACGATTAACGGCGAGATTGGGGTACGCGCGCTCTCACGCACACCCCGGAGCCGATCCCGGCGCACTGTCCGGAGCGCAGCCCGGCCCCACCACCGGAAGTTCATCCAACAGCCACCTGTTCGATCATTCTGTTCATCTGACGGATGTCGCACCGTTCACCCGGGGCCGTCTAGGGTCGCTCCGCTGAGGGCTGCCGCGCCGCCACTCACCAGGCCTTCTGAGCCCCGCCCCGAGCGATGGACCGGACGTACCGACCCACTACCGGTACCGACGGCCCCGGGGCGGCCACGCGCACGGCGAACGCCCGTACCGTCCTTGGCAGGCAGCAGCCCCTGCCCACCCCGCCGCCGCAGTAGGAACGAACGGAACATACGGAATGTCTCAAGCGACACTGGCTCGGGTTCCGGATCCGGAACCGGTATCCGAGCCGGAGAGCCGCCCCGCGCCCCCGAAGGACTCCGCGCCGAAGCAGGACCGGATGCGGGCCCTGGACGGACTGCGCATCCTGGCGGCCCTCATGGTCTGCGTCTTCCACTACGCGGGGAAGGGCCAGACCGCCCATGCCTGGGGCCAGTCGCCGAAGGAGCTGTTCCCCGATCTGTCGGCGGTCGCCACCTACGGCGCCCTGGGCGTCCAGCTCTTCTTCGTCATCAGCGGCTTCGTCATCTGCATGAGCAGTTGGGGACGGTCGCTCGGGGACTTCTTCCGCTCCCGGGTCTCACGTCTCTACCCGGCGTACTGGGCGGCCATCGTCCTCACCACCGCCGCGTGTGTCGCCCTGCCCTCGGTCATCGAACCGCTGCGCCTCAACGAGGTGCTGGTGAACCTGACCATGCTTCAGCAGCCCATGGGCGTGGACCGGGTGCTCGGTGTGTGCTGGACCCTCTGGGTCGAGGCGCGCTTCTATCTGCTCTTCGCGCTCTTCGTGGTGTGGAAGGGCGTCACGTACCGCAGGGTCGTGATCTTCTGCTGTCTGTGGACGGTGGCGGGGGTGTTCGCCCGGGTCGCCGACAACCCGCTCACCGACGAACTCGTGATGCGCGACCACGCGCCGTTCTTCATCGGCGGGCTCGCGCTCTACCTGATCCACCGTTACGGGAGCGACCTGCTGCTCTGGGGCATCGTCGCCACGAGCTGGCTGCTCGGCCAGCGCTACTCGACGACCGCGCTGTGGAGCCCGAACGCGACCTCCGCCTTCCAGGAGCGCTCGCCGTACGTGATCCTGCTCATCGTGACCTTCGCTTTCGCGGCGGTCGCGGCCGTGGCCCTGGGCTGGCTGCGCTGGGCGAACTGGCGCTGGCTGACCTTCGCGGGCGCGCTGACGTACCCGTTCTATCTGGTCCATGAGCATCTCGGCTGGTTCGCGATCAGCATTCTGCACCGGCACTTCGGCCTGGAGCCGAGGCTGACCTTCATCGCGACGATCCTGTCGATGCTGACGCTGGCATGGCTGATCCACAAGCTGGTGGAGAAGCCGTTCGGGCCGCGGCTGAAGCGGACGATGAAGAAGCAGGCGGACCGGGTACGGACGCAAGTCCTGACGTGATCCCCGTCTGAGCCGCGCCTGATCCCCGTCCTGACGGCCGGGCCACGGTCCGGGTACGCGCTTTCGCGGCGCGCACCCGGACTGTCGCGTTTCAGCGGCAGGTCACGCGCCGGCTCGGATCGCGCGGATGAGCCGTCACGCGCCCCGGCCCGCCCCCGAGATCACCGGCCGCTCCGGGCGGAGCATGATCGTACGAGAGACCACGAAGGTGACCGGGACGGCCGCCGCGGCCGCGAACAGGGGCGCGTAACGGCTGTTCTGGTGCAGGACGTCCACCAGCAGATAGACCCCGCTCGTACTGATCACGAAATTCGCCGCGTTGGTCAGCGGGAACAGCAGGAACTTCCGCCAGGTCGGCCGGGTCCGATAGGTGAATCGGCTGTTCAGGAAGAACGATCCGACCATGCTCAGCAGAAACGCGAGAATATGCGCGACGACATAAGGGAGCCGGATCAGCATGGTCAGGTAGCACACGTAGTACGTACCGGTGTTCACCACGCCCACCAGGGCGAATCTGAAGAGCTGGACCCGGACCGTCACCTCTGGAGTGTGGCACAGCCGTTTTCGTACGACTCAGCAACCACACCTCCACATTTCGTCCACTTGCCTCTCATCAAGACTTCATCTGTTCACCATCCACAGATGGCCTGGAGAGGGTGGCGCGGGCGTACATTCCGCGCATGCCATCCCTACTGAGCAACCGGCTCACGAGGCGGATACTCCGCCCCGCCGCAGCCCTGGTGGACAAGCGCATCCAACGTTCCGCGTCCGGCCTGCGCACCGATCTGGAAACCCTTCGGCGTGAGGCGAAGGAATTGCGCGAGCAGCAGACGGAACTGCGCAACCAGCAGTATGCGGTCGGCCTGCTCTTCGACCGGACGGGGCGCAGCGGCCACCGCGTGCCGAGCCCGGCGGAGATCAACGGTCTCGTCCGTGAGATCGCCGCCGTGTCAGGGGAGGACGGCGGACTCGCACGACGGAATGTGACCATCGCCTTCCGCAATGTGATCGCCCTGGAGTCCCTGGCCGTGGGACGGCTGGCCGGCTCCACGTCCAACATCCTGGGCAAGCTGTCGACCGTACCGCTGCTCAAGCCGCCGAACGAGAACGTCCTCGAGATCGGCACCCTGCACGGCCTCTTCGCGGCCACGCTGATGCGGATGCTGCACCGCGCCGGCGTGGAGGCGGAGCTGACGATCGTCGACCCACTGGTGGGCAGCCAGCTCCAGCCGGGTGCGGGGATGGGCGCCGAGCCGACCGGTACGCCGGTACGGGAGGACGTCGTCCGCGCGAATCTGGCGCTCGGCGGGCGCGCGGGCGCCGAGGCACGCGTCCAGCAGGGCTTCTCCGGCGACCCCAAGGTGCGCTCCGCGGTCTCCGACCGGAAGTACGGCGTGATCATCGTGGACGGTGACCACTCCGCGGAGGGTGTGGCCAGCGACCTCGAATGGGTCGAGGAGATCGTCGCTCCGGGCGGGATCGTCGTCCTCGACGACTTCGGCGACCGGAGCTGGCCCGGTGTCCAGGAGGCCGCGGAGAAGCACCTGGC
This sequence comes from Streptomyces odonnellii, assembly GCF_000981895.1. Taxonomy (GTDB): domain Bacteria; phylum Actinomycetota; class Actinomycetes; order Streptomycetales; family Streptomycetaceae; genus Streptomyces; species Streptomyces odonnellii. The sequence goes on along the minus strand of NZ_LATD01000340.1, from coordinate 7,843 downwards.
GAGCGGCACCTCCCGGCTGGAGCTGCTGGGCCGGGTCTCCACCTCGGCGTTCCTGCGGGCACGCGCCTGACACCGGAGCGCTGCACTCCGGAGCGCTGACTCCGGAGCACCGGCACCGAAGCACCGAGCACCGGCACCGAGCTGACGCCGGAGCACTGATACCTGGGCGCCCGGCGCCCGCGCACACCCGCACGCCCCCCGCGCGCCCCGTTGGTCCAGACCTATTGACGAAAGGTCTGGACCAACTTACGTTGAGTGATGATTTCCGCCCACTCAGCCAGTGTTGATTGTCATGGACACCTCCATCGACCGCAGGGTGGTGGCGGCCGGCCGTGGCGAGAAGGGAGCACGGTGTGATCGCTCGGACGGTACGTCTGCTGGGGGCCGGCCTCGCCCTGGCCTTCGTCATGCAGGGCCTGGCCGCCGCCGCGCCGGCCGCGCCCCGGGCCGAGGCCGCGGCGCAGGACGTGACCTGCGCGGTCAAGTCGAAGCCCACCGGCAAGGTGCTCCAGGGGTACTGGGAGAACTGGGACGGCGCGGCCAATGGCGTCCACCCGCCGCTCGGCTGGATCCCGATCACCGACAGCCGTATCCGTGAACACGGCTACAACGTGATCAACGCGGCCTTCCCGGTCATCCGCTCGGACGGCACCGTCCTCTGGGAGGACGGGATGGACGCGACGGTCAAGGTCGCGACCCCGGCCGAGATGTGCCAGGCCAAGGCCTCCGGGCTCACCACGCTCCTCTCGATCGGCGGCGCCACGGCCGGTATCGACCTCAGTTCCAGCGCCGTCGCCGACCGGTTCGTGGAGACGGTCGTACCGATCCTGAAGACCTACAACTTCGACGGGATCGACATCGACATCGAGACCGGCCTCGTCGGCAGCGGCAACATCAACACGCTCTCCACCTCGCAGGCCAACCTGATCCGCATCATCGACGGTGTGCTCGCCCGGATGCCCTCGAACTTCGGCCTGACGATGGCGCCCGAGACGGCGTACGTCACCGGGGGCAGCGTGGCGTACGGCTCGATCTGGGGCGCGTACCTGCCCATCGTGAAGAAGTACGCGGACAACGGCCGGCTGTGGTGGCTGAACATGCAGTACTACAACGGCAGCATGTACGGGTGCTCGGGCGACTCGTACTCCGCCGGTACCGTCGCCGGGTTCACCGCGCAGACCGACTGCCTGAACCGGGGACTTGTCATCCAGGGCACCACGATCCGGGTCCCGTACGACAAGCAGGTCCCGGGACTTCCGGCGCAGCCGGGCGCCGGGGGCGGCTATATGGCGCCGAACCTGGTCGCGCAGGCCTGGAACAAGTACAACGGCGGCCTGAAGGGCCTGATGACCTGGTCGGCCAACTGGGACGGCTCGAAGAACTGGACCTTCGGGAACAACGTCAAGTCGTTGCAGGGCCGCTGATTCCTGAAACGTCGTCAAGTCTTAGCGGGGTCCGGGCGTTGAACGCGCTCGGGCCCCTCGGCCGTTCCGGCGGCCTCAGGCCCTGAACCGCTGCTGGCGCTCCAGGGTCCGGCGCAGTTCGACCGGGAGAGCGTGGTACGCCCCGTAGGCGCGCTCCGAGTCCCAGAGCAGGCTCTGCAACTGCTGCTGGGCCGCCGCGTGGTCGCCCACCGCCAGGAGCAGATGGGCCACCCGGTGCCGGATGTCGAAGGCACGGCCCGGGTCGCTCACGACGCCCGGCTGCCCGTTCTCGTAGTACGGCAGGACCGCGCGGTACTCGGCCAGCGCGGCGGACGCCTCGCCGAGCTGCTCCAGGCACTGCGCGGCGTCGTAGCGGAACTGGAGCGTCTGCGGATCGCCGGGCCCCGCCTCCGCGGTCCGGTCCTCGGCCAGCCTGCGCAGCTCGGGCAGCGCGCGGCGGTACTGCCCGTCGTCCATCAGCGTCGAGGCGTACTGCTTGCGGAGGATGCGGACGACCGGGGAGTGCTCGCCGTGCTCCACCGCGGCGGCCGGGAGGATGCCGCCGAGGATGTCCACGGCCCGGGTGATGCTGCCCTCGCCGAGCAGCCGTTTCACCTCGTCGACGGCGGCGGCGACATCCGGCCGTCCCGCCGGTACGGGCTGCTGCTGCGGCGCGGGCGCGGTCGGCGGGGTGGTGGCCCGGTCGGGCCAGGGGGCGTGCGGGCGCAGAAAGGGGCGCGTCGGGTCGAGCGGTCCCGCCGCGCGTCCGCCGCGCAGCGGCAGCAGCGGGGTGAGCTGTTCGTACACCTCCTGCGCTCCGGAGGGGCGGTGCTGCGGGTCCTTGGCGAGCAGCCGCAGCACGATCAGCTCCAGCGCCTCGGGTATCTCGGGCCTGATCCTGCGGACCGGCACGGGTGCCTCGTACAGATGCCGGTGCAGCACCCCGAGGGCGGTGGTGCCCGCGAACGGGACGCCCCCGCTGAGCAGTTCGTGCAGGAGCACCCCGAGCGCGTACAGATCGGTGTACGGGCCGACCGCGCCGCCCATGGCCTGTTCGGGGGCCATATAGGCGGGGCTGCCGATGGGCGATCCGGTGTGGGTGAGGCGGGTGGTGTCGGAGTCGATGACGGAGGCGACGCCCAGGTCGAGGACGATGACCGTACCGTCCGGCCTGACCATGACATTGCGCGGCTTGAGGTCGCGGTGGACGATCGGAACGGCGTGCACGGCGGCCAGTACGGCGCAGAGCTGCGCGGCGACCGAGACCGCCCACGGCCAGGGGTACGGGTCGTGCTCGGCGAGATGGTCGGCGAGGTCGGCGCCCTCGACGTACTGCATGACGAGGTAGAGATCCTCGTCGTCGCTGCCCGCGTCATGGACCGTGACCAGACCGGGGTGGTCGACCCGCGCGGTGACCCGGCACTCCCGGACGAAGCGCCGGCGCATCTCGTCGGCGGCGGTGGCGGCGGCCATCCGGTCGGGACGGAGCAGCTTCACCGCGACCCGGCGGTCCAGCCGCTGGTCGTACGCGGTCCAGACCTGGCCCATGCCGCCCTGTCCGATCAGGGTCGACAGCTCGTAACGGTCGGCGATGACCCGTCCGTTCACCGGCTGTCCTGACCTTCCCGGCCGCCCTGGCTCTTGCGCAGGATGTCACTCAGCTCGTCCAGCTCGGCACGGACCTGGTCGATACGGGGCGCGGTCCGCGGCGGCGTGGGCGAGGGCTGGACGGGAGGCTGGGCCTGGGCCGAGGGCTGGGGCCGGGCGGGAGCGGCGTACGGGGGCTGGTAGCCGTACCCGTACGGCGGAGGCGTCGCCTGCGCCGGCTGTGGCGTGTACGGGACCGTCGGTATTCGGCCGGTCCGGGAGTAGTGCCCGATGTCAAAGACCAGGAAGTAGGCGGTGATCGCGATCGCCGACAGAACGAGGACGCCCAGCAGGGCGACGTCCCCGTTCGTCGGCTCCGCGTTCCCGCTCGTCGCGATGTACAGGAAAAGCCCCAGCTCCCAGCCGAGAGCGACGCAGAACAGCACCCAGTCGACCGCCCGGCGCCGCATGACCGCGATCCTCAGCATCGCCGCCCAGCCGAGGAATCCGAAGCTCAGCACCGTGAGAGCCACGAACAGCACCCGCAGGGTGATGAGCATGGCGATGTGCGGTCGCCGAGGGGGCGTCGGCGCGAAGCCGGGGCCGAACATGACTGCTTGCTCCTGGATGCCTGGTGGACTGGGCTCGCACACCGCAGCGCGTCCGGCGGCATCCGGCCAGGGACACCATGCGAAAACGGATACGAATGCGGTGCTGATCTGAGCGTATACATCGGCGCGGACAACGGGTCGGGGTTGTGCACAACCGTTGCCGAGCTGATCAGCTGCCCTGATCAGTTGCCCGTTGCCGAGCCGGTCGGTCGCCGGGCTGATCGCATCACGGCGCCGCCGTCACATCCCGACGCTGCCGTCCGCCAGACCGTCGTACATCCCCTGTACGAGCTGCTCGCCGAGCTGTCCCGCCAGCCTCAACGCTTCCTCGAACGCGGCCAGCGCCCGGAAACGCTCCCCGTACCGCCGCTGGTCGGCGAGCGGCAGCCGGGGGAGCTGGAGCCTGCGGGCGTCGAGCCGGGTCGCGGTGGAGGCATAGCTGCTGGCCTGCCGGGTGTTGGCGGTGCCGCGCAGAAAACCGGCCAGGAACCAGGGGTCGAGCGCGGCAGGATCGGGCCGCAGCAACTGGAGGTTGCGGCCGAGTGCCGCGCCGGCCATGGCGCCGTCCACGACCCGCGCGACCGCGCCGCCGCCGAGTACGGGCACCACGACATCCCCCTCCTCGATCCGTACGGGCTCCTCGGGCGTCCCGTCGGGGAGCAGGCCCGAGGGGGCGCGGCCCGTGAGCAGGTCGTGCTCGGTGAGGACCGGTACGGGTGCGGGGGCGCCGTCCGCGCCGGGCATGGCGCTCGTGGCCTCCGCGGTGGTGCCCGCGCCGCCCGTGTACAGCACCAGGGCTCCAGCGCGGGCGAGTTCACCGACGGTGGTGGTGAGCCGATGGGCGGGCGCGGCCCCCGCCGCTTCGTTGCCCGTCGTGAACAGTGCTTCGGACGGGGCGAGTTCGGCCGTCAGCGTCAGCGTGCCGGCCAGCCGCTCGCGTACGAGGGCGAGTTCGGCCGTACCGTTCGCGGCGGCCGGGGGCGGGAGATGGCGTGCGGGTGCCAAGTCCACATCGTCATCGAGGAGTTCGACGACGGGCAGCGCCCGGCTGACCCCGGGCTGCTCCTCGGCCGTGCCCCGCCGGTCGAAGGGCTGCCAGGCGTCGAGGACGGTGGTGTGGACGGTCGCCCAGTCGACACCGTCCCGGCCGCCCCCCGCCGACAGTTCGGCGGTGTCGACAAGCAGCAGTTCGGGCGAGGGCCGCTCCCCCGCGACCGGTTTGCGCAGGACCCAGAGGTGGAGCGGGATGCCGTACGGGGGCGCCGCTCCGGCGGGCAGGGCGACCACGGCGCGCAGCGCGCCCCGGCGCAGCAGATCGGCGCGTACCCGGCGGCCCGAGCGGCGGGACGCGGCAGCGGGCGGCATCAGCAGGACGGCCGTACCGCCGGGCCTCAGCCGGGCCAACGCATGCTGGACCCAGGCGAGTTCCGACTCCGTACGGGCCGGGAAGCCGTACTCCCAGCGCGGATCGTAGGCCAGCTCGTCATGGCCCCAATTGCGCTCGTTGAACGGCGGGTGGCAGAGGACGGCATCGACGGCGAGGCGCGGGAAGGCGTCGGCGCGCAGCGTGTCCCCGGCGCGCGCCCGGACCTCCGCGTCGGTGTGGAGGGCGAGGCGCAGCCCGGCGAGCGCGGCGAGTTCGGGGGCGGCGTCCTGGGCGTGGAGGACACCGGCGTGCGGTACGGCGCACAGGAGCGCGCCGGCACCGGCGGCGGGGTCGAGGACGGTCGCCTTCCCGGCCGGGGCACCGTCGGGCGCGACCGGGTCGGCCAGGGCGGCCATCAGCGCGGCGGCCTCGGGCGGGGTGAGCGTGTACTGGCGCGGATTGGCGTCGAGATGGCGGCCGAGCAGGAACTCGAAGGCCTGGAGGGCGCCCAGCTCCGCCGCGAGTTCCGCGACATTGCGCAGCATCGGTACGGAAGGCAGGAGCTCACGGGCACTTGGGCTGTGAACAGCGCTCTCCATCCTGTCGCCGAAGCGGGGGGCGAGCACCTCGCCGAGGGCCGTCGGCAGCAGCTCGGCGAGCCGGTCGTCAGGGGCCGCGGCCAGATACCGCCAGCGCGTCGGCCTGTCCCGTACGAGCAGCAGGACGCAGCCCGCGCGGACCAGGGCGGTGGCGGTGCCCGCGCTGTCGCCGGAGAGTTCCTGCCAGACCCGTTCACGCAGTGGTACTTCGGCGAGTTTCCCCTGGTCACGCAGCCATCGCTCGACCTCGGTCAGGGCGAAGGAGGGGCTGGTCTCGGTGCCGCCGACGGGCTGCGGGAAGTCGCTGTGCCGCCGCCGCCAGTTGCTGACGGCGGCCCGTCCCACCCCCGCGAGCCGGGCGATTCCCGCGGCCGTGACCTCTGCTGCGTTCTCCGGCACCTGGCTGCCTCCCTCTCACCGTAGGGCTCTGTGGGGCTCTGGGGCTCTGCTGTGGCGTCGAGCATAGCGGCGCGGACGGACACTCACGTTCACAGCGTAGACCTACCCCGCAAGCGTGATTGCCGTTGACTCGGTTCACAGCATCTGCTCTCATTGACTCGTGGCCATACCAATCATTCCTGAAGTCATGGTCACAACTGCCGGGTCACCGGATCGCCGTACACACGCCGTACCCACGCTCCTCCCCCTCTCGAATGCCCGCTCCCGAATGAATCTGCGGAGAACCTCATGACTGTCACCACCGCACCCCGATTCCGCCGAGGCACGTTCGCCGCGGTCTGCGCGGTCGCCGTCCTGACCCTCGCGGCCTGCGGACCGTCCGACGCGAAGGGCTCGGGCGGCTCGAACGCCGACTCCGGCACGGGCTCCGGTTCCGGTTCCGGTTCCGGTTCCGGCTCCGGCTCCGGCTCCGGCAAGAACACCGCCAAGAAGGCTGAGCCGTTCGCGGACCTGTCGGGCCCCGAGATCGCCGACAAGTCCTTCGCCGCGGTCCGCACCGCCTCCTCCCTGACCCTCAAGGCCGATATGAAGGACGCCGGGGATCATGTCGTCACGGACATGGCCCTCAGCAAGAAGGGCGACTGCGCGGGCACCATGTCGCTGAACGACGAGGGCACGGTGACGCTGTCCAAGCTCGGCCCGACCGTCTACATGAAGTACGACGAGGAACTGCTGCGGGCCCAGGGCAAGGGGTCGCCCAAGAGCGAGACCGACGCGGTGGTCGACATGCTGGCCGGCCGGTGGGTGAAGACCGACACCAAGGACCCCGACGCCAAGGACCTGGTCGGGTTCTGCGACCTCGACGAACTGCTGTCCGGCTTCGAGGAGGGCGACACCGTGGCCCGAAAGGGCCCGCTCACCACGGTGAACGGCCGTCAGGCGATCACGCTCACCGAGACCGACGGCAAGTCCGACTACACGGTCTACATCGCCACCCAGGGCGAGCCGTACCTCCTGAAGGTCGTCACCACGGGCGAGGACCCCGGCACCCTGGTCTTCACGGACTACGACAAGCCGGTCCCGGCCGAGGTCCCCGCCGACAAGGACATAGTCGACCTGGACAACCTGACCGACTGACGACCGCCGGCCGCGGGAACGGCTGCCCGGCGGCCTGGTTCGCGGTGCGTGCCGTCGCTACTGGCCGCCGCACTGGGCCAGCATCGTCCTCTTGTCCGGTGCTGTCACCGGGAGTTCGTACTTGGTGGCCACCTGGGCGAAGCGCACCGCGTACGAGCAGCGGATCCCGCGGTCCGGGGGGAGCCAGGAGGCGGGGCCGGAGTCGCCCTTGGAGCTGTTGGACGGGCCGTCGACCGGGATGAGGTTGAGGGGATCGTTCGCGAGCTGCTCGCGCTTGTCCTTGTCCCAGCGGGCCGCGCCCATCTGCCAGGCGTACGACAGCGGGACCATGTGGTCTATCTGGACGGCCGCCGCCTTCTGCTTCGTCCAGTCGATGTCCTTGCCGGTGTACGGATCGTGCAGCGTCATCGACACGACGACGCAGTCGGAACCGGACCGCAGCCGGACGTCCTGCCCGTCCCTGGCCAGGAGGTCGTTCCTGGTGTCGCATCCGTTCCGCGCGAGGGGGACGCCGTCCGCCGTGTCCATCCAGGCATAGCCGAACTTGTCCCGTTCGTACCCGGTCCTGGGCCCGCGCCCAGCGGTCCGCAGCGCGCCGATGAGCTGCCGCGCGGTCGCCCTGTCGGCCTCGGAACCGATCACCCCGAGCCCGGGCTCCGTCCCCCGGGGATTCCCCAGCGGCCCGGCCCCACCGCCGACGGCCGCCGACGGCTCCGCGGG
>NZ_LATD01000034.1 GCF_000981895.1 Streptomyces odonnellii | reverse complement strand
CCCCCCATTGTCACCCCCATGTCACCCCCAAGAGCCATGCGCCAGGAGGCACATCCATGTCGGTCCCGCGACCTGTCGAGGTAGCTGACGAGCAGCGCGGCGAGGAGATCCTCGCCGTTTTCGACACCGCGTTCGGTGAGCTGCTCGCGGCCGATCCGGCGGCCTTTCAGGTGAAGTTCCGCAAGATGGCGGCCTCCGCTTTCGCCTTCTACCGGGGCACGGCGTGCCTGTTCTACAACGACCTGGAGCGGGAGCGCACCGGCGCCGGGCCGTTCCTGGACGAGCGCACCGGCCGGGTCTGGATCCATGGCGACCTGCACGCCGAGAACTTCGGCACCTATATGGACGCCAACGGCCGGCTGATCTTCAATGTCAACGACTTCGACGAGGCGTACATCGGCCCCTTCACCTGGGACCTCAAGCGCCTCGCCGCCTCCCTCGCGCTGATCGGCTACACCAAGGCGCTCAGCGACGAGCAGATCACCGGCCTGGTGGAGACCTACGCGGACGCCTACCGCCTGCGGATCCACGCCCTGGCCACCGGCGCCAAGGACGACGAGGTGCCGCCCTTCAATCTGGACACCGCGCAGGGCCCGCTGCTGGGCGCCCTGCGTTCCGCCCGCTCGCGGACGCGCTTCGGGCTGCTCGACTCGATGACCGAGATCCGGGAGTACGAGCGGCGCTTCGCCCCGGGCGGCGGCGCCATCGAGCTGGACGCGGCCACCCGGTACAAGATCCTCGCGGCCTTCGACGGCTATCTGGAGACCCTTCCCGAGTCCAGCCTGGCCCGCCCCGACTCGTACCGCGTGAAGGACGTGGTCGGCCGCCGGGGCGTGGGCATCGGCTCCGCGGGCCTCCCCTCGTACAACATCCTTCTGGAGGGCAACAGCGACGCCCTGGAGAACGATGTCGTGATCTATATGAAGCAGGCGCAGACCCCGGCGGTCTCCCGGCACATCACCGACCGCGCCGTCCGCGAGTACTTCCTGCACGAGGGCCACCGCACGGTGATCTCGCAGCGGGCGCTCCAGGCCCACGCCGACCCGTGGCTCGGCTGGACCGAGCTGGACGGGGCCGGGCAGCTCGTGGCGGAGGTCTCGCCGTACGCGGTGGATCTGGACTGGTCGGATCTGGACGACCCGGAGGAGATCGCGACGGTCGTCGCCGACCTGGGCAGGGCCACGGCCACGATGCACTCGGCGGCGGACAACGAGAGCGGCCACTCGCTGGTGCCGTTCTCCACGGAGCGCTCCATCGACGCGGCGATCGCGGCCGACGAGGAGGGTTTCTCCCGGCTGCTGGTGGACTTCGCGCACAGCTACGGAGCGCGCGCCAGGGCCGACCACCAGATCTTCGTGGACCTGTTCCGCAACGGCCGGCTGACCTCCTGAAGGCTCATCCCCCACTCCCGAGGACGGTCCGACGCCCGGCTGAGTCCCAGCTCAGCGGGCGTTCGGGGACTCGTTTAGGGACTGCTTACAGGGGCGCGTGGCACACTCTGCGGCGATGGACATATCCGGGACGCGGCTCAGGGCGACGCGGGCAGCACTGTTCACGGCACTGGTCGTGACGCTGTCCGCGGGCTCCCATGTGCTGCTGTCCCGGGCCCCGGTGCCGCTGTCCCTGGTCGCCGGGCTCAGCGCCCTGGTGTTCCTGCTCGCCTACGCCGCGGCGGGCCGCGAGCGTGGCTTCTGGCGGATCGCCGCCCTGCTCGTCCCGCTCGAACTGGCCGCGGACACCGTCTTCACCAGCGGCCAGCACGTCTGTTACGGACCGGCGGGCGGCCCCGTGGCGGGGTCGCTCCGCTCGGTCGGCTTCGACGTCCTCTGCGGCGGGGCCTTCGGCGCTCCGCTGCCCTCCGTGGTCTCTCCGGAGACCGCCGCGGCCACCCTGCTGAACTCTCCGGACCCGGCCCTGCCCTGGCTGCTGCTGGCCGTGCATGTGTCGATCGGGCTGCTGGCCGCGTACTGGCTGCGGCACGGCGAGTCCGCGCTGTCCGGTCTGGTACGGGCCGCGGCGGCGTTCGCGTTCCGGCCGCTGCTGATTGCGGCCGCCGCGGTGACGGGAACGGCCGTGACGGCCGTACGACAGGCCGCCCGCCCGGCAGACCGCCCGCGGCCCTCGCGTACCCAGCTCCTTGTGCACTCCGTGGGACGGCGTGGGCCGCCGCGCCTCGCGCCGCTCGGCTCCTTCTGAGCCGAGCGGGCAGCCCGGCAGGTCGGTCCCCGTCCTCTCCGCGTCAGCGGAAGCACGTCATCACACGGAGTGATTCATCATGAGCGCACGGAACAGCAAGTCAGGCAAGGCGGCGGCCCGCGAGCGGCTGCGCGAGGAGCGCGAGCGGCAGGCACGGAAGGACCGGGTCCGCCGCCAGTTCGTCGTCGCGGGCTCGGCCGTCGTGGTCCTGGCGATAGCCGGCGGTGTCGGCTACGCCGTCGTCCAGGCGAACAAGCCCTCCCACTGGGAGGCCATGAAGGACGAGACGGCCGTCGTCGCCCCGAAGAACACCGAGGGCAAGGACGGTACGACCGTCGTCATCGGCAAGGCGGACGCCAAGAAGACCCTCGAACTGTACGAGGACCCCCGCTGCCCGGTCTGCGCGGGCTTCGAGCAGACGGTCGGCGAGACGGTCCAGAACGACATCGACGCCGGCAAGTTCAAGATCAAGTACGTTGGCGCGACCTTTATCGACAACAGCGACAACGGCACCGGCTCGAAGAACGCCCTCTCCGCGCTGGGCGCGGCACTCAATGTGAGCCCGGAGGCGTTCCTCCAGTACAAGGCCGCGCTCTACTCGGCGAAGTACCACCCCGAGGAGACCCAGGACAAGTTCGCCAAGGACAGCTATCTGATCCAGGTGGCCGACTCGGTGAACGCGCTCAAGGGCAACAAGGCGTTCCAGAAGGACGTCACGGACGGTACGTACGACGCCTGGGCCATGAAGATGTCGGCGGTCTTCGACAAGAGCGGTGTGACCGGCACCCCGACGCTCAAGATGGACGGCAAGAAGCTCACCTCGGAGGGCAGCGAGAACCCGCCAATGACGGTGCCGGAGTTCACCGCGGCACTCACCAAGGCCCTGGCCGCGTAAGGGAGTTGACGGGTCGTTCCGGGGCCGCCCGGAGAGGGCTGCCGCACCCGCGCGGGCCTGTCCTCGCGCGGCAGCCCCCGGGCGGTGGCCAGTGCGCGGCCGGTGTCCGACGGGCAGGCGAACATTCCCGATTCGCCTGCCCTGTCGGCTTACCGGTCAGTAATCTCATCGCCCGTGACCAGTCTCCCGCCTTCTTCGCCGCGTCGCCGCACGGTCGTCAAGGCCGCTGCCGCCACCGCCGCCGTCACCGTCACCGCTGTCGCCGCCCCGGCCGTTCTCTGCGGCACCGCCTCCGCCGCCGAGACCCCCGCCTTCCTCCACGGTGTCGCCTCCGGAGACCCGCTCCCGGACGGCATCCTGCTCTGGACCCGGGTCACCCCCTCCCCCGATGCCGTCCCCGGCTCCGGCAGGGGCGCCGACACCGAGGTGGCCTGGGAGGTCGCCGAGGACCGGCGGTTCGCCTCCGTCGTCGCCCGGGGCGCCACCGTCGCACGGGCCGCCTCGGACCACACCGTCAAGGCCGATGTAAGGGGTCTTCGCCAGGCGAGCACCTATTACTTCCGGTTCACCGCGGGCGGGGCCGTCTCCCCCGTCGGCCGTACGCGCACCGCCCCCGCGCCCGACGCCGCCGCACCGGGTGTCCGCTTCGGAGTGGTCTCCTGCGCCAACTGGGAGGCCGGTCACTTCTCGGCGTACCGCCATCTCGCCGCGCGCACCGATCTGGACGCCGTCCTCCACCTCGGCGACTACCTGTACGAGTACGCGACCGGCGACTTCCCCGCGGCGGAGTACACCGTACGGCGGCACGAGCCGGAGCACGAGATCGTCAGCCTCGCCGACTACCGCACCCGCCACGGCCGTTACAAGTCGGACGCCGACCTGGCGGCCCTGCACGCCACCCACCCCGTGATCGCCATCTGGGACGACCACGAGTTCGCCAACGACGCCTGGTCGGGCGGCGCGCAGAACCACACACCGGGTACGGAGGGCGCCTGGGCCGACCGCGCGGCGGCGGCCCGGCAGGCGTACTTCGAGTGGATGCCCGTCCGCGCCTCCACCGAGGGCACGGTCTACCGCCGGCTCCGCTTCGGCTCGCTCGCCGATCTGCACCTGCTGGACCTGCGCTCCTTCCGCTCCCAGCAGACGACCGTCGGCAGCGGCGCGGTGGACGACCCGGAGCGTACGATCACCGGCCGCGCCCAGCTCGACTGGCTGAAGGCGGGCCTGGCGGGCTCGGACACCGCCTGGAAGCTGGTCGGCACCTCGGTGATGATCTCGCCGGTTGCCTTCGGCTCCGTACCCGCCCATCTGCTGGGCCCGATAGCCGAGTTGCTGGGCCTGCCCGAGGAGGGGCTCGCGGTCAATGTCGACCAGTGGGACGGCTACACGCACGACCGCAAGGAGCTGCTCTCGCATCTCACCCAGCGCGGCATCAGGAACACCGTCTTCCTGACCGGTGACATCCATATGGCCTGGGCCAACGAGGTGCCGGTGACGGCGGCCACCTATCCGCTCTCCGCCTCCGCCGCCACGGAGTTCGTGGTCACCTCCGTCACCTCCGACAACCTGGACGACATCCTCCATGTCCCGGCCGGAACGGTCTCCGTGGTCGCGTCGGCGGCCGTGAAGCTCGCCAACCGCCATGTGAAGTGGGTGGACATGGACCACCACGGCTACGGCGTCCTCGATGTCACCGCCGAGCGGGCGCAGATGGACTACTACACCATCTCCGACCGGACGGACCCCGAGGCGACCACCTCCTGGGCCCGCTCGTACCGCACCCTGTCCGGCACCCAGCGGGTGGAACGGGCGGAGGAGCCCGTACGTTGAGCCGCGTCCGCGGGACGAAGCGGCGGCCGGGGCGACACAGGACACCGGCCCCGGCGCACGGCACAGGCCTCGGTGCGGCACGGGCCCCGGAGCGACCGGGCCTCAGAGTGACGCGATGAACGCCAGTCCGGTCCGCCAGGTCTCCTCGGCCGCCGCCTCGTCGTAGTCCGGCAGGTCCGGGTCCGTGTAGAGGTGCCCCACCCCCGGGTAGCGGTAGATCTCCACATCGGCCCCGGCCCGCCGCATCCGCAGATACCACGCGGTCAGCCAGTCGTGCGGCTCGGAGACGTCCGGGTCCGCGACATGGAGCTGTACGGGCAGTTCGTCGACCGAGGCGTTGTCCGCGATGTCGGACGTGCCGTGCATCAGCAGCAGCCCGCGCGCCTTGGTGTCGCCCAGCGCCAGATTCTGCGCGATGGAGCCGCCGAGCGAGAAGCCCGCGTACACCAGACCGCGCTCGGAGTACGGCGCGGCGGCCAGGACCGCCCGCCGCAGCAGCTCCTCGTGGCCGATCTCCTCCCGCAGCTTCCTGCCCTCCTCCGCGGTCTCGAAGACCTGCCCCTCGAAGAGGTCGGGCAGATGCACCTGATGCCCCTCGGCGCGCAGCCGGTCGGCCGCCGCGCGCACCCCGGGACGCAGACCGTAGACGGAATGGAAGAGCATGATGTCCATCCGGCCATCCTGCCAGCCGCCCGTGCCGTCGTCCCAGCGAGGGAGCCATGGAGAACGTACTGCGTCCACTGATCGTGCTCGGGGGTGCGGTCCTGCTCGCCCTCGCCATCGGCTGGGCGGCCGACCTGCTGCTGCGGCGCGCCGACCAGCGCCGACCCGGGATCCCGCTGTGGGGGCTGCTGCGCGAGTGCCGTACGCCGCTGCGGCTGGTCCTGCTCACGGCGCTGCTGCGCGGCTCGTTCCGGGAGACGGGGTGGGCGGTCCTCGAGGACCACGACGCGGGGATCGGCCGGGCGCTGTCGCTGGTGCTCATCGGCGCCGGCGCGTGGCTGGTCGTACGGATCGCCTCGGCGGTGGTCGAGTCGGCGTACGACCGTTACGCCTCCACCACCCGTGACCCGGCCCGGGTCCGCCGGGTCCGTACCCAGGTGACCCTGATCATGCGGATCGTGACCGCGGTCGTCGGCGTGGTGGCCGTGGCGGCGATCCTGCTCACCTTCCCCGACATGCGGGCACTGGGCACCTCGATGCTGGCCTCCGCGGGCATCATCGGGATCGTCGCGGGAATCGCCGCGCAGTCCACGCTCGGCAATCTCTTCGCGGGCTTCCAGATCGCGTTCGGCGACATGGTGCGGATCGGCGACACCGTGGTGGTGGACGGCGAGTGGGGCGTGGTCGAGGAGGTCACGCTCACCTTCCTCGCGGTACGGACCTGGGACGAGCGGCGCATCACGATGCCCGTGTCGTACTTCACCAGCAAGCCGTTCGAGAACTGGTCGCGCGGCGGGATCCAGATGACCGGCACGGTCTTCTTCCACCTCGACCACTCGGCGCCGGTGCCGCTGATGCGCGACAAGCTGCACGCGATCCTGCTGGAGTGCCCTGCCTGGGACGGCCGCGCCTGGAATCTCGCGGTGACCGACACCACGCCGAGCACCATGGAGGTACGCGCGGTGGTCACGGCCAAGGACGCGGACGACCTGTGGACGGCGCGGTGCGACGTACGGGAGCGGATGCTGGCCTGGCTGGCCGAGCAGCATCCGTACGCGCTGCCGAGGATCGGCACGGCGCCCGCGGCGGTCCTCCCGTCGCAGAGCCGCACGGAACGGGACGGACGGGACGACGGCGACACCGCCGGGGCCGCCCGCGCCGAGGACCCAGACCGCCCGCGCCCCGCCCGCGACTGAGGGGCCCGGCGGACTGAGGGGCCGGACGGACTGGCCGGGCGTCTCACCGCATGCTGCGGACATCCAGATGGCGCAGGACGCGGTCGACGACCTCGGGATCGGTGCCCGGTTCACTGCGGGCCGCGAGGACCTCGTGCCGGGCCGCCGACATCATCTCGCGCTGGATGCGCTGCATGGTCCTGAGCCGGGCCACCCGGCCCACGACCCATTCCCGCCGCTCGTCGTCGACGATGTCGGGGCTGATCCGTACCCCGATGTCGAACGCCGCCCGCGCCAGCCGCTCGCTGATGTCCTCGGGCAGCTCCTCGACGTTCTCGATCTCCTTCAGCCGGTGTCTGGCCGCCTTCGCGGCGCGCACGGCGAGCGAGTGCTCCAGCTCGCGCTCGGCGTCCGTGTCGGCCCGTACACCGAGTGTCCGCACCAGCCAGGGCAGGGTCAGCCCCTGGAACACCAAGGTGGTCACGATCACCGCGAAGGCGATGAAGATGATCTCGTCCCGGCCCGGGAACGGATGCCCCGCGTCGGTCTCCAGCGGGATCGCAAGCGCCAGCGCGACCGAGGCCACCCCGCGCATCCCGGCCCACCACATCACCACGGTCTCGCGCCAGCCGACGGGGATGTCCTCGTCGTAGTCGCGGAGCTTGTGCATCCGCTTGGCCAGCCAGGTGGCGGGCAGCAGCCACAGCAGCCGTACGCCGACGACGACCCCCACGACCACCGCGCCCCAGCCGAGCATCCGGCCCAGCCCGAGCCCGGTGGCGCCGAAGGCGTTGTGGAGCTCCAGCCCGATGAGTCCGAAGGCGACACCGGTCACCAGGACATCGACGATCCGCCAGAACGAGTTGCCGGCCAGCCGCCCCATCACATCGTCCGCGTCGGCGGTGTGCTCGGCGAGGAACAGCGCGGTGGTGAGTACGGCGAGGACGCCCGAGCCGAGCAGCTCCTCGGCCAGCACATAGCTCACGAACGGCACCAGGAGCGTGAGCCCGACCTGAAGGGTCGCGTCCCCGAGCACCGACATCAGCTTGTTCGAGATCCAGCCCAGCGCGAGTCCCACCGCCACGGCCACCACCGCGGAGAGCACGAACGACCCGGCCGCGCCCGGCCAGGAGAAAGTGCCGCTGACGGCCGCCGCGATCGCCACGTGGTAGAGCACGATCGCGGTGACATCGTTGAAGAGGCCCTCGCCCTCCAGGATCGAGACCAGCCGCCGGGGCAGTCCGAGCGAACCGGCGACGGCGGTCGCCGCGACCGGGTCGGGCGGCGCCACCAGCGCGCCGAGCGCGACGGCGGCGGCGATGGGGAGTCCGGGCACGATGGAATGGGCGACGGCCGCGACCGCCGCCGTCGTGACGAAGACCAGCGCGACCGCGAGCAGGAAGATGGGGCGCTTGTTGGCGGCGAACTGCCGCCAGGACGTGCGCTGTACGGCGGCGTAGAGCAGGGGCGGCAGCAGCAGCGGCAGGATGAAGTCCGGGGGCACCTGGACATTCGGTACGAAGGGCAGCAGAGCCAGCACGATCCCCAGGAGGGTCATCAGCACCGGCGCGGGCAGCCGGAGCCGCTCCCCCAACGGCACCGTGACCACCGCGCCGAGCAACAGCACGAGCAGCAGGGCCAGTTGGTCCACGATGCGCCCTCCTGCCCTCACAAGCCCCGACGGTCGGGAACCTCAACAGCGGCCTCGACGAAGGCCGTCGGTGACCAGGCCCGCACCGACGGCCCCGCACCAACAGCCCCGGACCAACAGCCCCGAACCCGCGGCAAGCCCTAAATCGCGCGGCGCATCGAGCGGTGCGGTATGCCCGCGTCCATGAACTCCGGTCCGTACGCCTCGTACCCGAGCCGCTCGTAGAACCCCAACGCATGCGACTGCGCGTGCAGATCCACCACCGCGAGGCCCAGCTCCCGGGCCGCGTCCTCGATGGCCCGCACCAGCGCGGCGCCGACGCCCCCGCCCCGGGCCGCCGCGGTGACCGCGAGCCGCCCCAGCGAGCCCACGGCCGGATCCCCGCCGGTCCGGTCGGCGGCATCGGGGCCGTACAGCAGCCGCCCGGTGCCCAGCGGCGTCCCGTCCTCGCGGACGGCCAGCACCTGGAGCGCCTGCTCGTCCCGCCCGTCGTACTCGATGTCCTCGGCGACCTGCTGCTCGACGACGAAGACCTCCTTGCGGACCGCGAAGCACGCCTCGATGTCCGCCGGGCCCTTCGCCACCCGGATCGTGAAGCCCCCGGTCATCCGTTGCTCTCCGCCCTGACCCGGTCCAGCGCCCGCTGCAGATCCTCGGGATACGTACTGGAGAACTCGACCCACTGCCCGTCCGCCGGGTGCTCGAAGCCCAGCCGTACCGCGTGCAGCCACTGCCGGGTCAGCCCCAGCCGCTTCGCCAGCGTCGGATCGGCCCCATACGTCAGATCGCCCACGCAGGGGTGCCGGTGGGCCGACATGTGCACCCGGATCTGGTGCGTACGGCCCGTCTCCAGCTTGATGTCGAGCAGCGAGGCCGACCGGAACGCCTCGATCAGGTCGTAGTGCGTGACCGACGCCTTGCCCTCCGCGGTCACCGCCCACTTGTAGTCGTGCTGCGGATGCCGCCCGATCGGAGCGTCGATGGTCCCGCTCATCGGGTCCGGATGCCCCTGCACCAGCGCGTGGTACCGCTTGTCGACGACCCGGTCCCGGAACTGCCCCTTGAGCAGGGTGTACGCACGCTCCGACTTGGCCACGACCATCAGCCCCGAGGTCCCGACATCGAGCCGGTGCACAATGCCCTGCCGCTCGGCCGCCCCGGAGGTGGAGATCCGGTACCCGGCCGCCGCGAGGCCACCGATGACCGTCGTACCCGTCCAGCCCGGGCTCGGGTGCGCGGCCACCCCGACCGGCTTGACGATCACCACGATGTCGTCGTCGTCATGGACGATCTCCATCCCCTCGACGGGCTCGGCCACGATCTCCAGGGGCGCCGCCGCCGGGGGCATCTCCACTTCGAGCCAGGCGCCGCCGTTGACCCGCTCGGACTTCCCGACGACGGAGCCGTCGACCTGGACCTTGCCGGTGGCGGCCAGCTCCGCGGCCTTCGTACGGGAGAACCCGAACATACGGGCTATGGCGGCGTCGACCCGCTCGCCCTCCAGGCCGTCGGGTACGGGCAGCGTTCTGATCTCGGGAAAGCTCACTCGTCGAGTATGCCCTGTCGGGCCTGGTGGCCGGTCCCGCCTGTGGACAACCCGGGCGGGGCCGACCGGTCCTGCTCGGCGCCTGTGGACAGCCGGTGCGGTGCCGGTGGACGGTCCGGACGGTCCCGGTCAGTCCTTGTGCACGGTCCCGTCGGGATCGAGGCCCCGGAACGACAGCAGCACGATGAGAACGCCGCCGCAGACGATCGCCGAGTCGGCGAGATTGAAGACCGCGAAGTGCGCCGGGGCGATGAAGTCCACGACCGCGCCCTGGAAGACCCCGGGCGAGCGAAAGATCCGGTCGGTGAGATTGCCCAGCGCCCCGCCGAGCAGCAGCCCGAGCGCGATCGCCCAGGGCAGGCTGTAGAGCTTGCGCGCCAGCCGGGCGATCACCACGATCACGGTGGCCGCGATGATCGTGAAGATCACCGTGAATGCCTCGCCGACGCCGAAGGCGGCGCCGGGGTTCCTGATGGCCTCGAACTTCAGCAGATCGCCGATGACCTCGATCGGTTCGTGGTGCTCCAGCTTGGCCACCACGAGCATCTTGGAACCGAGGTCCAGCAGATAGGCGAGGAGTGCGACGGTGAAGAGCGTGGCGATCCTGCGCCTGCCCCTTGACTGCCCGGCCGGCTCAGCCTGTTCCGCCTGCCCGGACTCGGGCTCGGCCTGCCCCGCGGCGGCCCCGGACGGCCGGGCCGCGGTCCCCTCTGCGGGAGCCGCGGTCTCGTCGTCAACATCCGGGCCGTCCGGTGTACCGATAACGCGCTCCGCCTCTGCCACCTGAGTCCCTCAACCTAGACGCCTGACTGAGGACGAGCGTACGGCACACCCGTACGCCTTCAGCCTCGACGTTCCTGCCTTTGCTTGTCCTCCACGCACAGCGTGGCCCGCGGGAACGCCTGCATCCTGGCCTTGCCGATGGGGTTGCCGCAGATCTCGCAGAGTCCGTACGTACCGGAGTCGAGCCGCTGGAGCGCCCTCTCGGTCTGCTCCAGCATCTCGCGGGCGTTGGCGGCGAGCGCCATCTCGTGCTCGCGCGTGATGTTCTTGGTGCCGGTGTCCGCGTCGTCGTCCCCGGCCCCGTCGCCGGAGTCCCGCATCAGTCCGACCAGCGCGGTCTCGGACGAGGTGATCTCGGCGGTCAGCCGGGCGATCTCGCCCTCCAGCTCGTCCCTGGCCGCGTCGACCTCCTCCGCGGTCCACGGGTCCTCGCCGGGCCGTACGGCCAGCTCCTCGGGGCGTGTCGCGGCGGCGCGCGCCGTGGGGACCGCTGTCGCGGCTCCCGTGGCGGGCTCGCCGGCCGCTGTGCTCCTGCCGCCCGCAGTCTTCTTCGCTCCCACCGTTTTGGCTCCCGTCTGTTCCGCGGCCTTGGCCGCCCCCTCGGCCGCGGACGCGGCCTTCTTCGCAGGTGCCCTGCTCTCGGGCGCCTTTTTCGCTGCCTTCTTCGCGACCGTCTTCTCAGCGGCGGCCTTCCTGCCCGGTGCCTTCTTCGCCGGCGCCTTCCTTGCCGGCGCCTTCTTCGCCGGCGCTTCCTTGGCCGCTTCCTTCTTGGCCGCTGCTTTCCTGGCTGACGCCTTCTTTGCCGTTGCCGTTGCTTTTCCGGCCGATGTCCGCGCTTTCCCGGCCGATGTCCGCTCGGCCGGTGCCGGCTCGGCCGGTGTCTTCTTCGCGGCGGCCTTCTTGGCGGGTGCCTTCTTGGCCGGCGCTTTCTTCGCGGCCGTCTTCTTGGCCGGTGCCTTCTTGGCGGCCGCGGCCCTCTTGGTGGTGGCCTTGTTCGTGGTGGCCTTGTTCATCGAGGTCTTCTTCGGGGTGGACTGCTTCGTCGGCGCCTTCTTCGCCGCTGAGGACTGCGCCGCGGTCCTCGCCGTGGCCCTGGCGGCGCTCCTGGCCGTGGGTCGCGCCGCGGACGACTTCTTCGCGGCGGTCTTCTTCGCCACCATGGCCGCGGCCCCTTCGCACATTGTGATCTTGCTCGCGAATCGTGCTGGGACGATAAATCGACACCAGCCCCGCGGCAACGGGGCACGCCGCCGGTTCGGCCCCTCCCCCGACGTGACAAGACGAGCCTGCATCCGTTGTGCCCAGCTCCCCGCCGGGTAATCCGCCGCCGGCCTGCCACGAACCGTAAAAAGGCCGGTATCACCATTCGGGTCATACGTTCGGCCGTACGGCACTGCTGCCGAAAACCGGTCGGCCCCGCCCGCCACCGCCCCGTACACTGGGCCCAGCGAAAGGCGTGGATGGGGACGAGTAGCGTCGTACGCGGCCATGAGCGACCCGGGGACGGTGCGAGCCCGGGGGCAGAGCGCGAAGTGAAGGATCACCCCGGAGCCGCCGGAAGAAAGCCCAGGTCCATGCCCGGACCGGGGTGAGTAGAACCGGCAGCGCGACCCCAATGAGGGGGCCACGGGCGGTGCGCGCCCGGGGCCAAGGAGGGTGGTACCGCGGGAGCGAGTCTCTCGTCCCTCCGACGGAGAAGTCGCAGTTCCGCCGGAGGAAGCGCCCCATGACACCAGTGACCCCGCCCCAGTACCGCCAGGTGCCCGCCCAGGTCGACCTGCCCGCGCTGGAGCACGCCGTGCTCGATTTCTGGCGTGACAGCAAGATCTTCGACAAGAGCCTGGAGCGGTCCGAGGGCCGCCCGGAGTGGGTGTTCTACGAGGGCCCGCCCACCGCCAACGGCATGCCAGGCGCACACCACATCGAGGCCCGTGTCTTCAAGGACGTCTTCCCGCGCTTCCGCACCATGCGCGGATACCACGTCGCCCGCAAGGCCGGCTGGGACTGCCATGGCCTGCCCGTGGAGCTGGCGGTCGAGAAGGAGCTGGGCTTCGACGGCAAGAAGGACATCGAGGCGTACGGCATCGCGGCGTTCAACGACCGGTGCCGCGCGTCCGTGACCCGGCACACCGACGCCTTCGCCGAGCTGACGACCCGCATGGGGTACTGGGTCGACCTGGACGACGCCTACCGCACCATGGACCCGGAGTACATCGACTCCGTCTGGTGGTCGCTGAAGGAGATCTTCGGCAAGGGCCTGCTGGTCCAGGACTACCGCGTCGCGCCCTGGTGCCCGCGCGACCAGACCGGCCTCTCCGACCACGAGCTCGCGCAGGGGTACGAGACGGTCGTCGACCCCTCGGTCTATGTCCGCTTCCCGCTCACCTCGGGACCGCTCGCGGGCCAGGCGTCGCTGCTGGTGTGGACGACCACACCGTGGACCCTCGTCTCGAACACCGCCGTGGCCGCGCACCCCGAGGTCGAGTACGTCGTCGCTACCGACGGCGAGGAGAAGCTCGTCGTGGCCCGGCCACTGCTGGAGAAGGCGCTGGGCGAGGGCTGGGAGACCACCGGCGAGTCCTTCACCGGCCGTGAGATGGAGTTCTGGACGTACGACCGTCCCTTCGCTCTGATCGGCTTCCCCGACGGCACCGAGGCGCACTATGTCGTCAACGCCGAGTACGTCACCACGGAGGACGGTACGGGCCTGGTCCACCAGTCCCCGGCCTTCGGCGAGGACGACCTCAAGGTCGGCCGCGCGTACGGCCTGCCCGTCGTCAACCCGGTCCGCCCGGACGGCACCTTCGAGGAGGACGTCCCGCTGATCGGCGGTGTCTTCTTCAAGAAGGCGGACGAAGCGCTGACCGAGGACCTGCGCGAGCGCGGGCTGCTGTTCCGGCACGTCCCGTACGAGCACAGCTACCCGCACTGCTGGCGCTGCCACACGGCGCTCCTCTACTACGCGCAGCCGTCCTGGTACATCCGTACGACCGCGGTCAAGGACCGGCTGCTCGACGAGAACGAGAAGACCAACTGGTTCCCGGACTCGGTCAAGCACGGCCGGTACGGCGACTGGCTCGACAACAACGTCGACTGGGCCCTCTCCCGCAACCGCTACTGGGGCACCCCGCTGCCCATCTGGCGCTGCGATGGGAACCATCTGACCTGTGTGGGCTCGCGCGCGGAGCTGACGGAGCTGACGGGCACCGACCAGTCCGCCCTGGACCCGCACCGCCCCTTCATCGACGCCGTCACCTTCACGTGCCCCGCCGAGGGCTGCTCGCTGGAGGCGGTCCGGGTCCCCGAGGTCATCGACGCCTGGTACGACTCGGGTTCGATGCCGTTCGCGCAGTGGGGCTACCCGTACAAGAACAAGGACCTCTTCGAGAAGCGCTACCCGGCGCAGTTCATCTCGGAGGCCATCGACCAGACCCGCGGCTGGTTCTACACGCTGATGGCCGTCGGCACCCTGGTGTTCGACAAGTCGTCGTACGAGAACGTGGTCTGCCTGGGCCACATCCTCGCCGAGGACGGCCGGAAGATGTCCAAGCACCTGGGCAACATCCTCCAGCCGATCCCGCTGATGGACCAGCACGGCGCGGACGCGGTCCGCTGGTTCATGGCGGCCGGCGGCTCCCCCTGGGCGGCGCGGCGCGTCGGGCACGGCACGATCCAGGAGGTCGTCCGCAAGACGCTGCTGACGTACTGGAACACGGTGGCCTTCCAGGCCCTGTACGCCCGTACGTCCGGCTGGGCGCCCAGCGCGGCCGACCCGGCGCCGGCCGACCGGCCGCTGCTGGACCGCTGGCTCCTCGGTGAGCTGCACACGCTGGTCGACCGGACGACACAGGCGATGGAGACGTACGACACGCAGCGCACCGGCAAGCTGCTCTCGGCGTTCGTGGACGACCTGTCCAACTGGTACGTCCGCCGCTCGCGCCGCCGCTTCTGGCAGGGCGACAAGGCGGCGCTGCGCACGCTGCACGATGTGGTGGAGACGGTCACGCGGCTGATGGCGCCGCTGACGCCGTTCATCACGGAGCGGGTCTGGCAGGACATGGTGGTGCCGGTGACGCCGGGCGCGGTCGAGTCGGTGCATCTCGCGACCTGGCCGGAGCCCGACCTCACGGCGGTCGACCCGGCGCTCTCGCAGCAGATGACACTGGTACGGAGGCTGGTGGAGCTGGGCCGGGCGACGCGGGCGGAGTCGGGGGTGAAGACCCGGCAGCCGCTGTCGCGGGCGCTGATCGCGGCGACCGGGTTCGAGGCGCTCTCCCCCGAACTGCGGACTCAGATCACCGACGAGCTGAATGTCTCCTCGCTGGCGACGCTCGCCGAGGTGGGCGGCTCGCTGGTGGACACCACGGCGAAGGCGAACTTCCGGGCGCTGGGCAAGCGTTTCGGCAAGGGCGTCCAGGCGGTGGCGAAGGCGGTGGCGGAGGCGGACGCGGCGGAGCTGTCGCTCGCACTGCGCGGGGGTGAGGCGGCGGTGACGGTGGACGGCGAGCTGGTGGCCCTCTCCCCGGAGGAGGTCATCATCACGGAGACGCCGCGTGAGGGTTGGTCGGTGGCGTCCGACGCGGGCGCGACGGTCGCGCTCGACCTGGAGATCACACCGGAGCTGCGGCTCGCGGGGCTGGCGCGGGACGCGATCCGCCTGATCCAGGAGGCGCGCAAGAACAGCGGCCTGGATGTGGCGGACCGGATCGACGTCCGCTGGACGAGCACCTCGCCGGCGACGACCGAGGCGCTGACGGAACACACGCCATTGATCGCCGAAGAGGTCCTGGCCACCACCTTCACTCAGTCCCCCCCGGACCCCACCTACGGCCCCGCGTTCACAGACACACCCCTGTCCCTGAC
>NZ_LATD01000339.1 GCF_000981895.1 Streptomyces odonnellii | reverse complement strand
CACCGCAACCACCCCACCCCCCGCACCCACCCACCAGAGAAGCACCTGACACGAAGGACCCCTCGATGGCCCGCACTCTCCGCGCCGACCGGCTCGCCGCCGCGTCCGCGTCCGCACTCCTGCTGTTCGCCGTCACCGCGTGCGGTTCCGGTTCCGGTTCGGACCCGGAGCCGGACCCGGCGGCCCCGGGGAAGGACTCGGCGGCAGCCGGTTCGTATCCCGTCACCATCGGCCACAAGTTCGGCAGTACGACGGTCGAAGCAGAGCCCGAGCGGATCGTCACGGTCGGCCTCACCGACCAGGACGCCGTGCTCGCGCTGGGCAAGGTCCCGGTCGGCACGACCGAATGGCTGGGCGCGTACAAGGGGGCGCTGGGGCCGTGGGCCACGGCCGAGCTGGGCGGCGGTGCGACACCGACGCTCCTCAAGGACACCGGTACCGGACCTCAGGCCGAGCGGATCGCCGCGCTCAAGCCGGATCTGATCATCGCTCTGTACTCGGGTCTCACCAAGGAGCAGTACACGACGCTCTCGAAGTTCGCGCCGGTGCTCGCCCAGCCGAAGCAGTACAACGACTACGGCATCCCCTGGGAGCTCCAGACGGAGACGATAGGCAAGGCCCTCGGCAAGGAGGCCGAGGCGAAGAAGCTGGTCGACGGGGTGGAGGCGAAGTTCGCCGCGGCGCGCGACAAGCATCCGGACTTCGCCGGCGCCACGGGCGTGATGGCCACGCCGTACGAGGGGAAGTTCGTCTTCGGCAGCCAGGACCCCCGGTCACGGCTGCTGACGTCCTACGGCTTCAGCCTGCCGGCCGGACTCGACAAGGCGATCGGCGACAAGTTCGGCGCGAACATCAGCGAGGAGCGCACCGATCTGCTGAACCAGAAGGTGGCGGTGTGGTTCGTGGAGGACGTCGACAAGAACGCGGAGAAGCTGCACAAGGACCCGACGTACGGGGATCTGGACGTGGTGAAGCAGGGGCGTGAGGTCTTCGTCCCCGAGACGAGCGACTTCGGGAACGCGCTGTCCATGGGAACGGTGCTGAGCCTGCCGTACGCGATGGACCGGCTGGAGCCGATGCTCGCGGCGGCGGTGGACGGGGACCCCGCGACAAAGGTGGAACAGCCGAAGTCGTAGCAGGGATCCAGGACGGAGTGAAGGGCCCGGACCACTCGGTCCGGGCCCTTCGTCTCACCCGTACTGAAGGCGCCTCACTGGTGGTGGAGGCTCTTGGGGCGCAGATCCGTCCAGTGGGACTCGACGTAGTCCAGGCACTCCTGACGTCCTCCGGGGCCGTGCACCCGGGTCCAGCCGGCCGGGATGTCCACGAAGTCCGGCCACAGGCTGTGCTGTCCCTCGTCGTTGACCAGTACCGAGTAGACCCCGTCGGGGTTCTCGAACGGGTTGCCGCTCATGCTCATCTCTCCTCGATAGATGCCGTGGCGCGAGCCACCAGCGCTTCCAGTGCCCGGAACCAGGTCCGCGCGAGATCCCTGACGTCCTGCTCCTCCAGTACGGCCGCCGGCCAGGACCAGTTGGCGGCCAGGACCGGACCGCCGGGACGGTCCTCCGTGACGACATTGATGCCCAGTGCGTGCCCCTCCCGCATCGCCGGCTCCGGGCCGATGTCCGCCGCGTCCTCCTCCGGGGCGTACGACCAGTCGGTCGCCTCCGGGACGTCGAAGCGGCCCAGATAGTTGAACTCGATCCGCGGTGCCTCCAGCGCCGCGAGTACCGGTGCCGTCCGCGGGTTGAGATGGCGCAGCATGCCGTAGCCCACACCGTTGGCCGGCAGCGCGCCGAGATGCTCCCTCACCCGCCGCAGCGCCTCGTCGACGGCCGGGCCGCCGGCGAAGGCGTCGGCCAGGTCGACCGGGCCCGGGTCGAGCCGGACCGGGAAGACACTGGTGAACCAGCCGACGGTACGGGACAGATCGGCGTCCGTGGCCAGTTCCTCCTCGCGGCCGTGGCCCTCCAGGTCGACCAGCACCCAGCCGCCCGTGCCTACGCCGCGGCGCCGCAGCCAGTCCGCCAGCGCGAGACCCAGCCCCGTCAGCAGGACGTCGTTGACGGTCGCGCCGAGGACGGCGGGGACGGTGGACAGCAGGGGTCCGGTCCGTTCCGGTTCCAGCCGCAGCTCAAGTTCGCGTACGGTGCCGGCCGTGTCCCGCGCGGGGTCCAGCGGGCGGACCAGCGGGAGCGGTTCCGCGCCGTCGAGAAGACCGGTCCAGAAGGGCAGTTCGGCCTCGCGTTCCGGCTGCCGGGCGAGTTCCACGAGGTGGTTGGCCCACTGCCTGAACGGTGTTCCGACCGGGGCGAGTGCGGCCGGACGGCCCTCGGACACGTCCCGCCAGGCGACCGCCAGATCGGGCAGCAGCACCCGCCAGGAGACACCGTCGACCAGCAGGTGATGTGCCATCAGCAGCAGTCGCCCGGGGCGGTCGCCCGCGTCGAACCACACCGCCCTGACCCCCTGGCCGGTCTCCGGATCGAGCGCCTCCCGGGCCGCACGGGCCCGCTCCGCAATGCATGCGCGCAGGGCGTCCCCGTCGAGACCTGTCGCGTCGACCCGCTCCACCCAGGTGCCCGTGTCGGCCGTGCCCGCGGGCGGGACCTCCAGGGACCAGTCGCCGCGGTCCGTCCGTACCAGCCGTGCCCGCAGCATGTCGTGCCGGTCCGCCAGTGCCCGCAGGACACTCACCAGCTCGGGGCGGTCCAGCGCCGCCGGGGTCTGTACGAGCGCCGCCTGGTGGTAGCCCTTGAAGGGGCCGCCCAGTTCACGCAGCCAGTGCATGACCGGGGTCGGTGGAACGCTGCCCGTACCGTCGTACGGTGTGCCTGCCGCGCCCGCCGTGGTGACGCTCTGTTCGACGGCGACGGCCGACAGGCCCGCCACGGTACGGTGCTGGAAGACCAGCCGGGGCGTGATCCGCAGACCGGCCGCGCGCGCCTGGCTGACGAGTCGCATCGCCATGATGCTGTCGCCCCCGAGCGCGAAGAAGTCGTCCTCCGCGCCCACCCGCTCCAGCCCCAGGACATCGGCGAAGACCGAGCAGAGGAGCTTCTCCCGGGGCGTCCGGGGTGCACGCCCCGACAGGACCGCGGTGAAATCGGGCGCGGGCAGCGCCTTGCGGTCGAGCTTGCCGTTGCTGAGCGTGGGCAGCCGGTCCAGCGGGACCACCGCCGCCGGAACCATGTAGTCGGGCAGGTGCCTGGCCACATGCGCGCGCAGTGCGCCCGGGTCGGGCGACTGCCCGGCGGCCGCCACCACATAGGCCACGAGCCGGGTGCGCGGACCGTCCTGACGGGCCGTCACCACCACTTCCCCGCAGTCCGGGTGGGCGGCCAGTACGTCCTCGATCTCCGCGAGTTCGACACGGAAACCGCGGATCTTGACCTGGTCGTCCGCCCGGCCCAGATAGTCCAGGGTCCCGTCCGCCGTCCACCGGGCGAGGTCGCCCGTACGGTAGAGGCGGGAGCCGGGAGGGCCGAACGGGTCGGCGACGAACCGCTCGGCGGTCAGGGCCGGCCGGTTCAGATAACCACGGGCCAGACCGCCGCCCGCGAGATACAGCTCGCCGGGCACGCCCGGTGGCACGGGCCGCAGGAACTCATCCAGCACATGGGCCCGGGTGCCCGCCACCGGACGGCCGACCAGGGGCCCGTCGCTGTCACGCACACGCGCCACCAGGGCGTCCACGGTCGACTCGGTGGGCCCGTACAGATTGAACGCCTCCGTGCCGCGCAGTGCGCGCAGCTTCTCCCAGAGCGCCTGCGGTACGGCCTCACCGCCCACGCCGATCACCGCGAGGGGGCAGGCGCCGTCCCGGACGAGACCCGCGTCGGCCATCTGCGCGAAGAACGAGGGGGTCACTTCGAGAAAGTCGAAGCCGTGCTCGACCACGGCCGCCGCGAGCAGTTCGGGATCACGCCGTGTCTCCTCGGACACCACATGGACGCAGTGGCCGTCGAGCAGCCACAACTGCGGCTGCCAGGAGGCGTCGAACGAGAACGACCAGGCGTGTCCGGCCCGCAGATGCCGCCTGCCGGTGGCCGCGACGGCCGGTTCGTACAGGGTCTCGCGGTGGCTGTGGAACAGGTTGCCGACCGTCTCATGGGTGACGACGACCCCCTTCGGGCGGCCCGTCGACCCGGACGTGTAGATCACATAGGCGGGATGTCCGGGGGTCAGCGGGCTCGTGCGGTCCCGGTCCGTCACGTCCCGGGGGTCATGGGCCGCGAGCGCGTCCACGGTCCCCGGGTCGTCCAGCACCAGCACCGGCACCGTGGAACCGGGCAGCAGCGGGGCGAGTGCGCGAGTGGTCAGGGTCAGTACGGGGAGGGCGTCGGCCAGCATGCCGGCGGTGCGCGCCGCCGGAACGTCGGGGTCGAGCGGCAGGTACGCGGCTCCCGCCTTCTGCACGGCCAGGATCGCCAGCAGCGTACGGGCGGTACGGGGCAGCGCCAGCGCGACGATCCGCTCGGGCCCGGCTCCCCGCTCGATCAGCATCCGGGCCAGCCGGTTCGCCTCCGCGTCCAGTTCGGCATAGCTCAGTTCGACCCCGTCGGAGGCCACGGCCGGGGCATCGGGGGTGAGTCGCGCCTGCCGCTCGAACAGCGCCGGCACGGTGGTCGGCGCGGCGGTCAGCTCCCGGGCGTTCCACCCTCCCAGTATCCGGGCCCGCTCGTCGTCGCCGAGGATGTCGATACGGCCGATGGACAGGTCCGGCTCGGCGGCGACCGCGCGCAACACACGGCGCAGCCGCTCCGCGATCGCCTCCGCGGTGGCCCGGTCGTACAGATCGGCGCTGTATTCGAGCACCCCGTGGACGCCGCCGCCCTCCGGATGCTCGACGAAGTCGAAGGACAGGTCGAACTTCGCGGTGCCCTGGCCCACTTCCTCCTCGCGCGAGACGAGTCCCGGCAGGGCGGGACCGCCGGGCCCGGCGGCCAAGTAGACGACCATCACCTGGAACAGCGGGTGACGGGCCAGTGAGCGGGGCGGGTTGAGCGCCTCCACCACGCGCTCGAAGGGCACGTCCTGGTGGTCGTAGGCGGCGAGGTCGGTGTCCCTGACCCGGGCCAGCAGTTCACGGAAGCCCGGATCGCCGGAGGTGTCCGTGCGCAGGACCAGGGTGTTGAGGAAGAACCCGACCAGGTCCTCCAGCGCCTCGTCCTGGCGTCCGGCGATCGGACTGCCGATGGGAATGGTCGTACCAGCGCCGAGCCGGGTCAGCAGGGCCGCCACCGCGGCCTGCATCAGCATGAACATGCTGACGCCCGCGCCGCGTGCCAGCTCATGCAGCGAGCCGGTCAGCTCCGGGCCGAGGGAGAGGTCGACGGCGCCGCCCCGGTAGCTGCCCTCCGCCGGGCGCGGCCGGTCGGTGGGCAGCGCCAGTTCCTCGGGGAGACCGGCCAGGGCCTCCTTCCAGTACGCGAGCTGCCGGGACGCCAGGCTGTCCGGGTCTCTCTCGTCGCCCAGGACGGACCGCTGCCAGAGGGTGTAGTCGGCGTACTGCACGGGCAGCGGTGCCCAGTCCGGCGCGCGGCCGGCCGCGCGTGCCGCGTAGGCGGTGGCCAGGTCCCGGGTCAGGGCCTGCTCGGACCATTCGTCGCCCGCGATGTGGTGCACCAGGACCAGCAGGACGTGTTCGTCCTCGCTCAGCGTGAACACCGCCACGCGCAGCGGCGGTTCACGGTCCAGTGCGAAGCCGTACGCCGCCGCGTCGGCCAGCAGTCCGGCGAGGCTCCCCTCGTCGGCGGGGACGACCTCGACCGGGATCCGGTACTCGCCGTGGTCCAGGATCCGCTGGTACGCGGTGCCGGCCTCCTCCGGGAAGACCGTGCGCAGTGTCTCGTGGCGCTCCGCCAGATCCCCCACGGCGGCGCTCAGCGCGTCGGTGTCGAGCGCGCCGGACAGCCGCCAGGCGGACGGGATGTTGTACGTGGCGCTCGGGCCGTCGACCTGGTACAGCACCCAGAGCCGCCGCTGTGCCGACGACAGGGGCAGCCGGCCGGGCCGCTCCCCCGCGGTGAGCGCGGGCCGGTGCCCGCCGGTCCGCCCGGCCTGGGCCATGGCGAGACGGGCCACGGTCGGGGCGTCGAAGACCGTGCGGAGGGAGATGTGCGCGCCGAGCGCAGCGCGGACCTTCACCACCAGACGCATCGCCAGGAGCGAGTGGCCGCCGAGTTCGAAGAAGTTGTCGTCGATGCCCACCCGTTCGACGCCGAGCACCTCCGCGAACTGCTCGCAGAGGATCTCCTCGGCCGGTGTGCGCGGCCGTCGGCCCGCGGGGGCCGCGGAGAGGTCCGGCGCGGGCAGGGCGGCCCGGTCGAGCTTGCCGCTGACGGTCCGCGGCAGGGCTTCCACGGTGACGAAGGCGGCGGGGACCATGTGCGCCGGCAGCGCGGCGGCGATGTGGGCCCGCAGCCCGGCCGGGTCCAGGGTATGGCCGGGCGCGGGCACGGCGTACCCGACCAGCCGGGGTGCGCCGGGGGTGTCCTCCCGTACGATCACGGCCGCCGTGGCCACACCGGGGTGCGTGCCGAGGCGGGACTCGATCTCGCCGGGTTCGATACGCAGCCCGCGCAGCTTGACCTGGTCGTCCGCCCGGCCCAGGAACTCCAGGGTGCCGTCGGCGCGGCGCCTGACGAGGTCGCCGGTGCGGTACATCCGGCTGCCGGGCGGGCCGTAGGGGTCGGCGGTGAACCGTTCGGCGGTCAGCGCGGGCCGGTTCAGATAACCACGGGCCAGCCCCTCCCCCGCCAGATACAGCTCGCCGGCCACCGCGGCCGGGACCGGCCGGAGCGCCGCGTCCAGGACGTGGGCGCGGATATTGGCGAGCGGCGCGGCCCAGGTGCGGCCGTCGGCCTCCCCATGCCAGCCGTAGGAGTCGACGGCACACTCGGTGGGCCCGTACAGATCGTGGACCGCGGTGCCGGGCAGCGCGCGGAGCAAGTCCCAGACGGGCGGCGGGGTGGCTTCGCCGCCGACCGCGACGACACCGGGCACATACCCGCCGGGTTCGAGGAATCCGTGGTGGATCAGTTCGCCCAGATAGGTCGGGGTGAAGTCGACGAAGTCCATCCGGCCGGCCGTCAGACGGCCGAGCAGCGCGGCCGGATCCGTCATGGTCGTCTCGTCCACGACATGCAGTTCGTGGCCCGCGAGCAGCCACAGCATCGGCTCCCAGGAACCGTCGAAGCTGAACGAGGCGGCGTGCAGCGCGCGCAGTACCGACCGGCCCGTGGCCCGCTCGGCGGGCAGGATCAGGTCCTCGTGGTGCGAGCCGAAGAGATTGCTGAGGCCGCGGTGGGTTCCGACCACGCCCTTGGGGGTGCCGGTGGAGCCGGAGGTGAAGATGATGTACGCGGCCGACGCGGGGTGCGGCGCGATCCGGCCGGACCCGTCAGCAGGCTCCTCCTGCCCGGGATGCCCGATATCCACGAGATTCCCGGGATGCCCGAAGTCCCCGAGGTCCGCCATGTCCCGCAGGTCCCCGAGGGTCTCCAGCAGCACGAGTTCATGCCCGTCCGGCAGCTTCGGCGCGAGGGCGGCGGTCGTCAGCACGCAGCGGGGCGCCGCGTCGGACAGCATGAACTCCAGCCGGTCCGCCGGGTAGTCGGGGTCGAGCGGCAGATACGCGGCGCCCGACGCGAGCACGCCGAGAATCGCGGGCACCATCTCGTCGCGCGGCAGCGCCAGGCCGACGACCGTCCCTGGAGCGGCTCCGTGGCGCTTCAGCGCACGGGTGATGCCGTCGGCCTTCGCGGCCAGGCGGGCGAAGGTCAGCCGGCCGCCGGAGGTGACCAGGGCGGTGGCGTCCGGCCTGGCGCGTACCGTCCCGGCGAAGATCTCCGGAACCGTACGGGACTCGACCGGACGGCCGGTGTCGTTCCAGGTGGTCCGCGCGGCCTGGTCCTCCGCGTCGGTGAGGACACGCAGCGCCCCCACGGGCTGTCCGGGAGCCCGCACGATCTGTTCCAGCAGGGCCACCGTCCGCGCCACGAGCAGTTCGGCGGTGCCGGGATCGACCAGGTCGGCGGCGTACTCCAGGAGCAGGGTCAGGGGACGGTCGTCGCCGTGATCGACGAAGGTGAAATCCAGATCGAACTTGGCCATACCGGTGTCCATGTCGAACCACTCGGTGTCCAGGCCGAAGAGGTCCGGGTCCCCGTCGGGGCGGTAGTGGTAGCCGATCATGACCTGGAACAGCGGGTTGCGGTCGGCCACACGGGCCGGGTTGACCGCCTCGACGACCCGGTCGAAGGGCAGGTCCTGGTGTTCGAAGGCCGCGAGCGCGGATTCCCGCACCCGGGCGAGCAGTTCGGTGAAGGCCGGATCGCCCGACAGATCCGTGCGCAGGACCAGTGTGTTGACGAAGAAGCCGACCAGATCGTCCAGAGCGGCATCCGTGCGGCCGGCTATCGGCGCCCCGAGCGGAATGTCGTCGCCCGCGCCGAGCCGGTGCAGCAGAGCGGCGGTGGCGGCCTGGAACAGCATGAACATGCTGACGCCCTGGGTGGCGGACAGCTCGCGCAGGGCGCCGGCGGTACCGGTGGGAAGTTCGAGCCGTACCGTCCCGGCCCGGCCGGTGACCTGCTCCGGCTGCCTGCGGTCCAGCGGCAGTTCCACCCGCTCGGGCAGATCGCGCAGGGTCTCGGTCCAGTAGGCGAGCTGCCGCTCTCCCACGTCGTCCAGGAGACGGTTCTGCCAGAGCGTGTAGTCGGCGTACTGCGCGGGCAGGTCCCGCTCCCACAGCGGGGCCCGGCCCGCGGCCCGTGCCTCGTACGCGAGCGAGAGATCGGCGAGGAAGGGGCGGTCCGACCACTCGTCGGTGGTGATGTGGTGCAGCACCAGGGCCACCACCTGGTCGTCGGGACCGAGCCGCAGTACCTCGGCCCGCAGGGGCAGTTCGGCGCTCAGGTCGAACGGGCGGCGCTGGATCTCCTCGACGCATGCGGGAAGGTCCTGTTCGGCGCAGTCGGTCACGGTGAACGCGGGCTCGGCCTCCTCGGCCGGGACGATCCGCTGGTACGGCTCGCCCTCGTACTCCTCGAACCGGGTACGGAGCGTTTCGTGGCGCCCTGCGACATCGCGCAGCGCGGCCCGGAGAGCCGCCAGGTCGAGCGCGCCGCGCAGCCGGAACACCAGTGGGAAGTTGTACGCGACACCGCCGCCGTCCGTGAGGCGCTGCACCAGCCACAGCCGCCGCTGCGCGGCCGACAGTGGCAGCCGCTCGGGCCGCTCCGCCGCCAATTCCAGGGCAGGCCGCGCGGGCCGTACCCCGTCCGTCCGGTCCGCGAGCAGCTCGGGGGTCGGGGCCTCGAAGAGATCACGGATGGCGAGTTCGGCGCCGAGTTCGGCGCGGGCGCGGCTGATGAGCCGGGTGGCGAGGAGGGAATGGCCGCCGAGATCGAAGAAGTTGTCCTCGGCGCCGACGCCGGGCAGGCCGAGCACGTCGGCGAACAGCCGGCAGAGGATCTCCTCCCGTGGGGTACGCGGGCCGCGCCCCGAGCCCTGCGCGACGGCCGGCTCGGGCTCGGGCAGTGCCCGCACGTCGAGCTTTCCGTTGTCGTTCATCGGCAGCCGCGGCAGCACGGTGAAGGCGGCCGGCACCATGTAGTCGGGCAGCCGTCGCCTGAGGTCCTCCCGGAGCTGCCGTACGAGCGCGTTCGCGCCGCGTGCGGCGGTGGGCGCGTTGGCGTACGGGGCGACGCCGCCCGCCGGCCGGTAGAGACCGGTGGTCACCCGGAACTCCGCTTCGCCGTCCCGTACGAGCACGGCTTCGTATCTGCCGGGCCGGGCGGACCAGGTGGTCAGAACGCGGTAGCCGAGGCGGACACCCAGCTCGCGCAGCGAGTCGGGTTCGACTCCCACCTCCACGGGGCCGAGCGGGCGGCCCTCGTCCAGGGCACGCGCGGCGGCCAGTTCGCCGGCCGTACGGGCGTCGGGCACCCCGAGGACGCGCAGCCGCCGGGGCCGTCGCTCTTCGAGCAGCGCGGCCAGGGCGTCGTACCCCGTCCAGTCGGTCGCCGGAGCGTCGCCGAGCGCCAGGGCGGCGCCGTCCCGGTGGAGGACGACGTCGTAGCGGTGCCGTGTCAGCTCGTTCTGGTGGCGTCCTGCCTTGGTCCGCAGGTCGACGGCGAAGCCCAGGGTGGTGAAGTAGTCCGGGTCGACGAGGAGTTCCTTCTCCAGTGCCATGCCCCGGTCCACGGCCCGCCGTACGGTCGCCGGGTCGGTGCCCTCACCGGCCTTGGCGAGCTGGACGGCGGACTGGAAGGCGCGGGCCAGCCGGAGGTTCCTCACATCGCCCACGAACAGCGCCCCGTCCGGGGTGAGCAGCTCCATCACACGGTTGATGACATCGGTGAGGTACTCGATGCCCGGGAAGTACTGGACCACCGAGTTGATCACCACGGTGTCGAAGAATCCGGTGGGCAGCCCGTCGAGATCGTGGGCGGGCCGGGCACTCAGTTCGACCTTGGCCGCGAGCGCGGGGTCCCGCCGGAGGTCCTCGCGGATCTTGCGGATGACGGGTTCGGCGAAGTCGGTGGCCCAGTACGCCTCTGCCGCCGGGGCGAGCCGGGAGAGCAGCAGGCCGGATCCGACGCCGATCTCCAGGATCCGGCGTGGCCGGAGTCCGGTGATGCGCTCCACCGTGGCCGACCGCCACTCCCGCATGTGCTCCAGCGGGATGGGCGTGCCGTCGTACGAACTGTCCCAGCCCGCGAAGTCCTCGGTGAAGATCGCGGTGTTGATCTCGGTGTACTCGGCGGAGTAGATCTCCTGCCACTCACCGATCTGCTCCCGCTCGGCCTCCTCGCGCCTCTCGTCGTCGAGTTCGGCCGGGACGACATGCCCGATGAGACGCTGTGTACCGGGCGCGGCGGGATCGTCCCGCGCGATGACGGCGGCCTGTGCGACCCGTGGGTGCTGGGTGAGCACGGTCTCGATCTCACGGAGTTCGACCCGGTGTCCGCGCACCTTGACCTGGTCGTCGGTACGGCCGAGGAAGTCGAGATTGCCGTCCGCCCGCCGCCGTACGAGATCGCCCGTGCGGTACACGCGCTCGCCGGGTGCGCCGAAGGGGTCGGCCACGAAGCGCTCGGCGGTCAGCCCCGGCCTGCCGAGATAACCACGGGCCAGACCGACGCCCGCGATGTACAGCTCGCCGGGTACGCCGTCCGGAACCGGCCGGAGCCAGGCGTCCAGGACATGTGCCCGGGTGGCGCGGATCGGGCGGCCGACGGTCGGGGTGGGGCTGTCGTCCGTACCGCCGCCGAGGGTGTTGATGGTGTACTCGGTGGGCCCGTACAGGTTGTAGCCGTAGGTGCCCTCGGTGTCGCGCAGCCGGTTCCAGACGGTCTCGGTGACGGCCTCGCCGCCGAGCAGCACGAGCGGCGGCCGGTGGCCTTCCAGCAGCCCCTCCTCGATGAGGAGATGGGCATAGGTCGGGGTGACGTTGACGACGTCGATCCGGTGGGTCTCGCAGTACGCCACCAGTGCTTCGGCGTCACGGCGCAGCTCTTCGTCGCAGATGTGCACCTCGTGTCCCTCGACGAGCCAGAGCAATTCCTCCCAGGACATGTCGAAGGCGAAGGAGACGGTGTGGGCGACCCGCAGGCGTCGGCCGCCCGCCGCGGCGATGGCCGGGCCGAAGATCTCCTTCTGATGGTTGAGCTGCATGTTCGTCAGCCCGCGGTACGGCGTGACGACGCCCTTGGGCCGGCCGGTGGAGCCGGAGGTGTAGATGACATAGGCGGGGTGCTCAGGACTGAAGACGGCACGCACCGGTCCCGTGGGCAGTGCGGCGAGTTCCGCCTCGACGGCCGGGTCGTCCAGCAGGACGCGCGGGACGTCTCCTTCGAGGGTGTCCGAGACCTGGGCGGTGGAGAGCAGCAGCAGCGGCTTCGCGTCGTCGAGCATCAGGGCGAGACGGTCCGCCGGATAGTCGAGTTCCAGCGGCAGATAGGCGGCGCCGGTGCGCAGGACGGCGAAGAGCGCGACGACCGTGTCGATCGAGCGCGGCAGTCCGAGCGCCACCACCCGCTCGGGCTCGGCGCCGCGTGAGATCAGCAGCCGCGCCAGTCGGTCGCAGCGCGCGTCGAGTTCGGCGTAGGTGAGCGTCCGTGTGCCGAAGACGAGTGCGGTCGCGTCGGGGGTACGGGCGGCCTGGGCGGCGAGCAGATCGGCGACGGTCTCGTCCGGGACGGGCTCCCTGGTGGCGGTGTTCTCCCGCTCCAGGGCCTGTCGTTCGGCCGGCAGCAGCGGGTCGAGGGCGCCGACGGGAGCCCCGGGATCGGCCGTGAGCCGGTCCAGCAGGAGTGTGAAGCGGGCCAGCAGGTCGTGCGCGTAGCCGCTCTCGATCACATCGGGACGGTAGGAGAGGGTGATACGGATCCGTCGGCCGGGGGTGACGACCAGATTCACGGGGTAGTGGGTGGCGTCCACGTTGGCGACGGCGGTGGCGCCGTGCCGGTCGCGCAGTACGGCCAGCCGGTCCTCGGTGTCGGCGTTGCGCAGGACGAACAGTGTGTCGAAGAGACGGCGGTGGCCGGTCTCCGCCTGGAGGACTCCCAGGCCCAGATACTCGTACGGAAGCAGATCCAGGCGCTCGGCCTGCACTCGTCGCAGCAGACCGACGACCGGTTCCGCCGGGTCGAACGCGATGCGCGCGGGCACGGTGTTCAGGAACATCCCGATGACGTTCGCGACCTCGGGGACTTCGCTCGGCCGGCCGGCGACAGTCGTGCCGAAGACGACATCGATACGGCCGGTGGCGCTCGCGAGGGTCAGTCCCCAGGCCGCGTTGAGCACGGTGTTGAGGGTCAGACCGTGGTGGCGTGCGGTGTCGCGCAGCCGCTCGCTCGCCGCGGTGGTCAGCACGGTGTCGAGGCTCTCCGGGACCACGGGTTCGAGCCCGCGGTCGGCCACGGCCGGAACGAGCAGGGTGGGCTCCTCCAGCCCGTCGAGAGCGGAGTGCCAGGCGCGGGTGGCCTCGTCGGTGTCCTGCCGCTCCAGCCAGGCCAGATAGTCGCGGTACGAGCCGGGGCTCGGCAGGCCCGCCGGCTCCCCGCCGCTCTCGTACAGGGCGAACAGTTCGTCGAGGAAGAGCCAGGCCGACCAGCCGTCCCAGAGGATGAGATGGCGGCCGACGACCAGCCGGTCGCCGCGCTCCTCGCCGAGCCGGATCAGCAGGATCCGGAAGAGCAACGGCCTTGTGAGGTCGAAGCGGCGCAGCCGCTCCTCGTCCATCAACGCGCCGAGCCGCTCGTCCTGTTCGGCGGCGGAGAGACCGGTGAGGTCGGTCTCTTCGAGCGGAATCGCGGGATCGCGGACGATGAACTGCACCGGCCGGCGCAGCCCCTCGCTGGTGAATCCGGCGCGCAGCGCGGGGTTGCGGGCGAGCAGCGTCCGTACGGCGGCGCGCAGCCGCCCGGTGTCGATCCGGCTCGCGAAGTCGAAGGACTCGTGGACGGTGTACACGTCCAGGGCGTTCTCGTCGTAGGTGGAGTGGAAGAACAGCCCTTCCTGGAGGGGCGCGAGAGGCCAGACGTCCTCGACCTCGCCGGGTGCGAGCCGCTCCACCCGGGCGGTCTCCTCGGCGGTGAGGACGAAGGAGGAGGTGGCCGTCCGGTCGGGCCCGGGCGCGGCGGTGAGGGGCGCCGCGGCGGCGAGGGCTGCCGGAGTGCGGTGCTCGAAGATGTCGCGCGGCCCGATGTCCAGGCCCGCGCGGCGGGCCCGTCCCGAGACCCCGATGGAGCTGATGCTGTCGCCGCCGAGCAGGAAGAAGTCGTCGTCGACGGAGACGTCCGTCAGCTTCAGCACGTCCGCGAAGATCTCGGTGAGGACGCGTTCCCGTGCGTCGCGGGGCGCGCGGGCATCGGCCCGTACAGCCGACGGCGCGGGCAGGGCGGCCCGGTCCAGCTTGCCGCTCGGGGTGAGGGGCAGGGCGTCGAGGACGGTGTAGGCGGTGGGTACGGC
>NZ_LATD01000338.1 GCF_000981895.1 Streptomyces odonnellii | reverse complement strand
AGATCCACGACTGCTGGGTGATGCTCGGATCCAGCTCCGTGCTGATGGCCGGGATCGCGAAGTAGAGGACGGAGACATCCATCGAGACGAGGAGGAGCGGCAGCAGGAGGACGACAAAGGCGGTCCATTCCCGGCGGCCGGCGCGTGGCGCGGTGGCGGGGACGGGGGTGGAGACAGGGGTGGGATGCGTCATGGGCAGGACTGTACGGATGCCATAAACGCTTGTCTAGTACGCTTGTTTAGTACCTTCGTTTAAGACGTACGTGTTGCACGTTTGTCTATGACGGTCGTATGCACACGCGCTAGGCTGCCGCACATGGGACACCGTGAGGATCTGCTCGAAGGCGCCAAGCGCTGCCTGCTGGAGAAGGGGTACGCCAGGACCACGGCACGGGACATCGTGGCCGCGTCCGGCACCAATCTGGCCTCGATCGGCTACCACTACGGCTCGAAGGAGGCCCTGCTCAACCAGGCCTTTCTCGCGGTGACGGAGGAGTGGGGCGACTCCATCGACCAGGAACGGGCGGGGGAGTCCCTGCCCGAAGAACCGCTGGAGCGCTTCCGCGCGGTGTGGGAGCGGGTCATCGGCACCTTCGAGGCGAGCAGACCGCTGTGGAAGCTCCAGTTCGAGATCATTTCCCGTATCGACCAGGAACCCGAGTTGAAGGCGGCCCTGGCCGGCGCCCAGAGCGAGGGCCGTAACGGGCTCGCGGAGGCTTTCCAGGGGCAGGGCGTCAAGGACGACCCGGAGAAGACCCGGGTGGTCGGCATCGTCTACCACGCGATGCTGGCGGGCGTCATGGCCCAGTGGCTGATCGACCCGGAAACGGCGCCCAGCGCGCAGGACGTGACGGACGGTCTGCGGGCGATCATGGGAGACGCATGACAACGGCCGGCCGCCGGACGACGGCTGTTCCCCGGCGGCCGTACGGGACGAGGTGACGGACGGGCCTCAGCGGTCCGTGGCGCTCAGGTGGTACGTCGTGTCGACCCAGAAGCCTTCCACCGTGCGCGCCTTGATCTCCAGGACGTACTGGCCCGGGGCCAAGGGCGCGATGCCCGCCCAGATGCCCCAGCCGCCGCGAGGGGCCAGTGCCGCCCAGAACGGCTTCGCGGTGAACTCCCGCAAGGCGAGCGGGGCGCCGTTGAGATACGCCTCGGCCCGCGCGACCGCCAGGGTCAGCGGCGTCCGCGAAGTCTGCCAGGGATACTGGACGTTGAGAACGGGGAAGAAGATCGGCCGATCGGTGGGCACGTCGCACCGGCGCTCCACCCGGCCGCCGTAGGTCCCGGCGAGGAACCAGAGATCTTTCGGCTGCTTCCAGCCAGCGTGCTCGCCGGTCCGATCCAGGACCGGGCTGTGCCTCCTAGGAGCCGACAGCGCCCACTTCCACCAGCGGGCCGACAGCGCCCCGCCCTCCTCGTCGGTCAGTGACCATGATCTGTCCCCCGCCGTCGCGTCGTTCATCTGTGTCCCCTCCCTGAACGGCCCTCCGGCCGCGCTCACTTGAACGAACAGACCTTACGAAGGCGTCAGAGGCGGGCCGCCTTCAGGGCCATGTGGAGGAGCAGGCGGTCTTCGCCGGAGTCGAGGTCGAGGCCCGTGAGTTGTTCGATGCGGGAGAGACGGTAGTAGAGGGTCTGGCGGTGGATGCCGAGGGCGGCGGCCGTGCGGCCGGCCTGGCCCGCGTGGTCCAGGAACTCCTCGGCGGTGTGGGCGAGTTCGGCGTGGGACGGGGTGAGGAGCGGGCGGACGGCGGGGT
>NZ_LATD01000337.1 GCF_000981895.1 Streptomyces odonnellii | reverse complement strand
GGCCGCCGCCGCGGCACCCGCCCCCGCCGCGCCCGCGGCTCCGCCCGCCACGATTCCGGCGGCCTTGAGCGAATAGCCCGCGGCGAACCAGCCGATTACCGCGACCGGCAGCACCTGCGCCGGGATCTTGTCATTGATGTGCGCCAACTCGCCCACCGCGAGACGGCACTTGGCGCACTCCTCCAGATGCTTGCGCAGCCCGCGCTCCGCCCGCGTCCGCAGCCCACCGCGGGCATACGCCCCGAGCCGGTCCGCGTACCGTGCGCAGTCGCCGCCCGAGGTCTGCGCCGTATTCACATGGGCCTGCAAATAGGCCTGCTTGAGCCCCTCGCGCGCCCGATGGGCCAGGACCGCCGTGGCGTTGGCGCTCAGCCCGAAGAGCGGCGCGACCTCGCTCGGCGACTCCTCCTCGACCGCCGTGTGCCAGAGCACCGCCTGCCAGCGCTCGGGCAGACTGCGGAAGGCCCGCATCGCCATGGAGTGCTCGGCCTCGCGCATCGCCAGCACATCCGCGCCCAGATCGAGCGTGTCCGTGTCGGAGACCTCGGAGGAGCGTGCGGCCTGCGCCGCGAACACCGCGAAGTCCTCGACCAGTTGCTCCCGCTTCGCGGACTTCGTCCAGGAAGCGGCCACCCGCCGTACGGTCGTGAGCAGATACGCCCGCACCGCCTGCTCCGGCCCGGCTCCGCCCCGTACCGCCTGGAGGGTACGGGCGAACACCTCGGCCGTGAGATCGTCCGCGGTGTGCGCGTCGCGGCAGCACGTACGGGCATAACGGCGCACCGCGTCCGAGTGCCTGCGGAACAGTTCTTCGTAGGCGCTGTCGTCGCCGTCCCGCATCCGCTGGATCAGATCGGCGTCCGAGAGAGTTCCCCCGGGCGCCGAGGGATCGACGAGGGACGGCTCGGCCGATGCGGTCGGCACGGCCGAGGACGCCCCGGCGGGCTCGCGCTGCTGAGGCACGCTGCTCTCCGCCTCGACGGGTCCGCCACCGGCGCCGGCCGGCGAACCCGTCGAGGGATGAGGCATCAGACCGCCCGGAAACCCGGCCGGCCGTCCGGACCCGCCGGGCCCGCTCTGCTCAGGGACACTCGGGACGCTCGGGACACCTGGCACACCCGGCACACCCGGCACCCCGGAAGTGCGCCCGCCAGGACCGCCGGGCCCGGCCGTGGTGCCAGGACCGCCCGGGCCCGGGGCGTCTTTGGGGCCGCCCTGGTTCGGCACCTGCGGAGGGACCGTCCCGCCGGGTTCCGTACCGCCGTCGGCACCACCGCCACCGAGCGGCTCGTCCCGTCCGTCACCGCTCATCGCGGAAGCCCCCGTACGCGCCGCCCTCTGAACGCACCCTCTGACCCGAACACCGGGACAGAGTGCCACAGAGCGCCCCCGCGCCCGGACCTTCGAGCCCGGCAACCACTCATCCGGGGACGTTTCCCGGACCCCGGCGTTAACGTTCACCCGTTCGGGGAAGGCTCAACCCCATTCAGAGCTAAGCCAGTTCGAACAGAGCGCCCGCCAACTCCCGGGTCGCGAGCGGCAATAGCCCCGAGCGGCAATAACCGCGCACCGGCGACGGTCACGCCGCAAGGCCGCATCCCGCCCGCGCCCCGGCCAGGCCGACGCCCCTCACGAGAAGCCCCCGACGAAGAGGCCGGTCGCGAAAAACGCCGTCGCGATGAACGCCCCCCAACGCTGTCTCTTCAATGCC
>NZ_LATD01000336.1 GCF_000981895.1 Streptomyces odonnellii | reverse complement strand
GTCTGGTGGGCTAGGCGATGGCGAGGAGGATCTCGCGGGCCTCGTCGCTGGGCGGGGCCGGGGTGGGGGTGTCGTTCACCGCGCGCCGCCAGCCGGGCGGATCGAGCCGGTGACGCCGGCCTCGGTGGCGCGGACGATGGCGGTACGGCCGCCGCGGCGGGTGATCGACCCGACGGCGATCAGACGCCGGTCGGGCGGGGGCGCGACGTTCGGGCGCACGCCAGTAAAGTGCAGGTGGTCCATGAGGAGCTTCCATCTCTCTCGTGGGCAAGTGTTCGATCGGCGCGAACCGGTCGAAGGCGTTGGGGTCGGGCGATGCGATCGCCCTGGCGGTGCTCCAACACCACCGGGAGCTGTTGCCCGGCCCCTTATTCGGTTGTGGCGTCCGGCTTCCCGGGCGCCTTCTTGCTGTCTTGCTTCTTGAGCGCGTTGTAGACCGCGTTCCAGCTCTTGCCGAGTTCTCGTGCGACTTCCGCGATGGATCCGGTTTGTGCCACGCCTTCGCGCAGGGCCTGCGCTCGTCGTGTGGCGGACTCGGATGCGAGTTTGTTCAGCTGCTCCAACAGCTGTTCTTCCTCGCGGACCCGGTCCTTCCAGGGCTTCGTGTCCATCGCGGAAACCATATCTAACCCGGGGGTTAGGCGCAAGGTTGGCAGCCACTCAACTCGTTGTCCGCAGAAGGGCTTTCCTGCTGTGGATCGCCGTCCGTCGCGTCCTCGTCCATCCAGCCCTTCACCCGGGCCAACGCCTCCCAGGTGACCGGCCACGACGCCAGGCACCACCGGCACCGCACGTCCGGGTCGCCCGGGAAGTACCGCAGCAGCGCCCCGCACGGCTTCCCGCCGTCCACCAGGGCCGGGCACGGTCCGATCTGGACCGGACGCTTCGCCGGATCCGGCGCGTCCACGACCGAGACCGCCGCCCGCTCCAGCTCCTGGACCTCTCGCGCCATGTCGCCGGACGCCGGCCACTCGGTGGCGATCCACTCCATGCTCATCACCAGCGCGTTGGCGGCGGCCGTGACTCGGTCGCCGATCCCGACGCACACCACCGGCTCTGCCCATCCCCGGTCGGCGTGCAGGGCCGTACGCCAGCTCTCCAGCACC
The DNA here is from genome assembly GCF_000981895.1 of Streptomyces odonnellii. GTDB lineage: Bacteria > Actinomycetota > Actinomycetes > Streptomycetales > Streptomycetaceae > Streptomyces > Streptomyces odonnellii. Next base: position 13,565 of record NZ_LATD01000336.1, on the reverse strand, counting down.
CCGACGATCCCGCCCGGGCCGCGCAGGCTCAGCGGCTCCTCAGCGACGGGCAGGGGTGCCTCGGACGCGCGGGTACGCCCGTACTGGGTGGTGGCCCGGCCGCCGGGCGGGAGGAACGCGGCGAGCGCGGACCACAGCTTCGACATCCGGTCGAGACGGGCGGCCGTCGCCCGGCGGCACCCACCGCAGAGGTAGCCGGATTCGATGCCCCGCTCGCAGAACTGGCAGGCAGTCACTCGGCCTCCTGGTCCAGTACCTTGCGCAGCTCGTAGGCGGCGCCACCGTGGGTGCGTAGCACCGCCCACTGGGTGGCGAGCTTCCGCGCCCGTGCGATGGCGGCCTCGGCGCGCTCCAGCTCGGCTTCGGCCTTGGCCCGAGCCTCGTGTGGAGTGAGCGCGCCAGGCGCGTGCCGCTGCACCACCAGCGTGTATGTCTCGGGGGACTCGGCAACCTTGATGTCCATGGCCACCTTGGTCTCGGTGTAGTTGGGTGCGTCGCCGAGCATCGTGCGGGCGGCAGCGACCCAGTGCGCGAGGAGTTCACGGGCCGGTTCGAGTTCCATCTCGGCGCCGTTGCGGAAGTCCATGGCCCGGATGCCAGTCTCGTCTAGCTGCTTCTGGATCCACCGCTCGCGAGCCTCATCGTGACGGCCGCCAAGTTCCGCGAGGAGAGCGTCCCGTTCGGCGGCCACGTCGGCAAGCTCCTCGTCCGCCACGGCTATGACCGCGTCGACCATGTGCTGTCCGCCGTCCAGGACCCACCCGCTGGTCGCGGTGATCGCCGCCGCGTACCGCTCGCGCCGCTCGGTGTCGGGCACGGGCCGGGTGCCTCCGGTACCAGGGCAGTGGACCGGAGTCATGCCGGGCTGCGGCTCCCAGTCGTGTGCGTAGTGCCACCCGACAGTCAGGGCCTCGGCGCCACAGGGCACGGGCCCGGTGCCGGGCTGCTCCCCGGCGGTGGGCTGCTGCGCCTCGTCGGCCAACCGACGCAGCTCGGCGATATCGGCGGCGACCGTCTTACCCCACGGACCATGGTCAGACTCATCGAGGACGTCCCTGAACCCAACTGCGTGTGCGGCAAGACGACGGACGGCCACACGGATGCGTTCAACTGTGGCGGCCACCGCTTGGTCCCGCTCGGCGGCGAGCTGCTCGGCCTTCGCCTTCCACCTGTCCCCTCGGCGCCAGCCTCGGGTGGCGTTCTCGTACAGCTGGTCCAGGGCGTCGTCGGTGATGCTGTCTGCGGTGTGGCGCTTCATGCGGCTTGGTCCTTCCTGGTGCAGTGGTGGGATGGGGAGCGGGCCGGCCCTGTTTCGGGCAGGGGCGGCCGTCGCGTGTCACGGGGTGGGGTCGAGGGCGGCCAGCAGGCTGGGGTCGGGCTTCCACAGCCCCAGGGCCCCGGCGCGAGGAACGGCCTGGGTCAGTTGGCGGATGTCGGCAAGCTCCCAGTGCCACTGACCGGGGAATCCCCAGGGGGCGCAGCATCCGTCTGCGGCCTCGTGGCAGCCAGCAAGGCGTGCGGTGGCGATCACGCCGGAGAGGGCGAGTGTGGGGTGGGGGCCGCGGTAGACGCTGCTGGGAATGCGAGCGCGGGCGTCCCAGAAGTTGTGGCTACCGCCGAGCTGGTCGAGGCGGATGGCAGCGTCTCGGCTGTAGCGGACGATCGGGACCGAGTTGTCGAGTGCGCGCCCGGCGTGGATCAGGAGCTGGCCGCGGTAGTTAGTCCGGCGGGATCGGTTCTCGATGGTCTTGAAGCCTTCGGCGATGGCGAAGGCCCAGGGCTGCCTGATGGTGAGCCCTCGAACGGTGTCGCGTGCGGTGAGCATGTTCTCTCCTTCGTGCGGACGGGACAGGGATTGCCGGTCCGGCCAGTCCTGGCGATTCAGGCGGCGCGGCGGGTGGTTCGGTAGCCGCGGAGCGCGAGGCTGGCGGTGTAAATGTCCATCAGGTCCGAGACATCGCCGGCCGTGCTGCCGGGCGGGATCGAGACCCTCTTGAACCGGCACCAGGAGCGCTGCGCGCTGCTCGGTGGCCTCGTCCGGTAGCTGGCCTCCCGGCTCAGATATGCCGGCCGGACCAACCGTCGGGCCTGTTCCTCCGTCCAGCGCATCGCCTCGGCGAGCGGGGCCTCCGGGTCCGGCTGTGGCGGCCGTACGCCCATGCCCGCGTCCCAGCGGCGCACCCGGTACAGGCCGGGCTCGCTGCCGCGCATCAGGAACAGGAACACCGACTTCGTCATCGGTACGAACCAGGTTCCGCCGTCCGTACGCAGCCAGCGGATCGGCGACTGGTGGAACAGGTCGATGTCCTCCCACTCCGCAGCGGCGAACGCGGCGGCCTGGGCCGCGTCGTCCGCCAGCTCCCGGAGCGAACGGCTCTCGCTTGGCTCGCTGATCTCCTTCGCGGTGAGGTCCACGATGGACGCGAGCTTGTGGCGGGTGGAGGCGCCCATCACGTCCAGGATCAGCGCGTTCTCCTTGCCGGGGTGGAGCCGGAGCCCGCGGCCCGCCATCTGGCAGTAGAGGCCGGCGGACTTGGTCGGCCGGGCGATCACCACGCAGCTCGTCCACGGCGCGTCGAAGCCCTCCGTCAAGACCATGCAGTTGCTGAGGACTTGGACGTCGCCTGCCTCGTACCGCTTCAGCGCCTGGGCCCGCTCGTCCCTCGGCATGTCGCCCCAGACCGTGGCGGCCGGGATCCCCGCGGCTTTTAGCGCGGCCGTCATCGACTGCGCGGTGGCGACGGTCGGTGTGAAGACCACGCCTGGCCGGTCGGACGCGAAGTCCTTGTACGCGCTGGCGACGACTCCAGCTGCCCCCGAGTCGTCGAGGGCCTGGCCGAGCTGCCCGTCCTGAAGGTCGCCGGCACGGGACTTGACCTTGTCCAGATCCAGGCCCTCCACCACGACGCGCTTGCCGGTGACGTCGCAGAGGTACCCGTCCCGGATCATGTCGAGGATGTCCAGCGTGTAGACGACCTTCTGCCAGATAGCGCCGAGGTCCCCGTCCCCCCGGGTCATGGTCGCGGTGAACCCCGCGGTGGGCACGCCGCGCCAGGCGCCGAAGTGCTCAAGGACCGTGCGGTACGTGGCTGCTGCGGCGTGGTGGCACTCATCCACCACGATCATCCCGATGTCCTGGATGGCCTCGCGGCGCCGCTTCACGGCCAGGGTCTGGACACTGGCGACCACCACGTCCATGAACCGGTGGTGGTTCCGCTCGGCCTTGACGATGCCGACTTTCAGGTCCGGGCAGACGGCGCGGATCTTCGCGGCGGCCTGCTCGATGAGTTCCTCGCGGTGGGCTATGACCAGGGCGCGCTTCCGGCCGAGCTGTTCCCGCATGCCCTTGATCAGGTTGGCGAACACCACGGTCTTACCGGCGCCCGTCGGGAGGACGACCGCCAAACGGTTCTGCTCACTCTGCCAGCCGGCGGTCAGGGCGTGGATCGCGTCGGTCTGGTACGGACGCGGGGTGAAGGTCTCGGACAAGAGGGTCACCTCGTTTTGGGGTGGAGAGGGAGGATGGCGGTACGCACTGCGTACCGGCTGCGTACCGGCTGCGTACCGGGGCGAAAGCGCCTCTGAGCTGCTCTCATGTCTCTCTCTAGAGCTGGTGGTACGCAGGTACGCAGGAACACACAGGGATCGATGTGCGTGCACGCGCCCGCGCGCCCGCACGCGCACGCGTGCACACGCCCGCATGCCCGAGGGGTGCCATTTCCTGGCGTCTGCGTACCGCCCCGGATTGACCCTGTGGAAGGCCGTTGACCTGCGGCTATGGTGGGCGGCGGGTGGTACGCACCCGGTGCGTACCACCCTTGCGGCGGCCGTCATATCGCCTGGTCCCCGAACCCGATGCCCGAAGCCGTGAAGGCCAGGCACTTCGCACGGGCACCGTCGAACCGGCGCGGCACCAGGTGCGCCGGCCGCTGGCTCTTCAGCATCTTCAGGTATCCGGAGTCGACCCAGCTGCCGACCACGGCGTCCAACGAGTAGCCCGCCTCCGCGAGGACCTTGCGGACCCGCTCGGGCAGGAGAGCCACCTCCGTAGCGCCCTTGTCGGTCGACAGAACGCCCAACCAGCCGGAGTACGGCGGACGTTCACCCATAACCGCCCGGGAGGCGCTGTACAGCTCGTGGGCGTGCCCTGCCACGTATTCCCGGAGGACGTCCAACGCCATCTCCGGCCTGTTGTCGGTCGGGTTGTGGGCGGTGAACAGGCCGCGCCACACATCGTGGGCGAGGGGCTCGTACGGCAGCAGCCCGGTACCACACGCCAGCGACTCAGCCAGTACGAGGACGGCGACCATAGGCGCGCGCCGGTTCGTCATGTCGCCGCTGCCGCGGAACTCCTCGGTCAACTGACGGTGACGCTGCTTCAGCGCCTCGCGACCATTCGGCTGGGCCAGGCCGCTGAGGATGTAGCGGACGAACTCCGGTCCTGCGTGACCGTGGTGAGTGAGGACTCCGTCCCGGGCCGCTGCGGCTGCCGGGCCACCGCCGTCGCCGAACGGGGCGATCGTCGTTCCGAGAATGCGAGCCGCCGCGCCCTGGCTGGTGGTGAATGAGAGCGCCGGCCTCTCGCCGGACGACAGGAGGATCGTCTCCCAGGGCAGCATGTTGCCGAACGCCCCACCGCTGCGAGCCTTCCCGTGGTTCATCGGGAGCTGGTACAGCACCTCGTCGATGAGGGAGTCGTCCGTGACGGCCATGGTCTCGTCGAAGACGGTGACGATCCCGCGCACCAGGTTGAGCCGCTTCTCGATCGCGTACAGCGTCGTGCGCCAGTTGGACATGGCGCTGGCGTGCTCGGACGGGTCGGCCCACACCGACAAAGCGCACTGAAGAGCGGTCGTCTTGCCCTTGGTGGACCTGCTGGAGATGTCCAGCGTGAACGAATTCAAACCGAGCGGCTTGAGCAGTGGCGCGGCGAGCGCAGCCGCGACGGCGACCCGCGGTACGGGGTAGTTCGCCAGTTGGGCGACGGTGTCCCGCCAGCCGTCCAGCGTGCCCTTCCTGGCGTGCGCGCGGGCCGGGCCGCGCTGCTCCTCGAACGGCACGTCAACCTTGATGCCGTCCTCGGGCGAGGCGACGAACGTGCCGTCGTCCTGCCACCCCAGCCACCTGGCCAACTGCTCGCTGGGGATGCGGCCGACGTTGCGGGCCTCGAACTCTGCCAGCCACTTCTCGACGGCGCGCGCGTCACCCTCGACGGCGGGGAGTCCGGCGCTGCCCAGGTACTCGATCAGCTTCCGCCCACGCTTTGCGGTCTCCCGGCTGACGATGCGGGAGATCCGGCGGGGCCGCCCGAGGCTCCGGTCGATCCACGACAGCTCGACGTACTGGTCGCCCTCGGGGTCCTCGAACGTCGCGGTGATGACCAAGGGTGCGAAGGTGACCCGGGTCCAGTTCTCGCCGCTGGCACTGAGGACCTCCACGCCCCGGCCGGTGAGCCGGTAGTCGTAGGGGGTGCGCACGGCAGCAGGCAGACCGAACGTAAGGGCGTAGTCGAACCCATTGGGGTCGCTCTCGGCCTCGGGCGAGGGGGCTGTGTCCTGCTGCTCGTCCTCGGTGGGCTCTTCATCAGGTGCCGAGATTGCGGGGTCAGTTGCCGGTCGGGGGGTGGAGGGGCGGGCGCCGACGGCGGCCAGGTGGCGACTGCCGTAGCCCTGGCGGGCCAGCTCCCGGGCGGCGGCCTTGTGATCCCCGTTGTGGTTCAGCAGGGCGTAGGCGCCGAATTTGCTGTACGGGACCTCAGGGGCGAAGTCCGAGGACGTGGTGAAGACGAACAGGCGGTCGTGCTCGTCCTTCCCCGTCGTGGCCTTGGCACCGCCGACGCCGTCGGCCCATCCCCAGTACGTCTCGCTGCCTCGGGTGGAGAGCGGGCGGAAGATGCCTCGGAGGATCTCCTCCCAGGAGGCGCGTGCCTCGAAGTCGTCGCCCGGCCGCAACGTGCCGTCCTGCCGAGGCGGTGATGGGCGAGGCGCGGTCTTCGGGGCCTCCGGCTGCGGGAGTTGATCCACCATCCGGCACACGGCCCGGATCGCGTCCATGGTCTCGGCATCGAGGACTGGGATGGAGCCGGGCCCGCCCGCCAGCCGGAGGTACGGACGGCCGGTGGCGTGGACCGTGCCGGAGGACGGCTCAACCAGCCCGTAGCCACCCTCCCCCCGCGTCTCGATCAGGACGCGGACGATGCGAGAGTTCGGCTTCTCTCGCAGCCGCTGACGCTCGGCGTCGGTGTACTCGTCCTCGCGGGCGGGCCTGCTGGCCAGCTTGGTGTTCCCCGGGACGTCACCGCCGGTGACACGGACGCGGTAGTGCCGGCCGCCGGACGGCGACTCGGTGACCCAGCCGCCGAGGACCGCGGCCCAGGCATCGCCGAGCCCCGACCCGTCCATGATCTCGGTGACCGCGTCAAGCAGGCCCTCGCGCACCGCGACGCCCTCGAACTCCAGCATTTCCACGCCGCCGGACACGGCGCCGTAGACAACAGCAATGCCGCGGGGGCGGTCGCTGCCAAACCAACTGTCGTGCTGCTCCGGCGTGGTACGGAGAGTCTTGTACTGGAGCCAGGACACCGCCGGCTTCTTGGTGCCGTCAGCGGTGATGGGCAGGACGCACAGGCCAGCGTCGTGCAGCTCGCGAGCGGAAGCCCGGAGGTCTGTGGGCTGTGCGTCGGTCAACGGTTCTCCCCGTGGTGCTGGGACAGGTGCTGGGTCTTGATGCCGTCGATGAATGCCTTCACGCCGCCGACGCCGATCCGTTCGCCGTTCTCGTCGAGGTCGGTGGAGGCGGCCGGGCCTTCGCGGCGGTGCGGGCAGCCGGGGCGCAGGCACTGGTACCGGGCGCGCAGGCCGTCGAGGTCGACGAACAGAACGCCTACGACGCGTTGTGCGGCCGGACGGCTCGGGGCGTCCCGGGTGCCACCGCAGACGTTGGGGCCGGCGGCCGGGGTCGAGGCCCCGGCCGCCGCAGTGCTCGTCACGCGGCATCCCCGCTCTCAACGGGGAGGTCGGCGTTGAGTAGCTCGACCAGATACGCGGCCGTCAGCGGCGAGCCCGTCTCCATCTGCGGGTCGGGGCAGCAGTCGTAGACGCCCTGCTCGTCGCGCGCCAGTCCGTGCCCCTCGATCGGGATCTCGTCGTGCAGGTCGAACTCGTCGTGCGCCGTGCACACCGGGGCGATGCCGGTGGGCGACTCGCTGTCGGTGATGACGACCCGCCACAGGGGGTGGCGCTCGCCGACCAGGTGGACGAGCATCTCGGCGGCAGCGGCGCGGGCCTTGGCCAGCGTCTCGTTGACCGGAACGGCGCCGATCGACTGTGCGTTGTCAGTGCCTTCTCGTACAGTTCTCATCGAGCGCTTCCGATCTGCTTCGCGGCTGTTTCGACGTGCTCGCTCGATGCCGTCGGGGTTGCGCCCCCGGCGGCATCGCTGTTCTCGGGCAGGTGGAGCCAGGCCAGCAGGTCGACGTGCCGCACAAATTTGCGACGGCCCAGGCTTACGACCTCGACCGGCAGACGACCCTCGGCACCGAGCTGGTAGGTGGTCGACTCGGACAGGCCCAACGCGCGGCCGACAGTCGGCCAGAGCGGGACCATCGCGGGCTGGTCGAGGATCTCGGCGATGGAGAGCGGCGTCGTCATGCCGACACCGCCTGACGGCGCAGGCTGCGGGCGGTACGTCCGTCCCGGATCCACAGCAGGTCGAGGTCCACACCGATGCGGTCCGCAACGGCCTGCGCCACGCTCACCCCTACGGCCGCCTGCCGTCCGGTCAGAAGGTTGCCGATGGTGCTGTGGTGTACCCCGGCGGCTTCGCCAAGGTCACGGATACTCGCGGGCTGGCCGGTGCCCGTGCGGCGCATGAGGATGCGCAGGACCTCGCGATCGGCCAGGTAGTACATGGGTTCGCTCAATGTCGTCACCTCGCGGCTGCTGTTCACCTCGATGAACAGAACCCTGGCATGAGGTCGACGTTTTGTCTATCTCGATTAACAGATCTGACAGGTATTCAGCCGGAGGGGGCGCGTCTCGGCCAGATGGTGAGACCCGGGTAGCGGGCTGCATTCATCCACATAGACAATCTGTCGATGCGGATGAACTAAGGGTCGCCTTAGACCTGGCCAAACTCCCCTTTGGCGTCACCGGTTAGATAGACACCTAGCGGCAGCGGAGTGGCAGGATGATCACCATGGCTGATTCCCCATCCAGGACGGACCTGTCCGACCTTGTGCGCGAACGCCGCACGGAGCGGGGCCTGAGCCTGCGGAAGCTTGAGGAGCGGTGCATCGATCCGGAGGACCCAGAGCGCGGCCCCCTATGGAAGTTCGGGGTGATCAGCCGCCTCGAAAGGAATCTCCCTGTCATCCCGCCGCAGCTCCCGGAGTTGAGGGCGCTGGCAGCGGGCCTGGAGCTGCCCCTATGGAGGATCCAGGAAGCGGCCGGCGGCCAGTTCTTCGGCATCGACACGATGTGGTCCGACAGCACGCGCGCCATGGTCCACGATTACGAAGCGATGTCCCCGGACGATCGAGAGCGCGTGCGGGACCTGATGCGGACATGGCGGGCGCGACCCGAGGCCACAGAATGACGGACGGTTACTTTCATGTAACCCCTGGTGCTTTTACTACCTCTTGGGCATGATGGTTCCCCCGCCGGGGGGCGGAACGGATTGCTCCGGCGCCGCTATCGAACAGATGTGCGGGCCGGTAGGCGCGGTGGGGGAACGACATGAACGTGAAGCTCAACGAGGTGACCGAAGTCAAATTCGAGGTCGGCCCCGGGACGAACATTCCCGTCGGCCGAGCCTGCCGCCTCACCGAGCAGGATGGCGCCATCGCGGTGCGCATCCGGTACGGGCACGCCCATCCCGGGCTGTGCCGCGAACTGAACGGCTTTCACCGGCAGATCCTCGGGGTCGAGGGCCGCTGGGCTCAGGCATGGAGCCCTGCCGACCCCGATCGGGTCGACTCGGCTCCCCAGGGGCTCGGGATGGCACAGGTGGAATGGAGGATCGTTCCTGCGTCGAAACTCCCCGCCAAGGCCACCTGCCTGCCGCTGGAGGAGAAGGACCAGTTCGTGTGGATGATCCGTTTGGGCCTCGCCACTCCCCAGCTCTGTGCGGAGATGAACGCGTACCTCGCCCGGATCACGGGCGATGGACTGTGGGTGCAGCGCTGGTCTGACCGCCCCGACACCCACTGACCTGGCCCGTGTACGGCGGTCGCCCACGGGCCAGGTTCTCCAGCACGAGGGCGACCGCCGAAGGTGGAGAGCACATGAAGGGTTCGACATACCGTCGCTGCTACTGCCGCGACGCCAACGGGAAAGCACTGGGCAAAGCATGCCCGCAACTCACCAGCCGCAGGCACGGGGTGTACGCGGTGCGGCAGGAGCTGCCCGCGCGCGAGGACGGGACTCGGCGCTCGTTCTCACGCTCCGGGTACGAGTCGGCGAAGGAGGCTCAGAAGGTCCTGGACCAGGTGCGCGCTCTGCTCGCGCTGCCCGCCGGGGACGACGCCGAGGGCCAGGTCCGCATCGGTGACCTTCTGGAGATCGTCAGCAAGGACCAGAAGGCGCCGCTGCCAGGCCTCGCCGAGACGCGCCGCCGGTTCCATGCGGGCCAGCCGCTCGTCAGCTCTCTGACAGTGGGCGACTGGCTCGATGAGTGGCACGCATCGAAGAAGCGGAAGAAGTCGACGCTGCGCGGCTACGGCTCGCACATCACCGTCCATCTGAAGCCGCGGATCGGGCATCTGCTGCTGGACCGGCTGAACGTCGGGCACTTGGTGGAGATGTTCGACGCCATCGCCGACATGAACGAGACGATCCTTGCGGAGAACCAGCAGCGCCGGGAACAGCAGGCTCGGGCGACGTGGGGAAAACGGTCCCGGCCGCCGGCCAGCGAGACGGCGCGCCTGGACCAGGAGCGGGCGAAGCTCGCGGAGATGCCCCCGTACAGGCGGGTCACTGGACCGGCGACGCAGCAGCGCATCCGCGCAACGCTCCGAAGCGCGCTGAACAGCGCGATCTCGCGGCAGTTGCTCACCTTCAATCCGGCCAGCCACGTTGAACTGGCGTCCGGTAAGCGGCCGAAGGCGCTGCTCTGGACCGATGAGCGCGTAGACCACTGGCGGGCGACCGGCGAGAAGCCGTCGGGCGTGATGGTGTGGACCCCGGCCCAGACCGGCCAGTTCCTGGACCACGCCGAGTCTGACCGGCTGTATGCCCTGTTCCACACCATCGCGTTCCGGGGTCTGCGCCGCGGCGAGGGGGTCGGCCAGAATCGGGCGGACATCGACCTGGCCAAGGGCCTGCTGACGGTGTCGAAGACGATCATCCAGGACGGGTGGGACGTAGTCGAGGAGGACCCCAAGACCGAGGACTCGGCCGCGACGATCGCACTCGGGCCGCTCACGGTGGCTGTGCTGACCGAGCATCTCGCCCGGCAGGACACCGAGCGCGCCGAGCGGCTAGAGGCCCGACTCCCCTGGTACGAGACCGGCAAGGCGTTCGTGGACGTGGACGGATCGTGGCTGCACCCGGAGAAGGTCAGCGACACCTTCCGGCGGCTGTACCGCGAGGCAGACCTGCCGCCGATCAACCTCCGGGACCTGCGCCATGTGGCTGCCACGTTGATCCATGCGGGTGGAGGTGACCTCCACACGATCAAGGAAACGCTCCGGCACGGAACGATTCAGCTAGCGTCCGACACGTACACCAGTCTTCTGCCCCAGGTCGACAAGGAAGTGGCGAGCAATGCCGAAGCTATGGTCCCCCGCGCCCGCCGTGAGCGGCCGTCTGGGACGCCCGCTCACGCACCGCTCACGCAGGCCCCTGTAGACGACTGAGCGCCCCACGTGGTCTAAACCACGTGGGGCGCTCGGATGCCAGGTGGGAACGATTCATCGAACACTCGCGCCGGTGGGGCGGGTGGGACTCGAACCCACGACCGACGGATTATGAGTCCGCTGCTCTAACCGGCTGAGCTACCGCCCCTAACGGCGCGTCGCGCACATTTGTGCGCGCCGTCTGCCGCAGCATAGCCGCTCATACGATCTCCTGCCTCGGTTGGTCGGCATCGCTCTGACCTTGAGGACTTCGGCGCGGCCCACCCGGTTCCGGGAACGTCGTAGAACAGTTGTGGAACAGACGAAAAAGGACCCCGAAGGGCCCTTCCCGCTCTCCTGCTCCCCCGGCTGGACTCGAACCAGCAACCCTCCGGTTAACAGCCGAATGCTCTGCCAATTGAGCTACAGGGGATCGCGCTCCCCCGACTGGACTCGAACCAGTAACCTGCCGGTTAACAGCCGGCTGCTCTGCCAATTGAGCTACAGGGGATTGCTGCGTGTGCACCGAACGTACCTACCGGGGTCCCCCCGGGCGGCGCGCGTCCGCTGCGACACATACATTAGCGCAAGCAGGGGGGTGTTCCGCCAATCGCTATCGACCCGTGTCAGCTCGGGTGATCCCGGGCCCCGACGGGTAGGCGGAAGGCACAGACGGACACTAGGAAGGGTGGAGCCATGCGGTACCGCCTCGCATTCATCGCGGGACTGGCTTGCGGTTACGTGCTCGGCACGCGTGCCGGGCGCGAGCGCTACGAGCAGCTCAAGAAGTCGGTACGCGAGGTGTCCCAGAACCCGGCCGTGCGCAACGCCGCCGAGACCGCCGCGCAGACCGGACGCGAGGTCGCGGGCAAGGCGTACCACTCGATGAGCGGCGTCATGGGAGACCGGGTGCCGGACTCCGTGGCGCAGCGGGTGCGCTCGCTGCGGCAGCGCAGCCAGAACGGGCAGGACGACTGGGGTACGAGCAACACCTGACCGTCCCCCGCGGACAGCACATGCCCCCCGGGGCCCGGCGGCTCGCCCGCCGGGCCCCGCCCGCGTACACACCGCGGTACACCCAGCGCCGTCCCGGCAGCGGCCGACGTGTCGCGCGTGCGGCAGAATCGGGTTCATGGGAATAGTCGCCGGGTTGGACAGTTCGTCCGGGTTCACACGCGTCGTGGTCTGCGACGCGGACACGGGTGCCGTGCTGCGGCAGGGTTACGCGCAGCATCCGGTCGACCCGAAGGCCACCGAGATCGACCCGCAGGCCTGGCTGCTCTCCCTCGGCGAGGCCGCGTCCGGCGGGCTGCTCGAAGGTGTGCAGGCCATCGGCGTCTCGGCGCAGCAGCACGGCATGGTGGCGCTGGACCAGCAGGGCAATCTCGTACGGCCGGCGCTGCTCGGCAACGACAAGCGCGCGCAGGTCGCCGCGGCGGACCTGGCCGAGGCGCTGGGCGGACGGCAGGCCTGGGCCGAGGCGGTCGGTTCCGTACCGCAGTCGGGGCAGGTGGTCGCCAAGCTGCGGTGGATGGCGCGGACCGAGCCGGAGGCGGCGCGGCGCACCGCGCTGGTGCTCCAGCCGCACGACTGGCTGGTCTGGCAGCTCCTCGGGCGTCCGGCGCGCCGGACGACGGACCGGGGCGAGGCGTCGGGGACGGGCTACTGGTCGGCGCGTACGGGCTCGTACCGGCCGGATCTCGTGGAGCTGGCGCTCGGGCGCCAGGCCGAGCTGCCCGAGGTGCTCGGACCGGCGGACACGGCGGGGACCACGCCCGAGGGGCTGCTGATCTCGGCCGGGACCGGCGAGACCATGGCCGCCGCCTTCGGTCTCGGTGTGGCGGTCGGGGACGCGGTGGTGTCGCTGGGGGCGTCGGGTTCGGTGATGGCCGTGCACCAAGAGGCGCTCGCCGATCCGGCCGGGCTGATCACGTCATTCGCGGACGCGACCGGGATGCATCTGCCGGTCGTGCACACGCTGAACGCCGTCAGGGCGCTGCGGGGTACGGCGGAGCTGCTGGGCACCGAGGATCTCGCCGAACTGTCCGAGCTGGCGCTGAAGTCGACGCCCGGCTCGTCGGGGCTGGTGTTCCTGCCGTATCTGGAGGGCGAGCGGACCCCCCAGCTCCCGCACACGGCGGGCACGCTGACCGGGCTGCGGCGCGAGTCGATGAAGCCGGAGCATCTCGCGCGGGCGGCGTTCGAGGGGATGCTGTGCTCGCTCGCCGACGCGATGGACGTACTGCGCGGGCGCGGGGTGGAGGTGCGGCGGGTGTTCCTGCTGGGGGCCGCCGCCGAGCTGCCCGCCGTACAGGCCCTGGCCCCGGCGGTCTTCGGGGCGCAGGTCGTCGTACCGCAGCCCGCCGACTACGCGGCGATAGGCGCGGCACGGCAGGCCGCATGGGCGCTCGGTGTGGCGCACGGCACACTCGCCCCGCACACCCCGCCGCTCTGGCAGGGCGCGGCGGCCCAGGTCTTCGAGCCGGGCGAGGACGCGGCGGTCGGCACGGCGGTACGCCAGCAGTACATGGCCACCCGCGAACAGATCCACCCGGCGGCCTTCGGCGCCTGAGCCGGGCCGGGTCCGGGAGGCGCGGCCCCGGCCCGCACGCGGGCGGCGGGGCACGGGCGCGGGCGCCGGCGCGGGGGAGCCGGTGGGTGGCGCGGGCGCGGGAATGCCAGCGGGTCGCACCGGCGTCGGGGCCGAAGGGGTTCGTGCGCCCCGGCGGGC
>NZ_LATD01000335.1 GCF_000981895.1 Streptomyces odonnellii | reverse complement strand
GTGCGGGGCGGGACGCCGGTGCGCGGGGGGAAGCGGTTCGCGATGTCGTCCACGACTGAGGCGAGTGCGTCGGCCTCGGCGAGCACCGTCTGGACGGGGTGCGGGAGGGAGGCGTCGTGGACGGTCTCGACGAGGTGTTCGGCGGCCGTCTGCAACTGGCGGCGGGCGTGTTCGGCCTCGACGATCCGTGCGTAGGCCGGTGCGTGGCGGGGCCGGGGGCATGCCTGGGCGAGGGTGTGAAGGTAGGAGGCGGTCAGTCCGCGCGCCTGCTTGCGCCCTGTGGCGAGCACGTGGTCGAGCCATGTGGTGTTCTTCGTGTGCTCGACAGGGTCGGGCGGGGGGCAGTGTGCTGATCGCGGCGAACACGGCGGCGTGCGCGGCGGTGGAGAACGAGTCGGCGCAGATGCCGGTCACGTCGCGGAACCGGTGCGGATCGAGGAGGAGGGCGCCCAGGAGGGCCTGCTCGGCGTGGAACACCGGCTGCGGCGGCGCAATGGCGTCGAGGTCGTCTTCGTCGGATTCGGGGGTGTGGGGCATCAGGCGGCTCTACCGTCTTGATCGGGTTGATCGAGCCATTCGTAGGGTTGGGTCGCCCAGGGGTGCTGGGTGTGGCTATCAGGCGGCTGCCGTCTCGTGGCTTGCCTCGCTTTGCCGCCCAGCACCCCACGACGACTCGGCCGCCGATTAGGAAGTGCGAACAAGTCGCTGCGTAGAGCAATGCCGGCGAGGTCGTCCGTGGCACGCACAGTAAGAACAAGCACGTCAGGAGCGCTATGAGCCGGATATGGGCGGGGATCGACAGCGGCAAGGGCCACCATCACGGCCTCGTCCTGGATGCGGACGGAAGGACGCTGCTGTCGCGGCGGGTCGCCAACGACGAGCCCGAGCTGCTGAAACTGATCGGTGACGTGCTCGACCTGGCCGACGGCCGAACGGTCACCTGGGCCATCGACATGACCGGCGGGGAACCCGCGCTGCTGCTGGCCCTGCTGATCAACCACGGCCAGGAAGTCCTCTACATGCCCGGCCGACTGGTGAACCGGGCCTCTGACGGCTACCGCGGCGAGGGCAAGACCGATGCCCGCGACGCCTACGTCATCGCCGACCAGGCCAGGATGCGCCGCGACCTGCGGCCCATCCGTCCTGGCGACGAAGCCGCCGTCGAGCTCAAGCTGCTGACCGGACGCCGGGCCGACCTGGTCGAAGACTGCACCCGTGCAGTGAACCGCTTGCGCGGCACCCTGCTGAGCATGTTTCCCGCCTTGGAGCGGGCCCTGGAGGTCACCAACACTGGGCCTCTCAGGCTGCTGACGGGCTACCAGACCCCGGCCGCGATCCGCCGCGCCGGGATCTTGCGGCTGACTACCGGGCTGGCCAACCGCAAGGTCCACAACGCGAGATCCTTGGCCGAAGCCGCGGTCGAGGCCGCCGAACGCCAGCACACGGCCGTCTCCGGGGAGAAGACCATCGCGAAGCTGGTGCACACCTTGGCCGAGGAGGTGATGGCCCTCAACGAGCAGGTTTCCGAGATGGACAAGCTCATCGAGGGCCGGTTTCGCGAGCACGAACTCGCCGATATCGTTCTGAGCGTCCCTGGCATCGGGGCAGTCTTCGGTGCGGAGTTCCTCGCCGCCGTCGGCGGCAGCCTGGACGAGTTCGACTCCCCGGACGCTCTGGCGGCCTTCGCCGACGTCGCCCCGGCGCCTCGTGACTCGGGCAAGGTCAGTGGCAACCTTCACCGGCCGATCACCTACCACCGAAGGCTCCAGCGCGTCTTTTACACCTCCGCGCTGGTCAGCGTCCGCTACGACCCGAACTCGCGGAAGTTCTACGACCGCAAACGCGCCGAAGGCAAGAAGCACGTCCAGGCCGTGCTCGCCCTCGCCCGCCGACGCGTCAACGTCATCTGGGCCCTGATCCGAGACCGACGGTGCTACGAGGTCACGCCTTCGGTCACCGAGGCCGCCTGACTGCTGGACACGCATAATCACGGTCGGCCCATTTCCCGCGCGGCTATCCTCCACGGGATGCCACTTCGCCAGTACGCCTACTTCGCGCTGTTCAGCCGGCACACCTCGGCAGACGACATGACCTCCCAGCTGGGCATCACTCCTGACGAGGTGGCTGTTCGCGGCAGCCGGTTCACCGAGCCGACGGTGGTTCCGGTCGACCACTCGTGGATGGTTGTCTGCCGGGAGCCGGGTCTGCGCGTCGACGAGCAGATCACCCGGATTCTCGACAGGCTCCAGCCCCACACGGACCGCATTCGCGACCTCACCGGGCAGCTGGCCCGCACCGGCGGCGGAGCTGTGCTCCAAATCGTGCGCTACTTCAACGACACCGACCAAGCCCAGCCAGGCGCAGCGGACGCCCCCAACCTCTTTGGTTGGCACCTGGACCGCAAGGTCCTGGACTTCCTCAGCGCCACCGGAGCCGAGCTCGACATCGACGAGTACGACATGGCCGGTGTCGAGGACACCAGGTGAGCACATGACCTCGTACTCACCTGGCACATGAGTCGCACTCCGACGGCTTGACAACAGCATTAGGAAGCGAGGGTGAAGTCGTCGGGGCCGAGGGTGACGCCGAGGTGCGGGGCGAGGAGGCGGCCGGCGAGCAGGGGCGGGACAGCGTTGCCGATCTGGCTGAAGACCTGGCCTTTGTTCCCGGCCCAGGGGTAGTCGGCCGGGAAGGTCTGCAGGATGCCCGCCTCGCGGGCAGTGATCCGGATCGGCGCCGGCAGCGCCGGCGCGTCCGTTGGTGGCGTTGGTCTGGTTGTTGCTGCACAGCGACCAGGACCAGCCGTGGGTCTCGGCGGTGGACGTCGGCGCCGGGGCGGTGGCAGCACGGTTCTCACGGATGCCGTGCCGGGCCGCCCGTCCGGCTCCTTCACGGCGGGACTGCGCGACTGCTCCGTGCGGCTGGGGCATCCATGTGCCGCGCTCCCGGGCGTCGGACAGCGTCTTGCGGGAGCCCGAAGGGAACGGTTCGGGTCCGCCGCCGGCGCAGACGGTGGGGACGGGCCGGTCGGTCGCGCCCCATCCCAGGGACTCGGCCATGCTGACCCAGCGGGCGCGGCCCGGCCCGAACAGCGAGTCAGGTTCAGCGGCTTGGGAGTGCGTGGGCGTGGGAGGCTGTGCCGTACGGACCCGGGAGGCGAGCAGGATCGCCCGCTTCCGCGTCTGGGGAACGCCGAAGTCGGCTGCGTTGAGGCGGACCAGGGCGGCGGGTCCGGTGCGGGAGCGTCCTGAGCGGGCGCCGCGGGAGCGGGTGGCTCATGAGCGGGAGGCGCGGTGGCCGCGGGGGGTGCCGCGGGCAGGGTGCCGGTGATGACGGTGACTTCTCCGAGTGTGCCGTCCAGGACCGCGGCGCGCGGCCGGGCCGGTATGTCCACGGGCTCGTCCGGATGGTGCGGGCATAAGGTGTCGCGCACGATGATTTCCACCGGATGTCTCCTCTTGCGGGACGAGGGTTGACGCGTACGGACTTCCAGGAACGCGGGCGGAACGGGGCGCGGCTGCGCGCTGAGCGCGGTACGGCCTTCGGGCGGCGGAGCGCCGACGGGCGGACCGGCCCCCCCCGGGGCCCCAGACCCCCCGGGG
>NZ_LATD01000334.1 GCF_000981895.1 Streptomyces odonnellii | reverse complement strand
GGGATGGGGTGGGGGAGGAACAGCGATCACGTCTGCCGACGGGGCGCCGGGCCGCTCGGCGGCGGGGCTCGACCGCGCTTGTGCGGACTGGGGTTCGGCCGGCCCGGCGGACGGCTCCGGGGGACCATGACCGCCGCCGCCCGCTCGATGGCGTTGATCAGTGAGGCGGGCAGTCACGCACCGGCCGCCATCGACGGCACATCCCGGGCGAGGGACTCGATCGCATGCCGGGTAGGGCGGTCTGCGCCGCTTCGATCTGGAGCACACCTTCCGCTTCGCCAAGCGGACCCTCGGCTGGACTACTCCGAAACTCCGTACTCCCAAGGCGGCGGACCGCTGGACCTGGATTCTGATCGTCGCCCACACCCGGCTCCGGCTCGCCGTCCACTCGCCGCCGACCTCCGCCGGCCCTGGGAGGACCCCGCCACTTCCGACCGGCTCACCCTGGCCCGGGTCCGCCGGGGGTTCAGGAACATCCGCGCTCACCTCGCCTGCCCGACCCGTGTTCCCAAACCCCGAAGCACAGCCCCGGACGGCCACCCGGCGCCAAGAACAGGCACCGGGCACCCCGCTACGACGTCGGCAAAACCGTCAAACGCTCCGAGACCCTGAGGCCATCGGCAGGACCGGAAGATCTTGGTGGGCAACGAACAAGCTCAGGTACCGAGGAGCTCGATGATTTCGCTCACCCGGCGGACCGGGAGGGGGGTCCACCGCGGCGTTGGCGCCAGCCGGGAGACCACTGCGCTGAGCCACTCCGGGTCTCCGAGGCGGTGCAGCGCCTTCGCCTCGGACATCTTCGCGACCAGGTCGACCGCCAGGGCCATGTGCATGGACGTGTAAGTGCGGTCGTGGTGGGTGTAATTCACCGACCAGGGCTTATATCGATCGCGAATGCCGGACACGGAGCAGCCGTCTCGGCCACCGTCCATGTAGCCGCCTGCCGCGACGACGACACCCCCGCTGCGGGTGGCCATCCATGGCTTCATGGTGGCCCTCAGCCGGACGGTGTGGAGGCTGCTCCACGGGACGACGTCCCGGGGGTCCGCCTCTCCCCGCACGTAGTGCTCGATGCCTTCGGTGGCAAGCACCAGGCACGACCCGTCGTTCCGCTTCGGGTCCCCGATGACCCATCGGTCCCCGACCAGTTCCAGCGGCCCCAGGTGCTGCATCAGACTCCCCCCAATAGATCACGTGTTCCCCTACCCGAAATTTACCCTCAGCAGGCCCGTCCGGGAGTCGTGCTGCCGAGTAATTCCCCCGTCACATCGACCAAGTCCGTGCCCGGTTCCGCTGTGACGGAGAACCCTCGGCAAGTTAAAACTCAAGGTAAGCCGTTGTTGGCCGAAGCTGGCAGACTCATCGTCACGGCCTTCGTACTGACTCAGCGCCTCTGTGACGGAGCACATGATCAGACGGAGGCCGCTCTGATGTCCGGCAAACAGTAGATTTCAGGCAAGTTCGATACGGCGTTCGACCTCAGACGATAAACGCCCGCCCCGCCTCGTGTTCCTTCTGCACTGCCTCACCAACGGAAGCCTGACAGCCTGCCTCTGCTGAACAACATCCCGGGACTCTGCTGGGACACATGGTTCTGTCTTCGATAGATCGACGCTGGTGGCGTCTGTCTCATTCCCACGGACTCCTCGCGTAGTCGATCATCGAGTTCCCGTCGCGCAGGATCATCATTCGAGCCCATAAGCTTGCCGCCACGAGGACCCGATCGGGGTCGGACACGAAAGGTGCCTCCTCACGGGGCTTCGGCTCACTCGCCGTTTTTGTTTGCGAGGTCGGCAGCTTCGCCCTCGCAGGCGTGCACCGCGGAGCCGGCGACAGCAGCTGGTAACCAATGAGGCACCTGCGCCGACGAGTTGAGGCTTCAAACACCTCGCTCATCGGCACAGGCGCCTCGTACGTTGCGGCCTCGCCCCCGTCATCCGATCGGTGGCCACGCTGAGAACGCTCAGTGCCTTTGTCCTTGCGCCGAACGCCGAATCTCAACGTCACGGCGTCAGGCAGCACTGTCCGCCAACCTGTCAGGCGCGGAAGACGTGGGCGTGATCGTCAACCCAGTTCGCGAAGCTCTTCGGAGCACGTCCCAGAACCCGGAGGAAGTCGTCGGTCAGCAACGAGTAGTGTCCTTCCTTTAGCTGGGCCATGCCAGTGACCACCTGCTCCGCAACCTCGGCTTCCGTACCACTCCCGATCATCATGTCTCGGAGGGAGTCGAGTGGCATGTCCATCGTCGCGATCTGACTGCCGAGTGCGTGCTCGAGAATTCCGACCTGCTCGTCGAAGCGAAGCAGGTCGGGGCCGGTCGGCCGGTAGGTCTGCCCGCCGTGGCCTTCCGAGACGAGGAGGTGGGCGGCGAAGGCAGCGACATCGCGAGGGTCGATGATGCCAATTGCGGCCGATCCGGTGAGGTTGGGAACTGGCTGCCCGGAGTTGATCGCATCGGCGTAGGCAAGCATGTTGGAGGCGAAGGTAGGGGGTCGGAGGATCGTCCACTCCATCCCGCCGCTTTTCACTGCTTCCTCACTGAGCCAGTGCCACGTACCGGGCATGGAACTCATTGCCGAAAGCTTGACGACCCTTTGGACACCCGCTTCGCGAGCGGCCTTGACCATTGCCACGTCATGGTCCGGATTGGGCCGCTGCGGGAGAGTGACCAGGAACACGGTCTCCACGTCCGCTACCGCGTCGGCAAGCGAAGCGGGGTCGTCGAAGTCGGCCTGTACAACCTCGACCCCGGGGATCTCGACTGGCTTGCGGACCATAGCCCGAATCGGTTTGCCGCTGTCGGCGAGCAGCTTGACAACTTCACTTCCAATGGTGCCTGTAGCACCGGTGATCAGGATCATGTAGGAGACGATGCCCGGCTGCCCGCGCCCCGCACTATGAAAATCCGGCACACTTGATATGTGTTGCATGAACAGGTGATCGACGTCTCGGCCAGCCTGCAGCCGTGGGTCTCGCAGATCACTACTACCTCCGAAGGCGCTGGCCAGATCATGCTGGACCAGCCCGATCATGCCGCAACGCTGGTGTTGCGCACGATGCCCGGGGACGAGGTCGCCCTGCATCTCGTCGGCCCGCAAACCAAGGCTCGCTACCATCTCGGCACGCCCGGGCTGGTCCGAGTGAACATGAGGTTGCACCCCGGCCGGGCCAGGCTCCTGCTCGATCGTCCACCACGCGACCTAGTCGATCAGGTTCTGTCCTTGCCGGTGACACACGAACGAGAAGGCGGGTTCGTCAACCTCTCAGCCGAGGTGCGGCGCTTGGCCGAAGCACTGGTTGACGGCGTGCCCGTCAGCGGGAAGGACCTGGACCGGAGCAGGCTGGTCACCGCAGCCTCCGACATGTTGGTCACTGCGGACATTCAGGCCAGCGCCAGGCGGCTACACGTCAGCGAACGGCACCTGCGAGCCGCCTTCGTCGGTGAGGTGGGTCTACCACCGAAGAAGTTCGCCCGAATCGAGCGAATTCGGAGGGTACTGGAGAGCGGGCGCGCGAACACCTGGACGGACACTGCGCTCGAAGCGGGCTACTATGATCATTCGCATATGACGTTCGAGTTTCGCTCGATAATGGGGACCTCCCCGTCTGTCTTCTTCGGAGGGTTGCGGTCCGGTGTCCATTGCAAAGGCACCTTCGAGCGGGCCGTCGAAGTCGTGGACCCTCGCATGTAGGTGGACGCCGTGTTCGCCGGAGCACTCGTATCGCAGTGAGCCTCACGCGACAGGGCCAAAGAGCGGTCCACGGAGAATGCGGGACGAGCAGCTCGTACGGAACAAAGACATTGCGGGCCACGGATTCTGCGATAGAGCAACCCCGCTGCACGATGGCTGCGGCCCTCGATGTCGTCGAGGTCGAGCGGGCTGAGGGCTGTCCCGTAAATGATTTTCAGGCCACTCGGACATGCTTGGGCGCCGTACGGCCCGTTGGGCTGTCCGGCGAGGGTGTTGTGCATCCGTGCGATGCCCGGCATGGCGTGGGTGGACACCGTCGCCTTTGAGGCGGCAGTCGCGGAGGATCTTCCAGAGCTTCAGGCGGGCGAAGACGTGCTCGACGCGGGTGCGGACCTGCTTGTGGGATTTGTTGTGTTCCTCTTTCCAGTCGGGGAGTTCGGTCTGGCCGCGCTCGCGGCGGTGCGGGATGACGAGTCCGGTTTTCGGGTAGCCGCCGTCGGCAATCGTGAGGGTCTTGCCGACGGCGTCCTTGGCGCCGGACTCCTCCCATGCCTCGCAGTCGTTGCCGTTCCCGGCGAGCGGTCGGCCGACTACGACGACCAGGCGGGTGTCGGCGTCGATGACGACCTGGTGGTTCGTGGAGTACCGGTAGTTCTCCGATCGCTCGGCGACGGTGTGGTCGCGGGTGGGGACCAGGGGGCCGTCCACGATGAGCACGGTGTCCTTGGCGAACCGCTGCGGCGCTGAAGCGCGAGCATCGGCCCGAGGTGGTCGATGATCCGGTCCGTCGCCGACGTTGAGAACCCGAACAGCGGGGCGAACTGCCGCATGGTCAGGTTTCTGCGCCAGTAGGCCGCAACCAGCAGGGCCCGCTCATCCAGCGGAAGGCTCCACGGCCGGCCCTTGCGAACGGCACCCGCGCCCTGGCGCCGCAGAACGGTCACCGACTCGTGCGGTTCGGGAACCTGGACGAGCGGCATCTGCGGAGGCACCAGAGCGCCTGACGAGGCTGCGGCTGTCCCAACCACAGGTACGGACAGCCCTTAGGACGTCGGAACTCGTACGCGAGTCCCCGAAACGTATGGCTTTGCGTACGGGTTGACAGCTGCGGATCAGATGCCGCCAGGGGTATCTGGGTGGACGGGGCACGGCCCGAAGCCCGTGCCCATGGAAACCGCCCACCCCCCTCTCCTCGTCTTCCCCTTCTTCTTTGTTTTCCTCGGTTTTCCTCTCCCGCCCTGACGGGCGGGCGGGTCAGCGGCGTACCAGGTGCAGCCTCGCCAGGGCGCGGTCCAGTGCGGTGATGTTGTGCCGACGGTCCGAGCCGACCACGTCGGCGCGGCCCCTGGCCGCGCCGACGGCGGCGATCCACGCGTCGATACGGCTGCTCGTCCCGGTGCGGTCGGCCGCCAGGTGGACGTTCGCGTAGTGCAGGCCCTTGAGCACGTGCCCCAGTTCGGTGTTCGGATCGATGCCCGCGACCAGCAGGTTGTGGTCGTCCTTGATCAGGTCCAGGTTTCCGGCCGCGTGCAGGGCTGTGGCCCGCTGGTCGTAGAAGTCCGGGCGCGCCTGGAGTACCACGGTCAGGGGGTTGGTGAAGGTCTTCGAGCCGAAGGTGGCGGGCTCGTGGGTGGGTGGGAGCGGTAGGGCCGGCGGCGCGTGGTGTGCGTTCGGAAGCTGTTTCCCCACATGGTGTGCCAGGACTGCGTCGCGCCCAGCGGCGTGGTGTCGGTGTCGTACATCTGGAAGTACAGGCCGACGGTGTTGGGGTGGGCTCCCGCCTCATAGGTCCGGGCGTGGTTCTCCAGCGTCACCACATCGGTGCCGTCCTGCGCCACCACCCCCGCGAAGTGCGAACTCCACACCGCGCCGCTCTCAAACACCGGATACCCCGCCCGGGAGTAGTCGATGTCACTGCCCGGCGTGGGCGGGAGAACCGTGCCTGGTGCGAAGGCCAGCACGGAGCAGGTGAGGAACGCCTCACCGACCCCGGGCACGGCACGCTCGTTGACCCCGAGGCCGGCCACGGCGTTGGTGAACACGGCGGTCGGCGCCTGGAGCATCTGCCCGTACGGCCGCTCGATGTTCCGCTGGCTGTCGGTCAGCGCGGTGCCGACGCCGCCCATCGGGGCCGGACGGGCCCCCGGCAACAGGTTCCGGGCGACCTCGTACTCGTACAGCGACGTCGGGTCCACGGCGAGCGGCGCGAGGAAGCGCGGCGCGAGGTCGTCGGAGCCGATCACCGCGTTGACGACCTGGTTGCAGTTCTGGTCGCACTGCACGGTGAGGCCCGAGGTGCCGGTGGCGATGTGCTGCGGCACAACCCACCAGAGCACCCGGCCGGGCAGGGTGGTCCGCTGCGCGCCGGCCCCCGCGTCCTTGAGCAGCCGGTAGTGCGCACCGGTCAGCGCCATCCGGGCGTTGCTCGCGTTGATCACCGTGTCGGTGGCGTAGAAGACCTTCGGCTGGCGAACGTTGGAATCGCAGGGCTCGATCGCCATGTTCCCGGTGGCGGAGAGACGCAGGTGTGCGCCGGCGGGCGCGGTCGACTGGTGGTTCGGTACGGCGCCGTTCATGAACGTGCCGGTCCGGGTGACCGCGTTGAGTACCTTCGTCTGCCCGGGGAACGTGTCCCCCGGATTGGACGGGCCGCCCCCCGCTCCGCCCGGTATCTGGAGGGTGAGCGCCAGGCGCTGCGCGGTGGTGGTGACCAGCGTGTAGTACTGCGTGACCGGCCTGGCCACCGCGCCCGGCACGTTCCGCGGACCCGGCAGGGCGACCGGCCGGCCGGCCGCCACCCTGCGGCCCGCCGCGAGCGCCTCCGCCTCCGGCGCCTCCCCGGCCCCGGAGCGGGTCCGGCCCGCCCGCTGCTGGAGTACGTGCGCCAGCTCGTGGGCGAGCAGTTCCCGGCCCCGCCTAGGTCCTGTCCGGTCGATCTTCGTGGATCAGACTGCGGCGTCTGGTGGAGGGGGTCCCTCCCGTGCCGTTCAGGCTACGGGGGTGCATCGCAAGGCGGAGGATCGCCCGTGTACTGGAGGTACTCGGGCGACTCCGACCACGCAGCGAGGTGCCGTGCCAGGCGTCGCGGGCCCGCGAAGATCGGCCGGACAGGGCCTAGTGTGCGGACGGTATGCGCCCGGCGCGAAGAACAGGTCGTCGCCCCAGGTCATGGCGGGCCTGCCGCCCGGCACGGTCCCGGACTCGTGCACCCGGATCCCGCGCAACGACGCCCCGAACAGCGCTTCGAGTTCGGCGCGCAACGCACCTCGTAGTTCCCGTACGGTCATGGAGAATCCCCCTCCCAAGGCCGGGCCCCCGCCCGGCCGGGCATCAGCATGAGGCATATTCTCCGATGATGTGAAGCTTTTCCCGCTTATGGCTGGAAGTGGGTGTTCTGCGCCTGATAGGGGAAGTCGGGCGGATCGGCGGCCGGCCGGACGGTATGAAGGCTCGACGGCTGGGTCTCCGGGCAGTACGAAGAAGGCTCAGGACCGTCCCACCGCTGGGGGCCGGCGCGGAGGCGAGGGAAGGATCGCGCCGGGGCCGGGCACCACTGCGGCCGTGCCGCGGAAGCGGGTCCGGCCGTGCGGCCCTCGGTCGCCGGGACCCGCCGGACCCGGACCGGCCCTCGCAGGACGCGCCCGCCCCGGTGCTTCGGTGCCGGCCTCGGCCCTGGCCTCAGTCGCGGCTCCCGAACAGCGTGCCCAGTCTCGGCAGCCATATTTTGCGCTGCGCCAGCCGCAGCCGTTCCCAGACCGGCACCTGGTTCGCGGTCAGCACCGGCTTGCCGAGTGCCTCCTCCAGCTCGGGCACGAAGGCCGCCGTGTGCAGGGCCGTGTCCGGGACGAGTACGGCCTGCGCGTCCGGATGGTCGCCCGCGGGGGCCAGTTCCAGCACGTGGTGCCGGCCCCAAGGTGCCGGCCTCGGCGGCGGTGCTGCCATCGCCCCGGTGTCCGCGCACGAGTTCCGCCACCGCGAGACCCGCTGGCACGGGAGAACGGTGTGCGCGTGCGCTACACCTCGGCACCGCTGGCTACGACGCCCGGTGAGCCTGCTCCACCGTAATCACCCCTGGATCGGCCGGGATGTCGAGGACACCGCGACCGGCCGGCGTGGAACCCTGCGCGCCATCGCCCGCGACGACGACGAGCCCCGCCCGGTGGCATGGCTCCTGCCGCCCGGCGGAGGCGCGGAATGGGCCACCGAGCCGAACGCCTTCGCCGACCCCATCACACCGGACACCACGCACGAGCGAACCACCGCCGAGGCCGTCACCGCGGGGCCGAGTCGCCATCTGGCGCAGCGCGTGGACGATTTCCAACTCCCGAGCCCCAGGGGAGGCCTGCTGTGTGAACAGGGCTGGTTGTCCTGCGGTTCGGGACCACCAGCCCTGTCATTGGGCCTGCTGGCGCGAGCAGTCTGCAGGCATCGAACCGGACCCGTACGAATCGAACTGCAACGATTGGACGCACAACGATGAGCACACAGGAATCCGTATCACCTCGCATCGTCGTCGGTGTGGATGGTTCCCCGTCGTCGGAGGCCGCTCTCCGGTGGGCTCTTTCCCAGGCGGAGCTGGCAGGAAGTGTGGTCGACGCGGTCATCGCATGGCAGTACCCGGTGTCCTACGGGTGGCCCGTGATGGTGACGGAGGCCGATCTTGCTGGGTGGGCCGGCAAGACACTGAGCGAGAGCATTGCCCGGGTACTGGACCCGGACGGCTCGGTGGACGTCCGTCGGCTTGTGCTGTCGGGCGACGCGAGTCAGGTTCTGCTCGATACGGCCCGAGGCGCTCAGTTGCTGGTGGTGGGCAACCGCGGGCACGGAGGTTTCACCCAGGCACTGCTCGGGTCCGTGAGCCAGCACTGCGTGCACCATGCTGAGTGCCCGGTGGTCATCGTCCGGGATGCCCAACCCGCCTCGTGAACAGCATCGCGGCAGCGCGGTAAGCAAATCCCGTCGGAGGGCCGGACGGGGTGAGCGTCCTTGCGGGACTGGCCAGTCCGGCAGAGTCAACGCTGCCGGTCCCGCAGCCTGATGAGAACCACGAGGGCCGGGAGGGGGTAGTCCGGCGGATCCGAAGCGAGGGTGTTCGGGAGCGCTCGCTCAACGAGGTGGCCTTCCTGACTGTCGCGGAAGTGGCCTCCGTCATGCGGGTCTCCAAGATGACGGTCTACCGCTTGGTCCACTCCGGTCACCTCCCTGCGATC
Source organism: Streptomyces odonnellii (assembly GCF_000981895.1). GTDB lineage: Bacteria > Actinomycetota > Actinomycetes > Streptomycetales > Streptomycetaceae > Streptomyces > Streptomyces odonnellii. The sequence continues at coordinate 12,195 of NZ_LATD01000334.1, read as the reverse complement.
CGTGTCGGGCGGTCGTTCCGGGTTCCCGAGCAGGCAGTCCATGAGTACGTGCTCGGGAGCTACGTGAGGAGCATCGAGTCCACCGATCGCCGTGACATGGGCTTCCCGGGCGGCCCGTGGTGGGGGAATCCGGTCGTTGACGTACGCAGTCCGCGCAGGAGCACGAGCTGTCGTGGTCGGCCCGGCCGCGACGGTGACCACGATCGTGGCCGGGTCATCAGTGCAGACGGACCACGGTGATGCCCGCGTGCCGGGTTGTGCCCGCCACGACTTCGACCACGACATTGCCCCCGGGAGGCGTGTGGGAGTCGCCGGCGGGTGTGGACGCGCGCCTGGACTGAGGCACCATGGCTTCGTTGATCTCTGGGAACTGCGTTTCTTGACGGGTTCCGGTGTCAGTTGGTGATCACGGGCTTCGCGTGTGTCGGCCAGGAATGATGGCGTTGCTGTGGGGCGGCGAGAAAAAGGGGAAGACGGCGCCAGCGTGTCGTTGGCAGGATGTCGGGGCTCAGCACTCGATGGGAAAGGACCCAACGACCGTGGCTCGTGCCATCACTCTGATCCGTTCCGCTTCTCTGTCTGACGTTGCCGAGTACGCTTATGCAGCTACGGCGCCCGCGGGGTCCCGTCTGATCTTCCTCGCCGGGGCGTGTCCACTGAACGTCGACGGCTCGACGGCAGCGATCGGGGACTATGCAGGTCAGGCGCTGAAAGCCGTCGAGAACATGCGGGCTGCTCTCACTGCCGCCGGCGCGTCACTCCAGGACGTCATCAGTACGAGGGTTCTCGTGGCGTCGGCCCGTCGGGGGGATTTGGTGGCTGCCTGGGAAGTGGTCCGGGACTCGTTCGCTGACCACGATGTACCCAGCACTTTGATGGGCGTCACTGTGCTGGGCTATGAGGACCAGCTCGTCGAGATCGAGGCCGTTGCCGCCGTACTCGATTCGTGAGGCCCGTTGACACACTGCGCCAGCCGAGCGCGGTCTGGAGCGGATGTGCCTGCTGGGGGACCACGAACACAGGACCGCCACTGGCCGTCAGGACGGCCGACGGCCGAGGGAAGTAGTGTTTGAGGTCAGCCCGCCTTGGCGGGCTCCTCGGCTCGAGCCCGTGTGCTGGCGAGGCGGTAGGAGTCCGTGCCGGTCTCGATGATGGTGCAGTTGAAGGTGAGCCGGTCGACGATGGCCGCGCAGAGCCGGGGGCGGTGAACGTCTTGGTCCAGCTGCTGAACGACTCGTTGGAGGAGGTGGCCACGCTGTTCTTCTCCTTCCACTCTGTCAAGACCTGGAAGAGGAGTTCGGCGCCGTGGCGCCGCGTATAGCTTGACCTTCGACATCTGCGGCATGACCAGCACCTTTCACCAGGAGCATCTCGATGCTGCCCTGGCAAGAGACACGGTGCCTCCCAAACTCAGGCCCTGGCACAACTTCTGTGGTCCTGTCACGTCGAGTGAGCCGTCCTTGCCTTTGAATATGCGAGGCGGCGGAGTACAGGGGCACGTATGATCCCTGGCGGGATGGGGCTCGTAGCGCAGTGGTTGTCGCGCCTTCACCGCATGTGGGAGGACGCCGGTTCGAATCCGGTCGGCCCTATTCCGCTCGCTCTCAAGCAGCTTCGTACAACGTCTGGAAACGCCCAGCCATGACTTACAACGGCTGACGCAAAGAGGTGGATCGGGGCTGAAGGCCGTGTCCGGGGCGGGAGTTGAGCGTTCCGTCTGGTGTGGGGTGTCGCTGTGGACCGTGCCGGATGACCTGTGGGACCGTCTGGAGCCGCTGCTGCCGCAGCGCGAGCGCAGGTTCCGGTATCCGGGCCGTAAGCCGTTGCCGGACCGGGAAGTGCTGTGCGGGATCCTGTACGTCCTGCACACCGGCATCCAGTGGGAGTACCTGCCCAAGGAGCTGGGCTTCGGCTCGGGCATGACGTGCTGGCGCCGTCTGCGGGACCGGCACGCTGCCGACGTCCGGCAGTGGCTGCACGAGGTCCTGCTGACCGGCGGCAACCGCAACGACGTCGCCGCAGACCCGACTCACTCTTCGCCGACCACGACACCTACCGCGGCCAGGTCCGCGCCTGCGGCATCGTCCCCGCCATCGCCCGCGGTGGCACCCCGCACGGTACGGGACTGGGCACCTACCGCTGGGCCGTAGAGAGAAGCTTTGCGTGGCTGGACGGCTTCCGACGCCTGCGCATCCGATGGGAACGACGAGCCGACAACTCAGCTCATTGTGCTAGCCGTTGTAAGCCCCGGTATCGTCCGGCAGGTACCAGCGGTAGGGGGCGATCAGTTCGGTAATGGCCGGTTCGGGGCCCCAGGAGCCGGGCGCGTATGGCTGCGGTGGTGGAGGAGACTCCAGAAGAGGGGCGGAAACCTCCCAGATCCGCTCGATGCCGTCGGACCGGGTGAACAGCGACTGGTCTCCCAGCATGGCGTCCAGGATCAATCGTTCGTAGCCCTCGAGTCCGTGTGCCTGGGTGAATGTGTCCGCGTAGTGGAAGGCCATTCTCGCGGGCCCGAGGAACATGGCGGGGCCGGGCTCCTTCGCGAGGAAGTCGGCGGCGATCCATCCGGGGTCCCCGAAGTCAATCACGATCTTGTTACCGTGGTCTCTCACCTGTCTGGGAAGGTCCGCCTGGAACATCCTCAAGGGCGGCTCACGGAGGCCCAGGGTGATCACCTCGCGGCGCTGCGCGAGGCTCTTGCCGGAACGGAGATGGAAGGGCACTCCGGCCCACCGCCAGTTGTCCACTTCCAGACGCAGTGCGGTGAACGTCTCGGTCTGCGAATCCGGGGCGACACCGGGCTCGTCGCGGTAACCCTCGTACTGGCCGCGTACGGTGTGAGCGGGTTCGATGGGGCGCAGTGCCTCAAAGACCTTGGTCTTCTCGTCCCGCAACGGTTGGGCGTCGAGTGTGACAGGTGGTTCCATGGCCACGATCCCGAGCACCTGGATCAGATGTGTCACGATCATGTCCCGGAAGGCTCCGGTGCCCTCATAGAAGCGGGAGCGGCCCTCGATTCCGATGGATTCGGGCACGTCGATCTGCACATGAGTGATGTGGTTGCGGTTCCAGATCGGCTCGAACAGGCCGTTGGCAAAGCGGAGGGCGAGGATGTTGTCCACCGACTCCTTGCCGAGGAAATGGTCGATACGGAACACCTGGGACTCGTCGAAGACCGCATGGATGGCTTCATTGAGTGCTCGCGCCGACGCGAGATCAGTACCGAAGGGCTTCTCGACGATCACTTTGGAGTTCTGTGCGAGACCGGTGTCGCCGAGCATGGCGATGACGGACCTGAACGCTGGGGGCGGAATAGCCAAGTGGAACAGCCTGCGCGGCCGCCGGCCGAGGGAGTCCTCGGCTGCCCGCACCGCCGCGAGCAGCGGCTTGGGGTTGTCCGGATCCGCGGCGCCGAAGGACAGCGAGGCCTCGAAGGCCTCCCATACTGGGCCGGACGGCTCGGACAGCCCGAAGGCAGTGACCGCGTCGTGCGTGTGTTTACGGAACGCGTCGTCGCTGAGCGCGGACCGGGATGTCGAAGAGCCCACTATGCGGTAGCCGTCCGGAAGAAGCCCCGCCTGGGCGAGGTGGAACAGTCCGGGCAGCAGTTTGCGTTTGGCTAGGTCACCGGTGGCGCCGAAGAGTACGATCACGTGGTTGTCCGGGTGTTTCATGACCGGCTCCTCTTCTCGGCGTGGCCGCCGAACTCGCTGCGCATGGCGGACAGGGCCCTGTCGGCAAACTCACCGAGACCCCGGGATTCGAATCGCTCGGTGAGTGCGGTGGTAATCACGGCGGCCGGTACGCCTTCGTCGACGGCCGCGAGCACCGTCCACCTGCCCTCGCCGGAGTCGGAGACGTGTCCGGTGAACTCCTCCAGGTGAGGTGACCGGGCGAGGGCGTCCGCGGTCAGATCGACAAGCCAGGATCCGACTACCGAGCCGCGGCGCCATACTTCGGCGACTTCGCCGACGTCGATCTCGTACTGGTAGGCCTCCGGCTCGCGCAGCGGGGTGGTCTCGGCATCGGTGGTGCGGTCCCGGCGCCCCGCGTCGGCGTTCTTGATGATGCTGAGGCCTTCGGCGATCGAGGCCATCATCCCGTACTCGATCCCGTTGTGGACCATCTTCACGAAGTGCCCCGCGCCGCTCGGGCCGCAGTGCAGATAGCCGTCGGGGGCGGTTCCGTTCTGTGTCCGGCTCGGTGTCGGGGCCGCTGAGCCGGTACCGGGGGCGATGGTCCGGAAGATCGGGTCGAGCCGGGCGACGGGCTCCGGCTCGCCGCCGATCATGAGGCAGTAGCCACGTTCCAGCCCCCAGACACCGCCTGAGGTTCCGCAGTCCAGGTAGTGGATCCGGCGGGGAGCGAGCTGCCCGGCCCGGGCGATGTCGTCGCGGTAGTACGAATTGCCGCCGTCGATGACCGCATCGTCCGGATCGAGGAGTTCGACGAGCTGGTCGAGGGTCGACTGCACAACGGCGGCGGGCAGCATGAGCCAGGCGGCTCGGGGCCGCTCCAGTTTCGCCACGAAGTCCCCGAGTGAGCGGGCGCCGACAGCGCCTTGGCCCTCCAGTTCTTTCACCGCGCTCTCGTTCAGGTCGTAGACCACACAGTGATGGCCGTCGCGCATCAGCCTGCGGACGAGGTTGGACCCCATCCGGCCGAGCCCGATCATGCCGAGCTGCATGGGCGTATCAGTTGCCATGGCTGTTCTCCTGTTGGGACGGGCCCCGGCGTTTCAGGGCGCGGAAACGGCGGACGAGAGCGCTGGCCGACGAGTCACGGGCGAGCGCCGGTTCGGTCCTGGAGGTGCCCTCGCGACGGCCGGAGCGGTCAGACAAGGGCCTCTCGTTGCGCGGAGATACGCGCGAGGAGGTCGTTCCAGGAGGTCACGAAGGATGCCGCGCCATCGCTTTGAAGTTTCGCGGCAAGAGCCTTGACGTCCACACCCGCGTCAGCGAACCGTGCCAGTACCGCGTCGCAGCCGTCGCCGTCGGCCGGCATGGGCTCGCCCACTTCGCCGTGATCGTAAAAGGCCTTGAGCGTCTCGTCGGGCATCGTGTTGACCGTGAACGGTGCGGCGAGTCCGTGGATGTAGAGCGTGTCCGACGCGGCGGGGTCCTTGGTACGGGTGCTCGCCCATAGCAACCGCTGCATACGAGCGCCCGCGTTCTCCAGGCGCTGGGCCCGGTCCGAGTCCAGCAACGTGCGATAGGCCCGGTAGATGTCCTGCCCGACGGCGAGACCGAGCCGGTCCCGCAGTCCCTCCGGTACGTTGCCGCCGACAGCCGCATCCCAGCGGGACATGAACAGCGACGCCACCGACCCCACATCGGGATCGACTCCTTGCTCCACCCTCTGCTCGACCCCTGTCAGATACGCGTCGGCGGCAGCCCGGTAGTGGTCGGCCGAGAACAACAAGGTGATGTTCACCGGAACGCCCGAGGCGATGCTCTCGGTGATTGCCGGGAGACCTTCGGCGGTGCCGGGAATCTTGATGAACAGGTTGCTCCTGCCCGCCCGTGTGTGAAGTTCCCTCGCCGCTTCGATGGTCCGCGCAGTGTCATACGCCAGGAGAGGTGACACCTCCAGGGAGACCCAGCCGTCCACACCGTCCGTTCGCTCATGGACGGGCAGAAACAGATCTGCAGCTCGCTGAAGGTCTTCGATGGCCAGCTCGAAGAAGAGTTCCTCATCCGCTCGTCCCGCTGCGGACTTGGCGCGGATGGCGTCGTCGTACGAGCCGGAGGAGATGGCCTTGTCGAAGATCGAGGGGTTTGATGTCAGGCCCGTCACCGCGTAGTTGTCGATGTAGTGCTGGAGCTGACCGGAGTCGAGCATGTCGCGGGTGATGTTGTCCAGCCACAGACTTTGCCCGAGTTCGTGCAGCATCTGAGTCGCCTTCACGTTGCTCTCTCCTTACCGTGTGCCACCAATTCGCGTGCCACCTGCGAGACCCGTTCAGGGGTGAAGCCGAACCTCCTGAGCAACTGTTTGAGAGGCGCGGAGGCGCCGAAGGTGTGCATGCCGACGACGGCGCCGCGGTCACCGACATACCGGTCCCAGCCGAGTGTGGAAGCCTCTTCGACAGCGACCCTGGTCGGCACCGCAGGTGGTAGCACGTCGTCCCGGTAGTCCTGTGGCTGCCGGTCGAACAGCTCCCAGCACGGCATGCTCACCACCCGGCACGCGATGCCGTCGGCGGTGAGTTCCTCGTACGCAGCCATGGCAAGTGACACTTCGGAGCCGGTGGCGAGCAGGATCACTTCCGGCTCGCCCGAGGGTGCGTCCGCCAATATGTAGGCTCCGCGCGCGACCCCGCCCGCCTCACCGAGTCGGCTGCGGTCGAAGGTGGGAAGGGCCTGGCGGGAGAGGACCAGCGCCGCGGGCTCGTGGCGGAGGGCGGCGACCACCCGCCACATTTCCACCACCTCGTTGGCATCGGCGGGGCGGAAGACGAGCAGCCCAGGCGTGGAACGGAGCCCGGCAAGCTGCTCGACAGGCTGGTGGGTGGGGCCGTCCTCGCCGACCCCGATGGAGTCATGGGTGAATATGTGTACGGTCGGGATCTCCATCAGCGCGGAGAGGCGGATGGCAGCCTTGGCGTAGTCGGAGAAGATCAGGAAGCCCGACCAGTAAGGCCGCAGCTTCGTCAGTGCCATGCCGTTCGCGACGGCTGCCGAGGCGTGCTCCCGGACGCCGAGGTGGAGGTTGCGCCCGGACCGGTCGTCGGGCTGGAAGTCGCCGGCGCCGTCGAAAGCGAGCCGGGTCCTGGTCGACGGTGTCAGGTCGGCGGATCCGCCGAGGATCCAGGGCACGGCCTGGGCGATGGCTTCCAGTACCTGACCTGATGAGTCGCGGCTCGCCAGCCCCTTCGGGTCGGCGGGGAAGGCCGGAAGCACGTTCTCCCAGCCCTCAGGCAGCTCCCGGCGCTGGATCCGCTCCAGCTCGTCGGCGAGACCGGGGTGCAGGCCGCGATAGGCCTCGAACGTCTTCTCCCAGTCGGTGCGCGACTCGGCGCCGCGTGCTCCGATTCCCCGGGCGAACCAGTCATGAAGGCCGTCGGGGACGTGGAAATCGGCGTCCGGCGGTATGCCCAGGAAGCGCTTGGTCGCTTTGACCCCTTCGGGCCCGAGCGGCGCCCCGTGTGCTTTCGGTGAATCCTCGACGGGGGAGCCGTAGCCGATATGGCTGTGTACCAGGATCAGAGTGGGACGTGTGGTCTCGGCCCGGAAGGTGTGCAAGGCGCGGTTGACCTGGTCGAGGTCGTTGGCGTCGGCGACGGTGGTCACGTTCCAGCCGTATGCGAGGAAGCGGGCTGCGACGTCCTCGGTGAAGGTGATGTCGGTGTGGCCCTCGATGGTGACCCGGTTGGAGTCATAGATCCAGCACAGGTTGGACAGCTTCAGATGCCCGGCCAGTGAAGCGGTCTCGGAGGAGATGCCCTCCATCATGCAGCCGTCCCCGGCGAGCGCGTACACGTCGAAATCGAAGAGTGTGAAGTCGTCACGGTTGAACCGTGCCGCCAGCCACTGGCCCGCGATGGCCATGCCGACGGAGGTGGCGACACCCTGGCCGAGCGGGCCGGTGGTCGCCTCCACGCCGCTCGTCCACCGGTACTCCGGATGGCCGGGGCAGCGCGAGTCGAGTTGCCGGAACGACTTCAGGTCATCGAGTGTGACTGCCGGGCGGCCCAGCACCTCGTAGTCGGGATCGACCGCACGGACACCGGACAGGTACAGCAGCGACCAGAGCAGGGCGGAGGCGTGGCCTTCAGAGAGCACGAAGCGGTCGCGGTTCGGCCAGATCGGGTCGGCGGGGTCGAAGCGCAGGAACTTCTGCCACAGTGTGTAGGCAACCGGTGCCATGCCCATGGGGGTCCCGGGGTGCCCGGAACGGGCCTTTTGGACCGCGTCCATACACAACCCGCGAATCGTGTTCACTGACAACGTGTCGAGGTCGATCATCGCTTCACCACATCGGTGCTGTCGGTGGATGTCGCCATCTGTGCACTGCGTCAGAGAGTCCGGCCGAAAAAACCGGACCGGAGCTCGGTCGCGCGATAAGGCAAATCACCACTCGGCAGAACCGCCGTCGCAGGCGCCCTGTGCTTGGCCAACTACGCGTTATTCAACGCATCCACACCCATCAGCCTAGGCCGACTGGGACTTGCCATCCACTTCTGGCAGAACACCCTGCGTTCTGCGCGTGTGCGTGCCGGGGCCGCGTTCAGTGGGGGCGCTCGGGGCGGCGACCTGACGGTTGGGTGGGTTCCGGCAAGACGGCCGACGGCTTGATGGGCCTGGTCTGCGTCATCCCGCAGGAAACGGTCACATGCTCCCCGAAGTGCCCGATCTGCATCGGTTCCCCGGCTATCAGGGTGTAGGAGGCATGGGAACGGGTGATCTCGACGCGCAGGCACCGCTGCCGTATGTGCATCGAGAAGGCGAGCCGGCTGAGCTTCTCCGGCAGCCTGGGGGCGAAACGCAGAGTTTCCTCGCAGTAGCGCATGCCCCCGAATCCCGCGACCAGCGCGATCCAGGTGCCCGCCAGGGAGGCGGTGTGCAGGCCATCGCGGGTGTTCTTCTCCAGGTCGTCCAGGTCCATCAGCGCGGCTTCGCCCAGGTAGTCGTAGGCCAGGCGCAGGTGGCCGACCTCCGCAGCCATGACGGCCTGCGCACACGCCGACAAGGACGAGTCGCGGACGGTGAGCGGCTCGTAGTAGGCGAAATTCCGCGCTTTCTGGCCCTCCTCGAAGGCGTCACCGCGCAGGTACATCGCCAGCACGACGTCCGCTTGTTTGATCACTTGCTTCCGGTACAGCTCGAGGTAGTGGAAGTGCAGCATCAGCGGGTACTGGTCGGGCCGGGTGCCGGCGAAATCCCAGACCTGGTGGCTGGTGGAGCCGACTGACTGCTCGTGGATGCCCAGCGCGCTGTTGCAGGGCACGGCCATCGCCTTGGCGGCATCCCGCCAGGCGGCGATCTCCTCCTCATCGACGCCGAGCGCCGTGGCCTGCTCCGGATGGCGCCCCGACGCGTCCGCGGCGCCCCGCAGGTTCGTCTGGGCCATGAGATTGGTGTAGACGTTGTCGTCCACGAGTGCGCTGTACTCGTCCGGCCCGGTGACGCCGTCGATGTGGAAGCTGCCGAGGGAGTCGTGGTAGCCCAGCGAGTGCCACAACCGGGCCGTCTCCACCAGCAGTTCCACCCCGGTCTCGCGCTCGAAGTCCACATCGCCGGTGGCTGAGACGTACCGCACGACGGCATCGGCGATGTCGGCGTTGATGTGGAAGGCCGCGGCCCCGGCCGGCCAGTAGCCGGAGCATTCCGCCCCGTCGATGGTGCGCCACGGGAAGGCCGCGCCCTTCAGGTCAAGCTGCCGCGCGCGGGCACGCGCGGCAGGCAGGGTGTCCTGGCGCCAGCGCAGTGCCTCGGCGACGCAGCGCGGATAGGCGAAGGTAAGCAGGGGCAGGACGAAGGTCTCGGTGTCCCAGAAGGAGTGCCCGTCGTATCCGGAGCCGGTCAGACCCTTGGCCGGGATCGCCCGCTGCTCTGCCCGGGCAGCGGCCTGCAGTACGTGGAAGAGCGCGAAGCGGACGGCCTGCTGGATCTCCGGGTCGCCGTCGACCTCGACATCAGCGTGTCCCCAGAAGTCCTCCAGGAATGCTCGCTGCTGATCGACCAGGCCCTGCCAGCCGGTGCTGTGCGCGCTGGCGAGCGCGGCCTCCACTTGATCCCGGAGGGCCGGCAGCGAACGCAGTCCCGACCAGCCGTAGGAGACCAGCTTCTCCAGACGAAGCGTCTCGCCGGGCTCGAGTTCGGTGACGAAGGTGACCCGGGCGACGTCGTCCCCGCTCTCGCCAGTGGCCTGGGTGGACGCCGGACCCCGCACGATGTGGTCGGCGGCGGCCGCGATCCGCAGGCCGCTCTCAGCAGTGCGGTGCACCAGGCGTAGCCGCACGCCCTCGGCCACGTGCTCCTCGGGCCGCAGCGGCGACTCCAGGGCGGTGGCGACCCGGGGATCGGTGCTGAGCTGGGACAACGGCTCATTGGCGACGAGTTCGGACTGGATGACAAGCCGTACCTCGTCGCCCACCGCTTCCACCTCGTACGCGATCGCGGCGATGGCCCGCTGGGCGAAGGAAACCAGGCGGGTGGAGCGCACACGGACGGTCTTGCCGGCTGGCGAGGTCCACTCGCACACGCGGTGCAACAGCCCGCTCCGCAGATCGAGCACCCGTTCGTGAGAATGAAGGCGCCCGTAGCGCAGATCGAACTGCTCGTCGTCGACCAGGAGGCGGATGAGCTTGCCGTCGGTGACGTTGATGACCGTCTGGCCGGACTCCGGATCGCCGTATCCGGCTTCCGCGTGGGGGCTCGGATGCTTCTCGTGCACACCGTTGAGGTAGCTGCCCAGCAGTCCGTGCGGCTCGCCCTCCTCGAGGTTGCCCCGCCAGCCTATGTGCCCGTTGGACAAGGCGAAGACGGATTCGCTCTGCGCCAGGACGTCCTGGTGCAGGCTACGTTCCCGCACCTGCCAGGGCTCGACCACGTAGGCGGAATGGGTGATCACGTCACGTCCTCCAGCAGCTGCGCGAGATCCTTCACGACGATGTCGGCACCGTGCTCGCGCAGGGCGTCCGCCTGACCGACGCGGTCGACGCCGACGACGCACCCGAAGTGGCCGGACCGTCCGGCGTCCATACCTGCCAGGGCGTCCTCGAAAACGGCAGCCGCCCCGGGCTCGACGCCAAGGTCGTGCGCGGCTTCGAGGAACGTGTCGGGGTGTGGCTTGCCGGGCAGCTTGCGCTCGGCTGCGACCACGCCGTCGATCCGCACGTCGAACTGCTTCTCCAAGCCGACCGAGACGAGGATGTCGCGGCAGTTGACACTGGAGGAGACAACGGCGGTACTGAGCCCGGCCGCGCGTACCGCCTCCACGTAACGGACGGATCCCGCGTACGGCTCGGCTCCCTGCGTATGGATCTTCTCCAGCAGTAGGGCGTTCTTGCGGCTGCCGAGACCGTGCACGGTATCCCGGTCCGGTGGGTCGTTGTCGGCTCCCTCGGGAAGCTCGATGCCGCGCGAGGCCAGGAAGGCGCGCACCCCGTCGGCGCGCGGACGCCCGTCGACGTACACGTCGTAGTCGGCCACCGCGTCGAAAGGCCGGAAGCCGGGTCCCTCCCGGCGCCGCAGGAAGTCGTCGAAGGTTTCCTTCCAGGCGGCGGCGTGCACCACCGCGGTCTTGGTCAACACCCCATCCAGATCGAACAGACAGGCGCGCACCTCGTCTGGAATGCCCAGCTTTACCATGTTTTACCCATGCCCGTTCTGTCATGCTGCTATCCACGAAGTCCACGAAAAAGCGAGACGGACGGCGCTGCGGACAAGGCGGCAGCACGACGAGGAACCCGACGCCATCACGAGGGTTCGCCGCCGCCACGGGGGTGATGGCGGCGTCGATCGCGTCCGTCTTGTCGCGTTGCCGTCGAGTGACCTTGTCCGGCTGGCAGCGAGAACCCGGACTCAGGCGTCTTGGCATCACCGGCGTGGCACGTCTCACGGACCTCGACCACCTCGGCATCCCGGTCTGGACCGCGATACGCCCCCACGCGCACACTCCGGTCACCTTGCAGGGAAAAGGCGCGAGCGATGGTCTGGCCAAGATCTCGGCCATAGCGGAAAGCGCGGAACTCTGTCACGCCCAACAGCCTCCGGCGAGAACACCCGTACGCGGCACACCTACCGCGGCCTTAGAACTCCTAACGGAATGGCTGTTGGGGAGCGGTAGGCTCGGTGGCCATGAGTCAGAGCGGTTCGCAAGCGGCGGCATTCTTCCGAGACGTACGCGAAAGCAGAGTGGTCTGGCTTGTCCGGGATGACGACGGAAGCCCGACTCACCTCTCCGCGGACGGCACGCGAAGTCTTCCCTTCTGGTCGACCTCGCCCCGTGCCCAGAGGGCAGCGAAGATCTGGGGGCGTGGGCTCCGCGTTGTGTCCATGCCTTTGGACACCTGGTGCAATCGCATGCTGCCTGATGCCGGCCGGGATGGACTCGTGATCGGCATCAACTGGAGCGGGCCGCGCCTGGTCGGCTGGAGCTTCACCCCCAAGGAAGTTCTTAACCGGCTAGCGGCGGCTAATACTCCAGTGCGTCTTCGTGATCTATGCGGTGGAGGGAGCGGAAAGT
>NZ_LATD01000333.1 GCF_000981895.1 Streptomyces odonnellii | reverse complement strand
CTCGCCCACCTCGTCAGCCGCACGCCCCCCGAGGGCCAAGCCGCGCGCCGCGCTCGCCATGGCACCGGACGCCGCCGCCGGCGTCCTCGGCCCCGAGGCGCTCAGCGCCCTGAGCGCGGTGTGCGAACTCGCGCCGCCGCCCGTCCTCGACGACTTCACCACCGACCGGGCCCGCGCCGCCCTCGCCGACGCCGAACTCCTCGTCACCGGCTGGGGCTGCCCGCCCCTGGAGGCGGCCGTCCTGGAGTCGGCACCACGGCTGCGCGCGGTCGTCCACACCGCCGGTTCGGTACGCGGCCATATCACCGAGGCCTGCTGGGAACGCGGAATCGAGGTGTCCTCGGCCGCAGCCGCCAATGCCCTGCCGGTGGCCGAGTACACCGTCGCGATGATCCTGCTCTCCGGCAAACGCGCCCTGGAACGCGCCCGCGACTACCGTGCGTCGCGCCGCCGCGAGGAGTGGCTGCCCACGGCACCCGAGGTGGGCAACTACCGCCGTACCGTGGGCATTCTGTCGGCCTCACTGATCGGCCGACGGGTCATCGAACTGCTGCGGCCGTACGATCTGCCGGTGCTGCTGCACGATCCGTACGTCGATGACGACGAGGCCGCCGCGCTCGGTGCCCGGGCGGTCGGGCTCGGTGAACTGTTCGCCGCGAGCGACACGGTGAGCGTGCACACCCCGCTGCTGCCCGCCACCCGAGGCCTCGTCAGCCGTGAACTCCTGCTGTCCATGCGGCAGGACGCGGTCCTCATCAACACCGCGCGCGGCGCCGTCGTCGATCAGGACGCCCTGACCGAGGTGCTACGGGCGGACCGGATCCGGGCCGTCCTCGATGTCACGGAGCCGGAGGAACTGCCTGCGGACCATCCGCTGTGGGCGTGCGAGAACGCACTGATCACCCCGCATCTCGCGGGTTCGCAGGGCAATGAGCTGCGGCGACTGGCAGATCTGGCGGTCAGTGAGATCGCCCGCTGGGCGGCGGGCGAGAGCTTCGCTCATCCCGTACGACGCGAAAGGCTGGCGTTCCTCGCATGACCGAACAGTACGAAGCACCTGGACCGGACGGCGCCCCCATAGCCGGACACCATGGGCGCGAAGGCCATATGGGCGAGCACCATGTGCCCGCGCCACATGTGGGCGAGCACCATGGAGACGAACACCGGCCCGAGCGCCATGTGCCCGGACACCATGTGCCCGGACACCATGTGGTCCCGCTGCCCGACGAGGACCGTGCGCTCAGCCCGTACACCGGCTACACCCGGGCGCACTGGGAAGCCGTCGCCGACGGTCTGCTGGGCGCCGCCTGGCAGTGGGCCTCCCCCGGTCGCGCCCTGCTCGATCTGCCCGGCCGGCCCTCCGTCTCCGGGGTCCGCTCGGACGGACTGGAGGGGTACGCCCGTACGTTCCTGGCCGCCGCGTTCCGGGTCGCGGGCGCGGGCGGCGCGGACCCGTACGGCTGGCTCGACCGGTACGCGGACGGGCTCGCGGCGGGGACCCGTACCCCCGGACGCGACGACGCCGAGTCCTGGCCGCTGGTCCTCGGCCACGATGTGCACGGCCAGCCCATGGTCGAGTCCGCGTCTGTCGCCATCGGGCTGCGGCTGACCAGGGCCTGGCTCTGGGACCGGCTGGACCCGGCGGTCCAGGACCGCGCCGAGGAGTGGCTGCGCGGCGCGCTGCGGCACACCCCGGCCCCCAACAACTGGTACCTGTTCCCCTATTCGGTCGCCGGATTCCTGGAGTCGGTGGGCCGCGGCGACACCGAGACGGCCCGCGCGCGGGAGCGGGCGCTCGGACTGCTGGAGGGGTGGTACCGCGGACAGGGCTGGTACACCGACGGCGACGGCCGCGCCTTCGACCACTACAACGGCTGGGCCCTGCACCTGTATCCGGTCCTGGACGCCCATCTCGCGAGCATGGACGGCGAGTTGGGCAACTCAGAAGCCGCGGGCAGCACACCCGGGACGACATCCGGGGCGGCACCCGAGGTGACTTCCGAGGCGACCGCCCGTCATGGCGCGCGACTGCGCGAGCATCTGGAGAGTTTCTCGCTGCTGTTCGGCGGCGACGGCGCGCCGGTCCACTTCGGCCGCTCGCTCACCTACCGTTTCGCGGCCGGCGCGGCGGTCGCCCTGGGCGCCGTCACCGGGCACACCCCGCTCGCCCCCGGTGTCTCGCGGCGCCTGCTGAGCGGCTCGCTGCGCTACTTCCTCGACCGCGGCGCCATCGGTACGGACGGCCTGCTGAGCCTGGGCTGGCACGGCCCCCATGCCGCCACGCTCCAGCGCTACTCGGGCCCGGCCTCGCCCTACTGGGCGTCCAAGGCCTTTGTCACTCTGCTCGCACCGCCGGACCACCCCCTGTGGACGGCGACCGAGGAGCCCGCTCCCAGCGAGGGCCCCGACCGGGTGCTCGCCCTGCCCGCGCCGGGGCTGCTGGTGCAGTCCACGGGGGCGGACGGGATCGTACGGCTGCACAATCACGGCAGTGGCAATGTCCGGCCCCACGAGGGCGAGCCGGCCTCGGAGGACGACCCGTACTACGGCCGGCAGGCCTACTCCACCCGGACGGGCCCCACTTCGGTCGAGAACCTCGCGGACAACCATCTGTCCGTGGAGATCGCGGGACTGCGCAGTGTCCGCCGCCGTATCCGCCCCCTGGGCACGGGGCAGGGCGACGGCTGGGGCTGGGCCGCCTCCTGGCATCTGCCGGTCTTCGCCTCGGGTCCGCCCATGGTGCCCGGGCTGCGGGTCGAAAGCGTGACGGTCGTCAGGGGCCGGTACGAGCTGCGCGCGCACCGCGTCCTGGGCGCACCGCCCGGCACGCTCGTACGCCAGACGGGCTGGGCGACCGGCCCCGGTCCGGACGAAGGTCCTGGCGGCGACGACGGCGTACGGTCCGCTCTCCACGGCCTGTACGGCTGGGCCGGCCTGGACGAGCAACGGGCACCGCAGGGCACGGCCTTCACTCGGTGGGCGCGGGTGCCCCGGCTGACCGGCGAGGCCGAGGGGACAGCTCTCTTCGCCGCCCTCGTCACCCTCACCGCGGAGCCCGCCGCGGCCCCGCTGTCCGAGGCCGTGAGCGAGGTACGGCTGCCGGCTGCGGACCTGGACACCATCGAGGTGACCTGGGCGGATGACGGATCCGTGACGCGCGTCGCCTTCACACCACTGGAGGTCACCCACACCGATCGTGTCACCCACATGGCCTGAACGGGATGAACTCAAACTGGATGAACTAAAATAGACCAGCAGGTCCAGACTGTGGGACCGGCAGGCATCGGAAGGACGGCCGACATGCCGAAGGCACTGACCGCCAAGGGAACGGCGACCCGGCAGCGGATCATCGACGGCGCCGCGGCCGAGATCCATGACCGCGGGGTCCTGGCCACCACCCTGGACGATGTCTGCCGGAGGACCGCGACCAGCAAGGGCCAGCTCTTCCACTACTTCCCCGACGGCAGGGAGGAGTTGCTGCTCGCCGTCGCCGAACGGGAGGCCGAGCGTGTACTGGAGGATCAGCAGCCGCACCTAGGCCAACTGACCACCTGGAGCGCCTGGGAGTCATGGCGGGACGCGGTCGTCCTCCGCTACCAGCGGCAGGGCATGAACTGCCCGCTCGGCGTGCTGATCACCGAGCTGGGCCGCAGCACCCCCGCCGCGCAGCTTGTGACGGCACGGCTCATCGAACGGTGGGAGCACCAACTGCTGGTCGGTATCAGGGAGATGCAGCGGCACGGCCATGTCGCAGAAGGTCTCGACGCCAAGCGCACCGCGGCCGCGATCCTGGCAGCGGTCCAGGGCGGCGTGACCATCCTGATGTCCACCGGCAGCAGCGCCCATCTCGAAGCCGCGCTGGACACCTCGCTGTTGTTCCTGCGGCTCGCGCACTGACGGCGAAAGGCGCGTCGGCGCCCCACGACCGCCGCGCCCCACGACCGCCGCGTCCCTCGCCCCACACGCCTGGCCCCGCCCGCTTGGCCCCGCGCCTCGCCCGCTACCCCGTCGGCACGTTGTACGACATGAGCGCCACCTGCCCACGCGTCACCCGCAGTTCGGTGATCGCGCAGTTGCGCAGCTTCGGGAGCACTCTCCGGTACTCGCTCTCCGGGATACCGAGCAGCCTGCACAGCACCAGCCGGAACAGGGAGTTGTGCGCGACGGCCAGGACACGACCGCCCGGATGGCCCTCCGCCAGCCGGAGCAGGGCGGCGGCGCCACGGTCGGCGGCGGACTTCGGGTCCTCGCCGCCGGGCAGCGGATGGGCAGCCGGGTCGCGGCGGAAGTCCGCGACTTCCTGGGGGTACGAGGCTTCGAGTTCGGCGAGGGTCCGGCCCTCGGCGACGCCGAAGTCCAGCTCGGCCAGGTCCGGTTCGACGACCGGAACCAGTCCCGTGGTGCGGACGGCGGGTTCGGCGGTGCGGCGGGCGCGGGTGAGGGGCGAGGTCACGATCGCGTCGAGCCCGGCGCCCGCCGCCCAGCTCCCTAGTGCTTCGGCCTGCCGGACACCGCGCGGGGTCAGCGCGATGTCGCTGACCCCGGCATAGCGGTTCTCGTCGTGCCAGATCGTCTCGCCGTGCCGGGCGAGAAAGAGAGTGGTGGAAGCCGGGGACTTCGTAGCCGGTCCCGCTTCCTCTGCCGAGGCTGTCATCCGTGCTCCCGTGCGTAGGCGGCGGTCTCCGAGGGGAGCCAGCCGCGCCGCTCCAAGGCGTCCACCAGGGTGACAAAGGGCTCGTCGAAACGTGGGGTGACCTGGGGCCGCGGATCCAGGATCGTCCGTACGCGCACCATGCTCCGTACGGTGGAGAGCAGTGTCGACTCGCCGTATGCCGACGCACCATGTGGCTCCACACCATGTGCCTGCACCCCATGTGTCCGGCTTCCATGTGCCTGGGCCCCATGTGCCTGGCCTACATGTGTCCGGACCCCATGTGCCGCGAGCACAGCCATCCCCAGGGCGGAATCCGTGTGTTCGGGGATCGTGGCGGTCAGTCCGAGGATGTCCGCACGGAGCTGGTTCCAGTACGGGCTGCTCGTGGCACCGCCGGTGAACGCGATCGGTGAGTGGGCCGGGGCGCCCAGGAACCGGACATAGGCCAGACAGAGCCGTTCGACCAGGGCGACGCCCTGGAGCAGCGCGGCATGGTGATCGCCGTCGTCGGCCGGCCGCCCCAGGACGAAGGGCTCGGCGTCCGCGGCCAGGAACGGGAAGCGCTCCCCGCGCGAGACCAGGGGGTACGCGACCACACCGGCCGGTTCGTGCGCGGCGGCCAACCGGTCGAGCTGGGCCAGATCCGCCCCGGGGAACGCCTGTGTCAGGGCGCCCGCGCCAACGCTGGAGGCACCTCCCGGCAGCCAGTGCCCGTCCGGGGAAAGGTGGTTGTAGAGCACACCGGCGGGATCGTGGAGCGGGGTGTCGGTGACGCCCTTGAGGACGAGCGTGGTGCCGAGGACCGTGTTCCACCGCCCCACGCCCCAGGCCCCCGAGCCGAGTTGGGCCGCGCATCCGTCGGTCATGCCCGCGATCACCGGGGTCCCCTCGGCCAGGCCCGTGGCGCCCGCCGCCTCCGCGCACACCGTACCGAGCGGTGTCCCGGGGAGGACCACGGCGGGAAAGTCGAGGCCGGAGAGCCCGAGCCGGTCGTGGACGGCCGTCGGCCAGGTACGGGTGCGCAGGTCGTAGCCGGTCTTGAGGGCATGGCTGGAGTCGGTCGCCACCGGGCGGCCGACAAGCCGGGTGGTGATGAAGTCCGCCTGGTGACAGACCCGGGCGCCCTTGAACCCGGACGCACCCGAACGGGACGCACCCGAACCGGATTCGCCGAGGCCGGACGTATCAGAGCCGGTCACGCCGAAGCCGGTCGCACCGGAACCGGCCGCGCCACCCCCGCCCCCCGGACCC
>NZ_LATD01000332.1 GCF_000981895.1 Streptomyces odonnellii | reverse complement strand
GTCGGGGGTGAAGGCGAGGAGGGGGATCGGGGAGCGGTAGCGGGAGAGGCGGCGGACGGTGTCGCCGGACTGGGTGAAGGCGACGAGGAATTTCGCGCCAAGGAAGTCGCCCATTTCGGCTGCCGCGCGGGCGACCGCGCCGCCCTGGGTGCGGGGCTTGCTGCTTTCCGTGATGGGCGGGAGCCCTTTCGCGAGGATGTCTTCCTCGGCGGCTTCGACGATTCGGCCCATGGTCCTGACGGTTTCGACGGGGTGTTTTCCGACGCTGGTCTCGCCGGAGAGCATGACCGCGTCGGTGCCGTCGATGATCGCGTTGGCGACGTCGGATGCTTCGGCGCGGGTGGGCCGGGAGTTGTCGATCATCGAGTCGAGCATCTGTGTGGCGACGATCACGGGTTTGGCATTGCGCTTGGCGAGTTTGATGGCGCGCTTCTGTACGATCGGCACGTTTTCGAGGGGCATTTCGACGCCGAGGTCGCCTCGGGCGACCATGATTCCGTCGAACGCGGCGACGATCTCGTCGATGTTGTCGACGGCTTGCGGTTTTTCGATTTTGGCGATGACGGGGGTCCGGCGGCCTTCTTCGTCCATGATGCGGTGGACGTCGTCGATGTCGGCTCCGGTGCGTACGAAGGAGAGGGCGACGATGTCGGCGCCGGTGCGTACGGCCCAGCGGAGGTCGTCGGTGTCCTTGGCGGAGAGGGCGGGGATGGAGACTGCGACGCCGGGGAGGTTGAGGCCTTTGTGGTCGGAGACCATGCCTCCTTCGACGACCAGTGTGTGGACGCGGGGGCCGTCGACGGAGGTGACTTCGAGGGTGACTTTGCCGTCGTCGACGAGGATGCGTTCGCCGGTGGTCACGTCGGCGGTGAGTCCTTCGTAGGTGGTGCCGCAGAGGTGGCGGTCGCCTTCGACGGGTTCGACGGTGATGGTGAATTGGTCGCCGCGTTCAAGGAGTACGGGTCCTTCGCGGAAGCGGCCGAGGCGGATCTTCGGGCCTTGAAGGTCGGCGAGGATTCCGACGCTGCGGCCGGTTTCGTCGGCGGCTTTCCGTACGCGCTGGTAGCGCTCTTCGTGATCGGCGTAGGTGCCGTGGCTGAGGTTGAGGCGCGCGATGTCCATTCCGGCCTCTGCCAGCGCTTTGATCTGGTCGTATGAGTCGGTGGCGGGTCCCAGGGTGCAGACAATCTTCGCTCGGCGCATATATCGAGACTAGGGCTTACCCGCCGGTAGCGAATTGGTCGTGTATGTCTGCTCAACAACCTTTGGATGAAGGCTTGTTGACAAGTGTTGAATTGTGCGGGGGGCCGCTCCGATGAGCATTTCCCGGAATCGGTCGTGGTGCTGGGCCGGCGATCGTGGTGTTGCTCAGCCGGTGAGATCGGGTGGTGTCATGGTGAAGCGCGCGTTGACTTGCGCGTAGACGGTCTGGCGCTGCGGTTCGAGGTCGAGCGCGGGGGCGGTGTCGGCTGATTCGGCGGATCCGAAGGAGCGGCTGCGCAGGGCGCCGGCGCCGAGCGGCATGCCGTATGCGGCGGGGGTCTCGGCGCCTTCGTCGGCGAGTTCGACGAGGGCGGAGAGCCGGGCGCCGAGGGCGTCGGCGTATTCGCGGGCGCGCTGGACCGCTTCGTGTACGGCTTTGCGGCGGGCGTCGCCGTGGGCGGGGGAGTTGGGGCGCAGGGCCCACCAGGGGCCGTTGACCTGGCTGAGGTCGAGGTCGGCGAGGCGGGTGGTCAGCTCTCCGAGGGCGGTGAAGTCGGTGAGTTCGGCGGTGAGATGGACTCGGCCGTGGTAGGCGCGGACGCGTTCGCCCCGGCCGCGCCTGGTGAGTTCGGGGCTGATGGAGAAGGTGCCGGTTTCGAGTTTTTCGACGGCGGGGCCGTAGGACTTGATGAGGGCGAGGGCTTCGTTGTTGCGGCGGGTGAGGTCTTCGAGGGCGGTGCGCCGGTCGGTGCCGCGGGCGCCGATGGTGACGACGATTCTGGCGATTTCGGGGTCGACTTCGATCCGTGCCTCGCCTCGGACGGCGACGCGCGGGGTCTCGGGGGTGCCGTAGGGCGGTGTGGCGGCTCCTTGGGCGGCTGCCTGGGTGGGCCCGGTCCCCGGGGTGCCGGTGGGCGCGTCGGTCATCTGCGGCTCACTCCTTCATGCGGCGGTGTACGACTTCATGCAATGGCGTACGGCCTCGTGCGGCGGTGTACGAAGGGGCCGCGGTGTGCGGCGTACCGCCCACTCTCGCACCCGCGTACGACAGTCGGCAGTCATCTGATCGAAACCTTGCGGGGGTGTTGCGGTATGGGGCATCCGGGCCAGAATCTACGCGCGTTGTTGACGGATACACCGGATACAGCAGGACACAGCCGGGTCGAGGGAGAAGAGAACGAAATGCCGCTGAACCGTAGGACGTTCCTGGGCAGCACGGCTGCCGCCGGTGCGGGTGTTGCCCTGGCGGGAGGGGCGACAGTGCCTGCCGCGGCCGACAGCCGCGACCGGGATCCGGAGCGGTATTCGTTCACCGTGATGGGGACGACGGACCTGCACGGCAATGTCTTCAACTGGGACTACTTCACCGACAAGGAGTACGACGACTCCGCCCACAACGACATCGGTCTCGCGAAGATCTCCACGCTGGTCAACCAGATCCGTGAGGCGAAGGGCCGTCGGAACACGCTGCTGATCGACGCGGGTGACACGATTCAGGGCACTCAGCTCTCGTACTACTACGCGAAGGTCGACCCGATCACCGCCAAGCGCGGTCCGGTGCACCCGATGGCGCAGGCGATGAACGCGATGGAGTACGACGCGGCGGCGCTGGGCAACCACGAGTTCAACTACGGCATTCCGGTGCTGCGGAAGTTCGAGAAGCAGTGCGACTTCCCGCTGCTGGGTGCGAACGCGCTGGACGCGAAGACGCTCCAGCCTGCCTTCCCTCCCTATGTGATCAAGAAGATGCGTGTGACGCATGCCCAGGATGTGCGGGTGGCGATCCTCGGTCTGACGAATCCGGGTATCGCGATCTGGGACAAGTCGAATGTCCAGGGGCAGATGACGTTCCCGGGCCTTGAGGAGCAGGCGGCGAAGTGGGTGCCGAAGCTGCGGTCCATGGGCGCGGATGTGGTCATCGTGTCGGCGCACTCGGGTACGAGTGGTACGTCGTCGTACGGCGACCAGCTCCCGTATGTGGAGAACGCGGCGACGCTGGTGGCCGAGCAGGTGCCGGGGATCGACGCGATTCTGGTCGGCCACGCGCACTCGGAGATCGCGGAGCGCCGGGTGGTCAACAAGGAGACCGGCAAGGAGGTTGTGCTGTCGGAGCCGTCCCGCTGGGGTATGCGGCTGACGACGTTCGACTTCGAGCTGGTGGAGGAGCGGGGTTCCTGGAGGGTCGAGAGGGTCTCCGCGAAGATTCTGAACTCCAATGCCGTGGAGGAGGACCCGAAGATCGCCGACCTGCTCATCGATGAGCACCGCAAGGTCGTTGAGTACGTCAACCAGATCATCGGTACGTCGACGGCGACGATCACCACGGTCGACGCACCGTGGAAGGACGAGCCGATCATCGATCTCATCAACCATGTCCAGGCGGAGACGGTGAAGGCGGCTCTGGCGGGCACCGAGTGGGCGGCGCTGCCGGTGCTGTCGCAGGCGTCGTGCTTCTCGCGTTCGGCGGTGATTCCGGCGGGCCAGGTGACCATCAAGGACGCGGCGGGGCTGTACGTGTACGAGAACACCCTGGAGGCGCGCCTGCTGACGGGTGCGCAGATCAGGGATTATCTGGAGTTCTCGGCGAGGTACTACGTGCAGACGCCGGCGGGCGTGCCGGTGGACAAGTCGAGGCTCACCAATGCGCAGGGCACCCCGGACTACAACTATGACGTGGTGTCGGGTCTGACGTATGAGATCGATATCGCGAAGCCCGCGGGGTCGCGGATCGCGAACCTTCAGTTCCAGGGCAGGGCACTGGACCCGGCGGCGCAGTTCGTGTTCGCGGTGAACAACTACCGGGCGAGCGGTGGCGGCAACTTCCCGCATGTCGCGGCGTCGAGGCAGCTGTGGTCGAACTCGGACGAAGTCCGTAACACGATCATCACCTGGGTGAAGGCGGCGGGCACGATCGACCCGGCGCAGTTCGCTTCGGTGGACTGGAAGCTGACGCGGGACGGTACGCCGGTCTTCTGAGCGGGTCTTCTCGGCTGATCTTCTCGGCTGATCTTCTCAGCGGACTTCGGTGAGGGGGACCAGATCCGTCGGTGTGTATGCCCGGCGGGTCCGGTCCAGCCCTTCGAGTCCGAAGCTGGTGAAGGCGGTGCGCCGGGGCAGTGGGTAGGGCTCGGTGCCGGTGAGGTGGTTGAGGATGGTGGCGCTGCGCCAGGCGGCGAGTCCGAGGTCGGGTGCGCCGACGCCGTGGGTGTGCCGTTCGGCGTTCTGTACGTAGACGGAGCCGGTGACGGCGGGGGCGAGTGCGATGCGGTGGTGCTCGTCGATGCGGGGGCGTCCCGCGTCGTCGGTGTTCAGGTAGGGGTCGAGTCCGGCGAGGAGCTGGCCGAGGGGGCGTTCGCGGTAGCCGGTGGCGAGGACGACGGCGTCGGTGATGACGCGGGTCCTGGTGGCCTGCTGGGTGTGTTCCAGGTGGAGTTCGACCTTGGTGGTGGCGACGCGTCCCGCCGTGCGGACCCGGATTCCGGGGGTGAGGACGGCGTCGGGCCAGCCGCCGTGGAGGGTGCGCCGGTACAGCTCGTCGTGGATGGCGGCGAGGGTGCCGGCGTCGATGCCTTTGTGGAGCTGCCACTGGCGGGGCAGGAGGTCGTCGCGTACCCGCTCGGGCAGGGCGTGGAAGTAGCGGGTGTAGTCGGGGGTGAAGTGTTCCAGGCCGAGCTTGGAGTACTCCATGGGCGCGAGGGCTTCGGTGCGGGACAGCCAGTGGATCTTCTCGCGGCCGGTGGGGCGTGCGCGCAGCAGGTCGAGGAAGATTTCCGCGCCGGACTGTCCGGATCCGATGACGGTGATGTGCTCGGCGGCGAGCAGCCGGTCGCGGTGGGCGAGGTAGTCGGCGGAGTGGATGACGGGGGCCACGGGCGCTTCGACGAGGGGTTTGAGCGGTTCGGGGATGTGCGGTTCGGTGCCGATGCCGAGGGCGATGTGGCGGGTGTGGGCGCGGCCGAGGGCTTCGACCTCGCCGTCCCGGTCGAGTTGGGTGAAGTCGACTTCGAACAGGGCGCGTTCGGGGTTCCAGCGGACGGCGTCGACCTGGTGGCCGAAGTGGAGTCCGGGGAGCTGTCCGCTGACCCAGCGGCAGTAGGCGTCGTATTCGGCGCGCTGGATGTGGAAGCGCTCGGCGAAGTAGAAGGGGTAGAGCCGGTCGCGGGTCTTCAGGTAGTTGAGGAAGCTCCAGCGGCTGGCGGGGTCGGCGAGGGTCACCAGGTCGGCGAGGAAGGGCACTTGGAGGGTGGCGTCCTCGATGAGCAGCCCGGGGTGCCAGCGGAAGTCGCGGCTCTGGTCGTAGAAGACGGTGTCGAGTCCGCCGTGGACGCCGTCGGCGAGCGCGGCGAGGGAGAGGTTGAACGGCCCGATGCCGATGCCCACGAGGTCGTGGGGGTGGTCGAGGTCGTTGGGCTGCGCGGTCATCGGCGGCTGCTGCCTTCCACGAGTGGGACCCCGGGTCGCCCGGGGTCCGGTGGCGGTGTCCACCCGGCACAACGACCCGACGCGCCCGTGGGTATCGCCGTCGTGTGAGGACGGCTGAAAACGCCCCGCCCCGGGATCCGTTCGTACGACCGTTGGATGTACGGGCTGTACGGGCGGGTCCCGGGGC
>NZ_LATD01000331.1 GCF_000981895.1 Streptomyces odonnellii | reverse complement strand
ATGTGTTCGGGGCCGGGGTCATGGGGCTGCGGCCCGGAAGCCTGGGTTCGGAGCCGGGGTTCGGGGCCGGAGCTCGGAGTCGAGGCCAGGGCTCGGCAGTCGGGGCTTGGACATCGGCCGGCGCCAGGGGTGCGTCAAAAAGCGGGCTTCCGCGGTCAACGCTCCGTCATGGGCCCGGCGATCCGTCTTCCGCCGGGCATAGCTTCCTGGAGTCAGGCAGTGAACGACTCCCCTGGGAGGACACCATGGAGCGCCTCATACCCGAGGACGCGGACTCGGAGCCCGCCGATTCGGCCGCAGCCACCGACGACGCGGTCCCGGACGATTCGGACCCCTCCGATCCCGACGCCTCCGATCCGGGCCTCGACGGCTCCCGCCCCGACGACTGCCGTGCGGTACGGCCGCTGTTTGTGCCCGTACGGCTCGGCTCGTGCGGCGGGTATCAGCTCCGCTTCGCCCGCACGCCGCTCGGCGCGCGGACCGCGATCGGCTTCACCAGCCCGCGCCGGCTGACCGCCGTTCTCGGCGAGCAGCAGGCGTGGATCAGGCTGGCTGAGCCCGCGCTGCGCGCGCTCGCCGCACCGCTCGGAACGACGATCGTCACGGTGGACCCCCAGCTCACCGCCCCAGCCCCCGTTCCCGCCATCGGCCGGCAGGCCGCTCCGGTCAGGGCCTGCGCCCGCCATGCCCCGGCCGTTGCGGAACCGGCGGACGCGCCCGCACAGCCGGAGCTCGCAAGGCCAGAGCTCGTACGGCCGGAACTCGTACGGCCGGAGGCGATGCCCGTATGACCACCGAACCGCTGAGGCGTGTCCACGCGCTCATCAACGAGTTGAACGCCCCGCCGGTCTGGCCCGCGTCCGCCGTTGTGGCGCCCGGCGGGGACATCGCGGTCGCCGGGGTCGGTCTCGCGGAGCTGGCCGACCGCTATGGCACCCCGGTGTACATCCTCGACGAGGACGAAGTCCGGGCCCGTGCCCGGGCCTGGCGGCGGGCGCTGCCCGACGCCGAGATCGTCTACGCCGCCAAGGCGTTCCTCTGCCGGGCGGTCGTCGACTGGATCGACCAGGAGGGCCTCGGCCTCGATGTCTGCTCCGCCGGCGAACTGGAACTGGCGGCCACCCGCGGCTTTCCGCCCGAGCGGATCGTGCTGCACGGAAACGCCAAGTCCCCGCGGGATCTGTCGGCGGCGCTGCGCCTGGGCGTCGGCCGGATCGTCATCGACTCGGCCTGCGAGACGGCGAGGATCGCCGCGCAGGCGCCGGGTCCCGGTCCGCAGCGGGTGCTGGTCCGTGTCCTGCCGGGAATCGAGGCGGGCGCACACCCCAAGATCCGTACGGGGACGGAGGGCCAGAAGTTCGGGCTCTCGATCGCGGACGGCTCCGCCGAGGAGACGGTCGGCCGGATCCTCGGCCAGCCCCGGCTCGAACTCACCGGCCTGCACTGCCATCTCGGCTCCCAGATCGCCGGTCCGGAGCCGTACGCCGAGGAGGTCCGCCGTCTTGTGGCGTTTCTGGCGCGGATCAGGGAGCGGTACGGAGTGACCCTGCCCGAACTGGATCTGGGCGGCGGCTTCGCGGTGGCGTACGTACCGGGCGATCCGGCGCCCGCCCCCGCCGAGTACGGGCGCCTGATCACCACCACCCTCGCGGACGCCTGTGCCGCCCACGGTCTGCCCGTACCCGCGCTGACGGTGGAGCCGGGCCGCTCGGTCGTCGCACCCGCCGGGATCGCGCTCTACCGCGTGCTGTCGGTGAAGCGGGGCGGCGGGGGTGTCTTTGTCGCGGTCGACGGCGGGATGAGCGACAACCCGCGGCCCGCGCTGTACGGCGCGCGTTACACGGTCCGCCGGGTGGGCCATGCCTCCACGGCCCCCATGCGGACGGCGACGGTCGTCGGCCGGCACTGCGAGGCGGGCGATGTGCTCGCCGGTCCTGTGGAGTTGCCCGCGGACATCAGACCCGGTGATGTGCTGGCGGTCCCGGCCGCCGGTGCCTACCAGGTGTCGATGGCGTCCGGTTACAACATGACCGGCCGGCCACCGGTGGTCGCGGTCTCGGCGGGGCGGTCCCGCCTTCTGGTACGCCGGGAGACCTTCGACGACCTGCGCGCACGGGATGTCGGACTGTGACCTCCCGCCCTGGAACGCTCAGCCCTGCAACTCGCTGAAACTCCCGAACCGGATGTCGTGCGATCCGCCCATGCCCATGACGGCAAGCATCCGCTCCCCCTCCTCGGCCACCTCGGCGCGTTGCCCGGGGGTCAGCCCGCCGAAGGCCTCGACGGTCAGGGTCGTGTGCCCGCCGCTCTCGGTGAGCTGCCAGATCCCGGCCAGGAAGCCGTCCACGAGGAACGTGCGGAAAGGCTGGTTGCCCCGGACAGCGCGGCCCCGGTACGCGGGCGGGACCACGCGGCTCCGGTCGGAGTGCGAGAGCAGGAGGTTGTCGTACTCGGGCAGGAAGCGCGGCGGCGCGGGGGTGTCCTCGGCGGGCCGTGGCGCCTCCGGCAGGTCGAACAGCTCGGTCCCGCTCTCGTCCTGAAAGGTGAGCAGCCGGGGCCGCAGCCGCTCGAAGGCCTCCCGCAGCCTGGTGAGCCCGGACCAGACCTGCATGTCCTTGACGGAGGCCGGGCCGAAGGCGGCGAGATAGCGCAGTACGGTGTTGTCCGGCGCGGGCACCGGCACGGCGGGACGCCCGAACCAGTGCTCGGCGGTGGTGAGCGTGACCTGCCCGGCGCGGCCCCACAGTCCACGCGGAGTGGTCTGTACGAGCGGCACGAGACAGCGCCCGGCGACCCCCAGCGCGAACGGCTCGGCCTCGGGCCACTCCTCGGCCAGCGCCTCGCGCAGCTCCTTCAGCGGCCGGGGCCGCTCCTCGACCAGCTCCCGGACACGAGCGGCGAGCCGGTCCAGGTCCACCCCGGTCAACCGGTCGCGGAACGTTCTCAGCTCCCGGTCCCGCGCGGCCTGCACGAGCGGGCGGAGGGTGAGGCAGTCGTCGGCGGTGTGCGTATGGATGGTGGAGCGGAGCGTGACCAGCCGGGCGACCCGGCGCGCGGCCATCAGCGCGGACAGGTCGTCGGGTACGAAATCCTCCAGGCGGGCCGCGAGCTGGAAGTACGGCGGCTTGACGTTCTGGGCCTGGAGTCCGAGCAGATGTGTGACGGCGGCCTCGGCGGACAGCGCGCTGCGGCGGAGCAGGAGCTGGCGCTCCAGCGTGGCCCGGCTGAGCGCGCGGGTGGAGAGCACGGGGTGACTGGCGGAGCTGATCGTGATCGTCCTCGCGGCGGCCATGGCCACCAAACTAGTGCCCCTCCCGGCAGGGTCCGGCCCCGTTGCGCACCTTGCCGGTCGCGGCACCGGGCCCTGCCCGGCCCCAGCCGGCCGCTCCACCGGCCCCTGCCCGGTCCTTGCCGGATGCTCCACCAGCCCCTGCCCGGCCCCTGCCGGTCGCTCCACCTGGCCCTCTTCGGCGGCCAGGCCCTGCCCGGCGGCGCTCGCGGACAGTCCCGGTCCGCGACCGCGGCCCCGAAACCCACGACGAAGGCGGCGGGCCCGGACGCACCCGGACCCGCCGCCTTCTCACTTCCGTACGTCCTACAGGCCCGTCAGGCCTTTCAGGCCCGGCGCGACGGCCGCGCCAGTGTGTACCCGGCGATGCCCGCGAGCGCGCCCAGCACACCCCCCGCCACCGTCCAGATCCAGCGGTCCGTCCACCAGCCCGAGGACCAGCCGTCCTCCGGCTCCGACGCGGTCACGGCCGTCTCCGACGACGCCTCCGTGATCCCCGGGACGAGCGGCTCGGACAGCTTTCCGCCGACCGCGTACGCACCGCCCGCGCCCGGCGTGGCCGCCTCGACCTCCGTCCGCACCGGCAGACCGAGGTCCTCCTCCTCCGCGTTCACGACGGTGAGGCGTACGTAGTAGCTGCCCGGCAGCGGATCGTTGGACCAGGGCTCGGCCCAGGCCCGTACCGCACGGAGCGTGCAGCGCAGCGAGACCGTGTCCGCGTCCGCGGCGACCGCCTTCGTCTGGGCGCCGCTCACACAGGGCTGGCGGCGGCGCAGCCCGTCGTAGACGTCGACCTGCCAGGTCAGCGCGCCCTTCCTCGCGGCGGCGGACTCGGGCAGGGTGACCGTGGCCCGTACGGTGGGGCGCTGCCCCGCGTCGGCCGGGAAGACCCAGTAGAGGTAGTCACCCGTGGAGGCCTCGGCCGAAGCCGTCTGCCCCGGCCTGAAGGCGGCGGCCGTACGGAAGGAGGTGCCCGCCTCGGTCGGCCCCGCGGCCTCGGGCCCGTCGGCGTTCTCGGACCCCTCGGTGGCGGGTACGGGGGTCTCGTCGGCCAGGGCGGTGCCCGCCGAACCGAACAGCGCGGTGGCGGACAGCAGCGCCCCGGCCATCAGGGATTTCACGAACAGACCGGTGATACGCATCAGTTGGTCCTCCAGACGACACGCAGGCGGGAGATCCAGCCCCACAGCAGTCCGGCGGCCAGGCCGGTGAGGACCAGGATGCCGAGCAGCCACCAGCCGCGGCCGAGGCCGAACGCGGCGATGTCGGAGGCCGCGTCGGGCGCGTCCACCAGATCGACGGTCAGCTCGACCGGCAGACCCGGGGTGGTCTGCACGGAGTCGGGCGCGGAGAAGGCGTTGCTGACCTGGAGGCAGACCGTCTCCGCGGCCGGCTTCAGCCCGTCGGCTCCGTCATCGTCGTCGGCCGGCGGTTTCGGGTAGCGCAGCCCCGCCGAGATCACATCGGTGCGTCCGTCGCCCGCCTCCGAGCCGCGGACGATCTCTCTGCCGTGTACGGTCACGGCGCGCAGCAGCACCGCGTAGTCCCGGTCGACGGCGCGGTCGGCGGCGACGCTCACCGACGCGCGCAGTTCCTGGCCAGGCAGGACGTCCACGCGGTACCAGCGGTGCTCGGAGAACTTCTCCCGGTCGCTGTAAAGACCCGGCTTGATCTGGGGGGCGTCGGCGCAGCGCGCGGCGCCCTCGGTCGCCACCGGGGTGACGACGGGGTCGGCGGCGCGGTCCACGAGCTGTTTGACCCGGCCCGATAGTTCGTCGGTGTGCCGTACGGAGGTGTAGGTGCCGCCGGTGGCCTCGGCGATGCAGGTGAGCTGCCTGCGGGTCTTGGCGTCCGGTACGAGGCCGAGGGTGTCGATCGTGAGATGGATGCCCCGGGCCGCGATCTCCCGCGCGACCTCGCACGGGTCGAGCGGCGCGCAGGTGTCCTCGCCGTCGGTGATGAGGACGATACGGCGCGTCGCGTCACCGCCGTCGAGGTCCTCGGCCGCGCCGAGGAGCGCGGGTCCGATGGGGGTCCAGCCGGTGGGGACGAGGGTGGCGACCGCGGTCTTCGCCTCCGTACGGTCCAGCGGCCCCACCGGGTAGAGCTGCCGGGTGTCCTTGCAGCCGACCTTGGTGTCCTTGCCCGGATAGTTGGCCCCGAGGGTGCGGATGCCCAGCTCCACCTCCTGCGGCACCGCGTCCAACACCTCGTTGAACGCCTGCTTCGCCGCGGCCATCCGGGACTGGCCGTCGATGTCGCGGGCCCGCATGGAGCCGCTCACATCGAGGACGAGATCGACCTTCGGTGCCGGTTTCCCGGTAGGTTCGTCAGCGGCGGCAGCGGGAGGGAAGAGCCCTACGGCCAGAGTGGCCACCAGACCGCACACGGCGGCTGCCAACCGGCTACTTATGATCATCGCCGGATGATACGAGAATGACACCGGGGAACCAAACGAAGGCAGACAGGCTGTCAAGTCGATTGCGGACAAGGGAAGTTGAGGCATGAGCGGAATGAACAGGCGCCGGTTCATCGGTATGGGAGCGCTCGCCGCGGCGTCGGCCGTCGCGGCGGCGCCCGGGCCCGTCGTACCCCCGTCACCGCCCCGCCCGCAGCCGACGGCGGAACCGTCCGTGCCCGCCCGGCCACGCGCCGCCACCCGGCCGCTGTTCCTCGGTACGTACACCTCGGCCGCGGGCGGCGGCACCGGGGTGGGACTCGCCTCGTACGACCCGGCCACCGGCGCGGTGTCCGGTACGGGAACGATCGCGGGCGTCGAGAACCCCTCGTACCTCGCCGTCCATCCCGACGGCCGCACCCTCTACACCGTGAATGAGCAGCAGAACGGCGGTGTCACCGCGATCGCCCTGGCCGAGGACGGAAAGCACCGGGTCCTGGGGACGCGGAGCACGGGCGGTGCGGGGCCCACGCATCTCTCGGTGCACCCCGGCGGGCGCTGGCTGCTGAGCGCCAACTACACCTCCGGCAGTGTGGCCGTGCACCCCATCGACGCGGCGGGCGCGCTGGGTGAGCGCACGGATCTGATGGCGCACTCCGCGCCGCCGCCGGGCCCCGGCCAGAGCGGCCCGCACGCGCACCAGATCGTCACCTCGCCGGACGGCGGCCATGTCCTGGCTGTCGATCTGGGCAACGACACCGTCTACACCTACCGGCTGGACACGGTGGCGGGCACGCTCGCCCAGGTCTCGTACGCGCGGCTGCGCCCCGGCGCGGGCCCGCGCCATCTCACGTTCCATCCGTCCGGCGCGTACGCCTATCTCGCCAATGAGCTGGACAACACCGCCGTGGTCTGCGCGTACGAGCCGGAGAGCGGGCTGCTGACCCCCGGCGAGCCGCAGCCCACCGGGGCGGGCGGCGCGGGCGACAGCTTCCCGTCCCAGCTCGTGGTCACCGCCAATGGCGCCTTCGCGTATCTCGCCAACCGGGGCCGCAACAGCCTGACCCGCTACGCGGTCGAGGCGGGCGGCGGGACGCTCCGGCTGCTGGACACCGTGCCGGTGGGCGGCGACTTCCCCCGGCAGCTCGGCCTCTCGCCCGCCGGGAATCTGCTGTTCGCCGCGAACCAGCGGTCGAACTCGGTGACGGTCTTCCATGTCGACCAGACCGGCGGCGGGCTGCGCTCCGCGGGCCGGCCGTTCCAGGCCCCGGTGGCCGTCTGCGCGCTGCCGCTCTAGAGTTCGCAGGCCCTGTCCGGCGGATCCTCGCGGGCCCGCACCGCCGCTCCGGACAGGCACGCGGCCACTCCGGAGGGTCACGCTGCCGCGCCTAGAGGGCCGGTTCTCCGGACGGGGCGGTATTTCCAGGCAGGGCGGTATGTGGTCCGGATACGGTCCTATGTACTGTTCGCGTGCATGGGAGCGCTCCCAGTGGTTGGATGGCGCCAGCCCGTTCCCCGCTCCTGGATCAGGCTCAGGCACACTCGCGACGGGAGGTCGCCCCCGATGGTGACGAAGGGACGTACGGGCCAGCCCACCCTGGAAGAAGTCGCCGCGCTCGCGGGCGTCGGCCGGGGCACGGTGTCCCGCGTCATCAACAATTCGCCGCGGGTCAAGGACACCACCCGCCATCTCGTCGAGCAGGCGATCGCCCAGCTCGGCTACATACCCAACCGCGCCGCCCGCGCCCTGGCGGGCAGCCGCAGCGATGCCGTGGCACTGGTGATACCGGAGACCGAGAAACGGTTCTTCGCCGAGCCGTACTTCTCCGACATCGTCCATGGCGTGGGCGACGGTCTCGCAGACACCGATCTTCAGCTTCTGCTCACCCTCGTCCGTACCGAGAAGGAACGGCAGCGCTTCCTCCAGTACGCGCGCGCTCGCCGGATCGACGGTGTTCTCCTCGTCTCCCTCCACGACAGCGATCCGCTGCCCGATCTGCTCGCCGGGATGGAGATGCCCACGGTCCTCAGCGGCCGCAGGTCCGGCGACGAGTCCGTGTCCTATGTGGACTCGGACAATGTGGGCGGCGCGCGTGCCGCCGTACACCATCTGTCGGTGTCGGGCCGGCGCCGTATCGCCACCATCACGGGACCGCTCGACATGTATGTGGCGCAGTGCCGGCTCCGCGGGTACGAGGAGGCGGTACGGGACAGCCCCGGCGGCCCGCGCCCCGCCTGGATCGCGCATGGCGACTTCACGGAGGAGAGCGGCCGGCGCGCGATGTCCCAGCTGCTCGAACGGCACCCGGATCTGGACGCGGTGTTCGCCGCCTCGGACGTGATGGCGGTGGGCGCGCTGCACACGTTGCGGGCGGCGGGCCGCAGGATTCCGGAGGAGGTGGCGGTGGTCGGGTTCGACGACTCGCCCATCGCGCGCCACACGGATCCCCAGCTCACATCGGTGCGCCAGCCGGTGGAGGAGATGGGGCGGACGATGGCCCGGGTACTGCTGGCGTCGATCAGTGACGGGGCGTCGGCCTGGCAGCATGTGGTGCTGCGGACGGAACTGGTGCGCAGGGCATCGGGATGATCCCCGCAGGCCGCGGGTGATCCTCGCAGGGGTGATCCCGCAGGTGAGGGTGATCTTCGCAGGCGGGGTGATCCCGCGGGCTGAGGGTGAGCCCCGCGGGCCGGGGCAGCGGGCGCTCAGACCGCCGTATCGACCCTGCTCCGCTCGTAAGCCCACGGGCGGGGCTCGTCGTGGTGGATCGGGGTGTGCGCGCCCGTCAGCGGGACTCCGCTGCCGCCGCGCCGTACCGCGACGATCTCCGCGGCGATCGACAGCGCGGTCTCCTCGGGGGTACGGGCGCCGAGGTCGAGCCCGATCGGCGAGCGCAGCCGGGCCAGCTCCCGCTCGCCGACCCCGTGCTCGCGCAGCCGCCGGGCGCGGTCCTCATGGGTGCGCCGGGAGCCCATCGCGCCGACGTACGCGACCGGCAGCCGCAGCGCCAGTCGCAGCAGCGGCACATCGAACTTGGCGTCGTGGGTGAGCACGCACAGGACCGTGCGGCTGTCGGTCGCGGCCGACTCCAGATAGCGGTGCGGCCAGTCCACGACGATCTCGTCGGCGTCGGGGAAGCGGGCGCGCGTGGCGAAGACGGGCCGCGCGTCGCAGACCGTGACGTGGTAGCCGAGGAACTTGCCGGTACGGACGAGCGCCGAGGCGAAGTCGACGGCGCCGAAGACGATCATGCGCGGCGGCGGCACGCTCGACTCGACGAGCAGGGTCAGCGGCCGGCCGCAGCGCGATCCGTTCGCGCCGATGACGACGGTGTCCGTACGGCCGGAGTCCAGCAGGGCGAGGGCTTCGGCGGCGGCGGTACGGTCCAGCTCAGGGTGTCCGCCGAGGCTCCCCTCGTACGAGCCGCCGGGACGCACGAGCAGGGCGCGGCCCAGCAGTTCGGCAGGGCCTTCGGTGATGCGGGCGAGGGCGGCGGCTTGCCCCTGGGACGCGGCCTCCAGCGCGGCGAACACCGGCCGGGTGGCGTCCGCCCGTACCGCTGCTCGTTCCGCGCGCACCACCCGTACGGCTCGTTCCGCTCGTCCGGGTGGCAGCGCTCGCACGGGTGACAGCGCTCGTACCGGAGTCACCAGGATGTCGATGACCCCGCCGCAGGTCAGGCCCACCGCGAAGGCGTCGTCGTCGCTGTAGCCGAAGCGCTCGACGACGGTGGCGCCGTCCTCCAGCGCCTGCCGGCACAGCTCGTACACCGCGCCTTCCACACAGCCGCCGGAGACCGAACCGATCACCGCGCCCCCGCTGTCGACGGCGAGCGCGGCGCCCGGCCCGCGCGGCGCGCTGCCGGAGACCGCGACGACCGTGGCGACGGCGAAGTCCCGCCCCTGCCCGGCCCACCTGTGCAGCTCTTGGGCGATGTCCAGCATCTCGGTCTCCTCGGGGATCTGATGCGCGCTGAGTACGGCTTCGCCGTGTCCTCGAACACCGGACGGACCCGGCGCGCCCACGGCCGCGGGCCGCGCGTCGGGCGACGCCGTCACGGTGCGGTGCGGCCGCCGGTGCCGGTACCTGTGCCGCTGCTGTCGGTGCCCGTGCCGGTGAGGTGCTCCGGCCGTACCGGCGTCCTGTTGAGCTCCAGGCCCGTCGCGTTCCTGATCGCCGCGAGAATCGCGGGAGTCGAGGAGAGGGTCGGCGCCTCGCCGGCGCCGCGCAGACCGTACGGCGCGTGCTCGTCGGCCAGTTCGAGCAGATCGACGGGGATGGTGGGGGTGTCGAGGATGGTGGGGATCAGATAGTCCGTGAAGGACGGGTTGCGCACCTTCGCGGTCACCGGGTCGACGACGATCTCCTCCATGACCGCCACGCCCAGGCCCTGGGTGGTGCCGCCCTGGATCTGGCCGATGACGGACAGCGGGTTGAGCGCCTTGCCGACATCCTGGGCGACGGCCAGTTCGACGACCTTCACCAGGCCCAGTTCCGTGTCGACCTCGACGACCGCGCGGTGTGCGGCGAACGAGTACTGGACGTGCCCGTTGCCCTGTCCGGTGCGGAGATCGAAGGCCTCGGTCGGGCGGTGGCGCCACTCCAGCTCCAGGTCCACCGCCTCGTCCTCCAGCACGTCCGCCAGACCGGCGAGGACCTCCCCGCCGTGGGTGACGACCTTGCCGTCTTCGAGCAGCAGCTCGGCGGTGGCCCAGGCCGGGTGGTACGTGCCGAACTTGCGCCGGCCGAGCTCCAGCACCCGCTCCCGTACCGCCTCGCAGGTGTGCTTGATCGCGCCGCCGGTCACATAGGTCTGGCGGGAGGCGGAGGTGGAACCGGCGGAGCCGACCCGGGTGTCGGCTGGAAGGATGGTGACCTGGGCGACGCCGAGTTCGGTACGGGCGATCTGCGCGTGGACGGTGACACCGCCCTGGCCGACCTCGGCCATCGCGGTGTGGACGACCGCGACCGGCTCACCGGCGATCACTTCGAGCCGTACGCGCGCGGTGGAGTAGTCGTCGAAGCCCTCGGAGAAACCGACGTTCTTGATGCCGACCGCGTAACCGACGCCCCGTACGACCCCTTCGCCGTGGGTGGTGTTGGAGAGCCCGCCGGGCAGGGCCCGTACATCTGCCTCCTCGCCGGCCGCCAGCCACTGCTGCTCGGGCGGGAGAGGGCGGGCCTTGACGCGGCGCAGCAGTTCGGCGACGGGCGCCGGGGAGTCGACGCGCTGTCCTGTCGGCATGAGGGTGCCCTGCTCCATGGCGTTGAGCTGCCGGAACTCCACCGGGTCCAGCCCCAGCGCCGCCGCCAGCCTGTCCATCTGCGCCTCGTACGCGAAGCACGCCTGGACGGCGCCGAAGCCGCGCATCGCGCCGCAGGGCGGGTTGTTGGTGTAGAGCGCGAGCGCCTCGATGTCGACATTCTCGATGACGTACGGGCCGGCGGAGAGGGAGGCCGCGTTGCCGACGACGGCCGGGGACGAGGAGGCGTACGCGCCGCCGTCCAGCACGATCCGGCACTTCATGTGCGTGATCCTGCCGTCGCGGGTGGCGCCGTGCTCGTAGTGGAGCCTGGCGGGGTGACGGTGGACATGGCCGAAGAACGACTCGAACCGGTTGTAGACCATCTTGACCGGCTTGCCGGTGCGCAGGGCCAGCAGACAGCCGTGGATCTGCATCGACAGGTCCTCCCGGCCGCCGAAGGCCCCGCCGACCCCGGAGAGGGTCATGCGGACCTTCTCCTCGGGCAGGCCGAGAACGGGCGCGATCTGGCGGAGGTCGGAGTGGAGCCACTGGGTGGCGACATAGAGGTCGACACCGCCGTCCTCGGCGGGCACCGCGAGTCCGGATTCCGGGCCGAGGAAGGCCTGGTCCTGCATGCCGAAGACATAGTCGCCCGTGACGATCACATCGGCGCGGGCGGCGGCCCCGGCGGCGTCGCCGCGGACGATGGGCTGGCGGTGCACGATGTTGGGGTGCGGGACATGGCCGCTGTGGTGGTCGGCACGGTCCTCATGGACGAGCGGCGCGCCGGGGGCGGTGGCCGAGGCCTCGTCGGTGACGACGGGCAGTTCGGCGTAGTCGACCCGGATCTTGGCGGCGGCACGGCGGGCGGTCTCTGGATGGTCGGCGGCGATGACCGCGACCGGTTCGCCGTGGTGCCGGACCTTGCCATGGGCGAGAACGGGGGTGTCCTGGATCTCCAGGCCGTAGTTCTTCACCGGGGCCGGGAGGTCGTCATAGGTGAGGACGGCGTGGACACCGGGGGTGGCGAGGGCCTCCGCGATGTCGATGGATCTGATGGCCGCGTGCGCCACGGTGGAGCGCAGTGTGTGGCCCCACAACATGTCGTCGTGCCACATGTCCGAGGAGTACGCGAACTCTCCGGTGACCTTGAGCGTGCCGTCGGGCCGGAGGGTCGATTCGCCGATGCCGCCGCTGGTGCGGGAGCCCTGGCTGAGGCTGGTGGGGGTGCCGGTGGTGGGCATCGCGGTCAGACCGCCTCTTCCTGACGGGCGGCCGCGAGACGCACCGCGTCGAGGATCTTCTCGTAACCGGTGCAGCGGCAGAGGTTGCCGGAGAGCGCCTCCCGGATGTCGGCGTCGCTCGGGGAGGGATTGCGCTCCAGCATCTCGTCGGCGGCGACGAGCAGCCCGGGGGTGCAGAAGCCGCACTGGACGGCGCCCGCGTCGATGAACGCCTGCTGGATCACGGACAGTTCGCCGGCGCCGTCACCGGGGTGTTCGGCGCCGCGTTCCCCGGAACCGGACCGCCCGGAGTCGCTCGCCCCGGAGTCACTCACCCCGGAGTCGCGCCGCCGGGCGTAGTCGGCGAGGCCCTCGACCGTGATGACCTCGCGGCCCTCCGCCTGCCCGGCCGCCACCAGACAGGCACAGACCGGGACGCCGTCGAGCCGTACCGTACAAGAACCGCATTCGCCCTGCTCACAGGCGTTCTTGGAGCCCGGCAGGCCCAGCCGCTCGCGCAGGACGTACAGCAGGCTCTCGCCCTCCCACACATCGTCGGCCACCTGCTCACGCCCGTTGACCGTGAATGTCACCCGCATGATCACGCCGCTCCTTCCAGGGGGTGGCCGCCCCGGCGGTACTGCTCCCAGGTCCAGCCGAGCTGGCGGCGGGCCATGATGT
Source organism: Streptomyces odonnellii (assembly GCF_000981895.1). GTDB lineage: Bacteria > Actinomycetota > Actinomycetes > Streptomycetales > Streptomycetaceae > Streptomyces > Streptomyces odonnellii. The sequence continues at coordinate 5,266 of NZ_LATD01000331.1, read as the reverse complement.
CGACCGCGTGGCGGCGGTACGCGGCGGTGCCGCGCACATCGTCGATGGGGTTGCAGGCGGCCGAGACGAGCATGGCGAACTGCCGGGCCACGGACGGTGTGATGACCTTGCCGCTCTCCCAGAAACCGCCCTCGTCGAGCGCCGCGTTCAGGAACTCCTCGGCCACGCGGGCCCGTACCGGGGTGGGGGCGGCGGAGCCGATACCGGTCCGTACGGTACGGGTTCCGGGGTGCAGGGCGAGCCCGAAGGCACAGAGCGCGATGACCATCGCGTTACGGGTCCCGACCTTCGAGAACTGCTGCGGACCGTCCGCTTTCCTGATGTGCACGGTTTTGATCAGTTCGTCGGCGGCGAGGGCATTGCGCTTCACTCCGGTGTAGAAGTCGTCGATCGGGATCCGACGGCTGCCGCGTACCGACTCGACCTCCACCTCGGCGCCCGCGGCCAGCAGCGCCGGATGCGCGTCGCCGGCCGGGGAGGCGGTGCCGAGGTTGCCGCCGACGCCGCCGCGGTTGCGGATCTGCGGCGAGGCGACGGTGTGCGACGCGAGTGCCAGGCCCGGCAGCTCGGCCCTGAGGTCCTCCATGATGCGGGTGTACGGGACGGAGGCGCCCAGTTCGACGGTCTCCTCGCCGACCGCCCACTCGCTCAGCTCGCCGATCCGGTTCAGATCGAGCAGATACTCCGGCCGGCGGTGATCGAAGTTGATCTCGACCATGACGTCCGTGCCACCCGCGATGGGCACGGCCGTGGGGTGCGCGGCCTTGGCGGCGAGCGCCTCCTCCCAGCTTGCCGGGCGAAGGAAGTCCATGAGTGCTCTCTTCTGATCGTTGGCGATCCGCTCGCCGATGGCGATTCGTCGTGATCTGATCGTTGACGATCGGGGCTTTTCATGAGCTGTTGACGCGCTATGGCCCCAGTACACAAGGAGTGCTCCGGCTGGTGCAGTCACCGAAACCATGAAGGAGTTGGCTGGCCGTCCTCAGGGTCTTGTAGATTCGAACGAAACCACGAGAGAGATCGGCGACAACGAGATGCGGCTGCGCGCACTGCTGGACACCGACGCGCTGGGGCTGCGGCTGCTCGGCGGCGAGGACGAACTGGATCGTTCCGTGCGCGGGGTGATGACCACCGATCTGCGCGATCCGAGCCGCTATCTCTCCGGCGGTGAACTGGTCCTCACCGGCCTCGCCTGGCGGCGGCGCGCCGAGGAGTCCGAACCGTTCGTCCGCATTCTCGTCGCCGCCGGGGTCGCCGCCCTCGCCGCGGGCGAGGCGGAACTGGGCGAGGTGCCCGACGATCTCATCGTGGCATGCACACGCCATCGACTTCCGCTGTTCGCGGTGAGCGAGGCCGTCGCCTTCGCGACGATCACCGAGTACGTGGTCCGCCAGGTGTCCGGGGAGCGGGCCGGGGATCTGGCGGCCGTGGTGGACCGGCACCGCAGGCTGATGACGGCGGGCCCGGCGGGCGGCGGCCCGGACGCGGTCCTGGATCTGCTCGGCTCCGATCTCGATCTGCGGGCCTGGGTGCTCTCCCCCACCGGCCGGCACATCGCGGGCGCCGGGAAGCCGCTGCCCGCGGCCCGCGCCACCGCGCTCGCCGGCGAGCATCTCGCCGCGACCCGCGCGGGCCGCCGGAGCCCGTACCGTACGAGCGTCGACGGCACGGCGTACTCCCTCTTCCCGGTACGAGAGCCGGGGCGCGGGGCCTCCGCCCTCGCCTCGCCCGATGTGCGCGAGACCGTGCTCTCCGACTGGCTGCTGGCCGTCGAGGCGGACGCGGGCGACTGGCCGACGGCCCGCCTCGATCTGCTACGGGGCGTCACACAGCTCATCGCGGTGGAGCGGGACCGGCGGGACGCGGCCCGCGCGGTACGGCGCCGACTCGCCCAGGATGTCGTGGAGCTGATCCAGGCGGCCGCGGCGCCGGCCGAGATCGCGGCGCGGCTGCGGGTGGCCGCTCCGGTGCTGCTGCCGGGGCTGACGACCGCGCCGCACTGGCAGGTGGTGGTGGCCACGGTGGACTGGGCCCGGGACGGCGGTTCCGGCCAGGGCGGTCACAGCGGTACAGGTACGGGCACGGGCACGGAGGTGAGCGGCGGCCCGGTCGCCCAGGCACTGCTCGAGGAGATCCTGGCCGGCCCGGTGACGCCGGGGACCGGGGCAGCGGGAGCCGGGGCGGCGGGGGCACCGGCAGGAGCGGCCGCGGCGGACTCACCCGACCGGATCGCGGTGGCACGGACGGGTGACGAGGCGGTCGCGCTCGTACCGCTTCCGGCCATGCCCGCGGTGCTGCTGGTACTGGCCGACCCGTCGGAGGCCGACACGGATCCGGCGCCCGAACCCGGTCTGCGCGCGGACGCGCTGCTGGCCGCCGTACGGGAGCCCCTGTCGGCGGGCCTCGGCGACGACGGACGGCTCACTGTGGGGGTCAGCGCGGTCGTCCACTCGGCGGAGGGGCTGCGCGGCGCCCTGGAGGAGGCCCGGCACGCCCGCCGGGTGGCCGCGGCCCGGGCCGGACGGGTCTGCGCCGCGGGCCATCACGAGCTGGCCTCGCACGTCCTGCTGCTGCCCTTCGTGCCCGACGATGTGCGCCGGGCGTTCACGGCGCGGCTCCTGGACCCGCTCCGCGCCTACGACCGGCGCCATCGCGCGGAGCTGATCCCCACCCTGGAGGCGTTCCTCGACTGCGACGGCTCCTGGACCCGGTGCGCGGCCAGACTGCATCTGCATGTGAACACGCTGCGCTATCGAGTGGGCAGGATCGAACAGCTCACCGGGCGGGATCTGTCACGCCTGGAGGACAAGCTGGACTTCTTCCTGGCCCTGAGAATGAGCTGAGCCGGTGCCTGGCTGGCCGGGCCGCGTTCCGAGGCCTGGCGAGGGCGCGTCGCCCGGGCGCCCGGGCGGGACCGCGTGGCCAGGTGACCTGGACGCCTGCCTGACGGCCTGCGCGCGCGTCCGGTGGCCCGGCGCGCCCCCTGATAGCCCGGGCACCCGGCCCGGTGCCCCCCGGCGGCCTCCCGGTGGCCGAAAAGCTTCGTTCGCACGGCCCTCGTCGAAGCCTCTGTCCAGGCCGGTTGACGCGATCACCCGATACGGGCACGGAAAAGATCCGCCATGTCCCCGGACTGTGAGTTCCACCACCCGGGCGCCCGCGCCGCCGACCGTACCGCCGCCGTCACCGCAGGTGAGGGCCCTGTCGACGACCCCGGACCCGCTCTGCGGCACCCCTCGCGCGCCCCTTCTGCCGCCCTTCAAGACCGACTTCGCACCCCAAGTGATTGTGAAATTTTTCACCTGACCTATTGGCCCGGCATGCTCATCCGTGCTGAGATGCGTCCACACTCAACAGCACAATGGCGCGCTCGGGGAGGGCAATGTGGCGCATACCGCCATGTCTGGTTCCGGAACCACCGCTGGTGACAACCCACTCCAGACCGCGGTATGGCGGCTGCGCTCGCGCGGCTGTTGGACCGACGCAGCGGCCCTGCTCGCACCGCACACCGCCGCCCCGGCGCCCGCGCTCCAACGGGCCTCGCTGCTCGTCGAGCGCTGTCTGTTCACCGGGACCGGCTGGCCGGAGGCCGAGGACGCGCTGCGCTCCGCGGAGGCCACGGCCCGCGAGGACGACGAGCGCGGCGCCGCGGCCTGCGAACGCGGCCATCTCGCCTACGCCTCGACCGTCCTCGGCGTGCGCGACCGCGCGGACGAGGCACGCGCCGCCCTCGGCAGAGCGGCGGCCCTGCTCGACCCGACGGCGCCCGCCCGTGCCCTGCTCGACTTCCGCCGCGGACTGATCGCGGAGCATCTCTCGGACTCCCCGCAGTCCGCGCGCGCCGCGTACCGCCGCGCCCACGCCGCCGCCACCGCGCACGGCGAGACGCTGCTGCTCTCGTTCACCTGGCGCCATCTCGCCGGGCTGGCCCTGCGGGAGGGCGAGCTGTCGGAGGCGCGGCACGGCTTCAGCGAGTCGCTCCGTATCCGCGAGGAGCTGGGCTATCTGGTCGGTACGGCTCCGGCGCTGGCGGCGCTGGCCGACGCTGAGCCGGAGCCGGAGGCATCCCGGCTGCGCGCGGAGGCGAGCCGGCTGTTCCGGCTGCTGGGCGGCGTACCGACCTGGCTGGCGGACCAGCTCGCACCACCACCGGCCGCGGCGGTCTGACCACGGGACGGCCGCCGCGCGCCCCTCTTGATGAGCGCGTGAGCGGCGGGTTCACGGGCCGGTGAGCAGCGGGCCCGCGTGCCGGCGCCGAGTGCGCGGGGCCGCGCGTCAGTACCGGTTGTGCGGGCCCGCGTATCAGCGCCGGGTCCGCGGGTCACCGTGCCAGGAGTGCCACAGCCCGGCGTACGGGCCGCCCGCCGCCACCAGGGCGTCGTGCGTGCCGAGTTCGGTCAGCCTGCCGTCGTCCATCACCGCCACCCGGTCCGCGTCGCGCGCGGTGTCCAGCCGGTGGGCGATGGCGATGACCGTTCGGCCTTCGAGGACGGCGGCCAGCGCGCGTTCCGCGTGGCGCGCGGTCGCCGGGTCGAGCAGGGCTGTCGCCTCGTCGAGGATGAGGGTGTGCGGATCGGCCAGCACCACCCGTGCCAGGGCGAGTTGCTGGGCGCGGGCGCCGTCGATACGTAGCTCCGCCCCGCCTGTCGCCGACGCACCCGGCACGGTGTCGAGGCCGTCCGGCAGCTCGTCGATCCAGTCCGCGCCGACGGCGTCGAGCGCCGTGCGTATCTCCTCGTCGGTGGCGCCCGGCGCGGCGATCAGCAGGTTGTCGCGGATGGAATCGGTGAAGACATGGTGCTCCTGGGTCACCAGGACGACCTGGCGGCGCAGTTGACCGGGGTCGAGGTCCGCGATCGGGACACCGCCCACGGTCACCGAGCCCGCGCGCGGCCGGTCGACACCGGCCAGCAGCCTGCCCAGGGTGGACTTCCCGGCGCCGGACGGACCCACGACGGCGAGCCGTTCGCCGGGCCGTACGGTCAGATCGACCCCGCGCAGCACATCGCGCGGCTCGGCGCGCCCGCTGTCATAGGCGTACCACACACCCTCGACCGCGATCCGGTCGTCGGAGGGTGTGGGCCCGCCACACCGCGGTGCGCTCGGGGCCAGTGCCAGCCCCTCCACCCGGGCGAACGAAGCACTACTGCTCTGTAGTTGCTCCACCCACAGCAGAATGGCGTCGAGTGGTTCTGCCAACTGCCGCAGATACAGCGCGCAGGAGACCACCGCGCCGAGGCTGACCACCCCCGCGCCACCCCCGCCG
>NZ_LATD01000330.1 GCF_000981895.1 Streptomyces odonnellii | reverse complement strand
CACCGAGCCCACTGACCCCTCCGACCCCACCGACCCCCTCGGTACCGAACGCGCCCATCTCAGCGCCTCCCGCTCCGCCCTCCGCGCCATGCGCGAGGACGTCCAGGCGCTCGACATCACCGATGTCACCGCGAACTGGGTCAACGCCGCCGTCCTGGAGGCCCAGATCGAGGAGCGCATCAAGGCCCTCGCCGATCTCTCCCACACCCCCCTCTTCTTCGGCCGCCTCGACTATCTGCACGCCGTGGGAGCGGCGCAGGCCGAAGGCGCGGACGGGGACCGGTTCTACATCGGCCGTCGCCATGTGCACGACGCCGACGGCGACCCCATGGTCATCGACTGGCGCGCCCCCGTCTCCCAGCCGTTCTACCGCGCCTCCAAGAAGGACCCGCTCGATGTCGCCCTGCGCCGCCGCTTCGGCTACACCGGCGGCGACCTCACCGCGTACGAGGACGAGCACCTCTCCGACCCCGCCGAGGCCGCGCGCACCAGCAAACTCCTCCAGGCGGAAATCGAACGCCCGCGTGTCGGCCCCATGCGGGACATCGTCGCGACGATCCAGCCCGAGCAGGACGAGATCGTACGGAGCGGCCTCGGCGGTACGGTCTGTGTCCAGGGCGGTCCCGGCACCGGCAAGACCGCGGTCGGCCTGCACCGGGTCGCGTATCTGCTGTACGCGCACCGCGAGCGGCTGGCCCGTACCGGCACGCTGGTCATCGGGCCCAACGCCTCCTTCCTCCACTACATCGAGCAAGTCCTGCCCGCACTGGGCGAGTTGGAGGTGCGGCAGTCCACGGTGGACGATCTGGTCGCCGCGGTCGCCGCGGTGGAGGTACGCGGTACGGACCCCGCGCCCGCCGCGGTCGTCAAGGGCGACGCCCGGATGGCCGAGGTCCTGCGCCGGGCCGTACGGTCCCATGTGACCCTGCCGACGGAGGGGGTCGTGGTGGTGCGCGGCTCACGGCGGTGGCGGGTCCCGGTGTACGAACTCGAAGAGATCGTCCGGGAGTTGCTGGCCCGGGACATGCGGTACGGAGCCGCCCGTGAGGCCCTTCCACAACGGGTCGCGCATGCCGTGCTCGTACAGATGGAACGGGCGGGCGAGGCGCCCGACGACCGGGTGCAGGACGCGGTGGCACGGAACCCGGCGGTGAAGGCGCTGGTCAAGGCCGTCTGGCCGCCGGTCGATCCGACGAAACTGGTGCTGCGGCTGCTCTCCGACGCGGAGTTCCTGGCGGAGCACGCGGCGGACCTGCTGACGGCCGACGAGCAGCGGACGATCCTGTGGACGAAGCCGGCGCGCGGCCTGAAGTCGGTGAAGTGGTCGGCGGCGGACGCGGTGCTGATCGACGAGACGGCCGATCTGATCGCCCGTACGCACTCGTTGGGCCATGTCGTGCTGGACGAGGCGCAGGACCTGTCCCCCATGCAGTACCGCGCGGTGGGGCGCCGCTGCTCGACGGGTTCGGCCACGGTCCTGGGCGATCTGGCCCAGGGAACCACCCCGTGGGCCACGGCGAGCTGGGCGGACGCCCTGCGCCACCTCGGCAAGGCGGACGCGGTGGTCGAGGAGCTGACGGCGGGCTTCCGTGTACCGCGCGAGGTCATCGCGTACGCGTCGAGGCTGCTCCCGCACATCTCGCCGGGCCTGGCGGAGGTCCGGTCGGTCCGCGAGTCGCCGGGCTCGCTGGAGGTACGGGCGGTGCCCGACGCGGCCGCCCTGGACCCGGCGGTCGTGGCGGCCTGCACGGAAGCCCTGGCCCATGAGGGCTCCACCGGGCTGATCGCCGCGGACTCCAGGATCCCGGCCCTGCGCGAGGCACTCACGGCGGCGGGCATGCCCTGGCTCTCCCCGGGCGAGGAAACGACCACGGCCTCCCGCCTCACCCTGGTCCCGGCCTCGCTGGCGAAGGGTCTGGAGTACGACTACGTGGTCCTGGACGACCCCGCGCTCGTCGTCTCCGGGGAACCGGACGAACGCACCGGCCTCCGCCGGCTGTACGTCGCCCTGACGCGAGCGGTCTCCGGCCTCACGATCCTCCACTCGGAGCCGCTCCCGGCGGAGCTCGCGGGCCGGCCCCCGGCCGGACGAGCGGTTCAGGAGAGCCAGTCGGCGTAACGGGTGGGGGCGAGGCGGGCGTCCTTGTCGGTGAGGACGTCGCCCTTGACGGCGGCGAACATGCCGGCGGTGGGGTCGGTGACGACCGTACGGTTGTCACCCTTGTGGGCCAGGGTGATCCGGCCCAGCTCGTCGAGGGTGAAGATCTCCGGACCGGCGATGTTGCGAATGCCTCTCAGCGGGGTGCCCGCCGCGACGTCCGCCACCGCCTCGGCCACGTCCTCGGCGGCGATCGGCTGGACCGGCGTGGCGGGCAGCCGGACGGTGTCGCCGTCGGCGGTCCAGGACAGGATCGCTTCGATGAACTCCATGAACTGTGTGGCGCGGACGATCGAGTAGGGGATCGGCCCGGCCGCGAGGATGTCCTCCTGGAGCGCCTTGGCCCGGTAGTAGTCCACTTCCGGCACTTGATCCACGCCGACGATCGACAGGATCACGAAGTGACCGACGCCGCTCTTCCGGCCCGCGGCCAGCAGATTGTCCATCGAGGTCCGGAAGAAGGCCGGGGAGGCTTCGTCGAAGGTCGGGGAGTTCGTCAGATTGACGATCACATCGGCCCCGGTCACCGCCTGGTCCAGTCCCCGGCCGCTGATGACGTCGATTCCGGTGGAGTGCCCGTGGGGTACCGCCTCATGGCCGGCGGCGTTCAGCTTTCTGACGACGTGTGACCCGATCAGCCCTGTACCGCCGATGACCGCGAACTTCATGACATGCCCTTCGATGGGAGTTCAGTGGTTTCAGCGGGATACATACCCGAATACGGCATATGTCCCGCACGCCGGAGACAGGTCCGGCGCCCGGCGGGCAAGGCAATCAGGAAGACAGAAGGCAGCAGGCCGGTCAGCCCAGCGACGCGCTCGCCGCGCGCAGGTCGTCCAGGGCCGCCATGGCGTACTCGGCGAGCTCGCCCTTGGCGGAACCGTCCCCTTCGGCCCATTCGGCGTACGCCCGCTTGAAGGCGAGGACGCCCAGCTCGCCCGCGAGAGCCGCGGTCGGACCGGGTACGCCGCGGTCGATCAGAGCGGTCGTCATCGCGGCCGCGAGGCTGACGCTCTTGAGGGCGTCACGCTCCTGAAGCTCGGCGCTGGCGGCGACGGCCGCCTTCAGGCGAGGGGCGAGCTCCCGGTTCATGGCGCCCATCGCGCTCGACGCGCGCTCAAGACCGGCGGCGACCGCTTCGAGCGGGCTGGCGTCACCGGGCGCCTCGGTGATCCCTTCGGCCAGCAGCCGGCTCAGCGTCTCCTGTCCGGCCACCAGCAGCTCGCGCTTGTCGGGGAAGTGCCGGAAGAACGTGCTCTTGGTCACCCCGGCGCGCTCGGCGATCTGCGCGACCGTCGTCGCGTCGTACCCCTGCTCGGTGAACAGGTCGACAGCAGCCACGACGAGGCGTTCGCGCGCCCCCGGTTCCCATCTCCCCATGGGTCGATCATACGCGATGGGACTCTTGTCCCATCACCTGTTAGAGTGACGGGACAAGAGTCCCGTCACTTGGGGAGAATTCCATGCGTGTTTTGATCACTGGCGGCACCGGTCTGATCGGCTCCGCCGTCGTCGCCGAACTGCTCGGCAACGGCCACACCGTCCTCGCGCTCGCCCGCTCCGACGCGTCCGCGCTGGCCGCCGAGAAGGCGGGCGCCGAACCGCTCCGGGGAGCCCTCGCCGACCTGGACGTCCTGCGCGCCGGCGTCGCCCGGGTCGACGGGGTGATCCACCTGGCGTTCGCCAACGACTTCAGCAGCCCCGACGCCCTCGCGAACGCGGTCGCCGAGGAAAGTGCCGCCCTCGCGGCCCTCGGCGAGGAACTCATCGGCAGCGACCGCCCCTTGGTCACCGCCTCGGGTACGCCCGCCGCGCCGGGCCGACCCTCCACCGAGGCCGATCCACTGCCGACCGACGGGCCGGTCGGTGGCCGCGGTCGCGCGGTCATGGCGGTCCTGGACCTGGCCTCGCGCGGGGTCCGGAGCACGGCCGTACGCCTGCCGCGTACCGTCCACAACCAGGGCACGGGCGGATTCGCCGGTCTGCTGACCGGCATCGCGCGCCAGACCGGAGTTTCCGGCTACCCGGGCGACGGCACCCAGCGCTGGCCGGCCGTGCACGCGCTCGACGCGGCAGTCCTCTTCCGGCTCGCCCTGGAACTGGCCCCGGCCGGCAGCTCCTGGCACGCCGTGGCCGACGAGGGAGACACGGTGCGTGACATCGCCACGGTCATCGGCCGACGGCTCGGCCTGCCGGTCGAGTCGGTGCCGCCGGAGACCTACGGTCCGCTCGGCCCGATCTTCGCGTACGACCAGCCCTCGTCCAGCACGCACACCCGGCAGACCCTCGGCTGGCAGCCGATCCACCCGGGCCTGCTGGAAGACCTGGAGAACATTCAGCCCTGAGCGGGGACCGGGCCCCTCACCCAGTCACTCGCTGCCGACGCCCGTGCCGGCAGCGGCACTTCACGTCCACGACCACGTCCACGTCCACGACCGACAAGGTCCACAACCAACAGGAGGTCCCGTCATGGTGACAGTCGTCTTCGGCGCCCGCGGCAACGTGGGTCGTCACGTGGCCGCCGGCCTGCTGGCCGCCGGCGAGCAGGTCAGAGCCATCAGCAGAACCCCAGCAGCGGGCTTGCCGCCCGGCCTGGAAACCGCCACCGCCGACCTGGCGCGTCCCGAGACGCTGCCCGCGGCGCTCGACGGTGCCGACAAGGCGTTCCTGTACGGAATGCTCGACCCCGAGAAGCCCTACGACATCGAGAAGGTCACCGCGGCGGCCACGGCCGCGGGGATCCGGCAGGTGGTCCTGCTCTCGTCGGTGTCGGTGCTGGACCCGGACGCCGACCACCTGGTCCCCCGCCTGAACCGTACGATCGAGCGGGCCGTCCAACGGTCCGGCATGGACTGGACGTTCCTCAGGCCGGGGACCTTCGCCGCCAACACCCGTACCTGGTGGGCCGAATCGATCCGCACCGACAACGTCGTCCGCCTTCCCTATCCGCTCGCACAGTCGGCTCCGGTACCCGAGAAGGACATCGCGGCGCTCGCGGTGACCGCGCTGACCGAACCGGGCCACTCGCACCAGGCCTACACCGTCTACGGGGCCGGGTCCCTGACCCTGCGACGCCAGGTCGAGCACATCGGCGAGGCCATCGGCCGCCGCATCCGGATCGAGCACATCTCCGACAAGCAGGCTCGCGCGGAAATCAGCAGGACATGGCCGCCGGTCATCGCCGAGGCGATCGTGAACCAGTGGGCCGCCGCCGACGGCGTCCCGGCCACGACCTCCGCGATCGTCGGAAAGATCACCGGCGCGCCGGGGCAGACCTACGCCCAGTGGGCCGCGGACCACGCCGACGACTTCCGCTGAACGAGTCGGACGTCCGCTGAACGAGTCGGACTTCCGCTGAGCTTGGCGTTCGCAGCCGGGCCGAAGGGCCGGGATCCGGGTGCCCGGATCCACGGCCCGTCCCGGCGCCCCCCCTTACCCGTCCAGCCTCGTCCGCCACTCCCGTACCGCCTCCGACGACACCGGCGCCTCCCAGCCGCCCGGCCTCGCCGCGCCGCCGATGTGGAAGCCGTCGACGCCCGCGTCGACCAGGACCTCCACATGGTCGAGACGGAGACCGCCGCCGACCAGCATGTGGGGGCCGTAGCCCGGTTCGCCGCGGCCCGCCGCGCGCGCTTCCGCGAGCAGCGTCGGCAGGCCGTCGTCCACGCCCGTGGCCGAACCGGCGGTGAGATACGTGTCGAGCCCGGGCAGATCCGCGAGCTGCTTGCGCAGCGCGTCGCGGTCGACCGCGCGGTCGATCGCCCGGTGGAAGGTCCAGCGGCAGCCGTCCAGCTCCGCGAGCAGCCGTTCCACCGTCACCAGATCGGGCATCCCGTCCTCGTCGAGGAAGCCGAGGACGAATTCGTCCGCCCCCTCCGCCCGCAGCCCGCGCGCCGCCTCCACCAGCGCGTCCGCGTCGCCGGGCGCCCCGGGCTCGGCCACCGTGAAGCCGTCGGCCAGCCGCAGCATCACCCGCAGCGGGATGTCGACCGCCGCGCGGATCTCCGCGAAGGTCTCGCGGGGCGGGGTCAGCCCGTCCGCCGCCATGTCGGTGACGAGTTCGAGGCGGTCCGCGCCTCCGCGCCGCGCGGCGACCGCGTCCGCCGCGTCGAGGGCGATCACCTCCAGGACTGCACGCTTGCTCATGGGACCTCATTCATAGGGGGTGGACTTCGGGGACGGGCAGGACAGAGCTGGGCCGGGCTATAGGTCTAGTCCAATGTCCAGCCTAAGGGGAGCCAAAACCCGCCGCACCGGCGCACCCGTACCGTGGGCCCCACCAGAGTCGGGACGCGCGGATAAAAATACCCCCGAGGGGTATATTGAAGTCATCGCCCGCCCGAGGTATACCTGAAGGGAAGGGATACCCCTGGGGGGTACGATGAAGATGTACGGGACGACACCGAGGAGCCATCAGCCATGAGCCTCGCCCAGACCACCGGCACACCCGCCGAAGTCGAGCTGCTGATCGGCGGTATGACCTGTGCCTCCTGTGCCGCCCGGATCGAGAAGAAGCTGAACCGGATGGACGGCGTCGAGGCCACCGTCAACTACGCGACCGAGAAGGCCAAGGTCGTCTACCGCGGCGGGGACGTCGCCGTACAGGACCTCATCGCGACCGTCGAGGCCACCGGTTACACCGCGCACGAGCCCGCTCCCGTACGCCCGGAGCCCTCGCCCGGCGAGCCCGGCGAGCCCCGTGACGACCGGCCGAGCGCCGAGGACCAGGCCAAGGACGCCGAGCTGCGCTCCCTGCGCGAGCGCCTGATCACCGCCGTCGTCCTCTCCGTACCCGTCATCGCGATGGCGATGATCCCCGCCCTCCAGTTCGAGTACTGGCAGTGGTTCTCCCTCACCCTCGCCGCCCCGGTCGTCGTCTACGCCGGCTACCCCTTCCACCGCGCGGCCCTCACCAACGCCCGGCACGGCGCGGCCACCATGGACACGCTGATCTCGGTCGGCACCATCGCCGCGTTCGGCTGGTCGCTGTGGGCGCTGTTCTTCGGTACGGCGGGGATGCCCGGGATGACGCATCCCTTCGAGCTGACGATCGCCCGCTCCGACGGCGCCGGGAACATCTATCTGGAAGCCGCCGCCGGGGTCACCGCCTTCATCCTGGCCGGCCGCTACTTCGAGGCCCGCGCCAAGCGCAAGGCCGGCGCGGCCCTGCGCGCGCTGCTGGAACTGGGCGCCAAGGAGGTCACCGTCCTGCGCGACGGGCGCGAGACCACCGTGCCCACCGCCGCGCTCCGGCTCGGCGACCGCTTCGTCATACGGCCCGGCGAGAAGATCGCCACCGACGGCACGGTCGTCGAGGGCTCCTCCGCCGTCGACGCCTCGATGCTCACGGGGGAATCCGTGCCGGTCGAGGTGTCCGTCGGGGACGCGGTCACCGGGGCGACCCTCAACGCGGGCGGGCGGCTCCTCGTCGAGGCGACCCGTATCGGCGCGGACACCCAGCTCGCGCGGATGGCCCGGATGGTCGAGGAGGCCCAGAACGGCAAGGCCGCCGCCCAGCGCCTCGCCGACCGGATCTCCGCCGTCTTCGTCCCGGCCGTCATCGCCCTCGCCCTGGCGACGCTCGGCTTCTGGCTCGGCAACGGCGCCGGTCCGACCGCGGCCTTCACCGCCGCCGTGGCCGTCCTGATCATCGCCTGCCCCTGCGCACTGGGCCTGGCCACACCGACGGCGCTGCTGGTCGGGACCGGGCGCGGGGCGCAGCTCGGCATCCTGATCAAGGGGCCCGAGGTGCTCGAATCCACCCGCCGGGCCGACACGGTCGTACTCGACAAGACCGGGACCGTGACCACCGGCCGGATGACACTGCTCGCCGTCCACACCGCACCCGGTACGGACGAGACCGAGGCGCTGCGGCTGGCGGGCGCGCTGGAACACGCCTCGGAACACCCCGTCGCACGCGCCGTCGCGACCGGCGCGACCGAGCGTCTGGCCGCCGCGACCGGCACGGACGGCGCTGACAGCACCAACGACACTGACAGCGCTCTTCCGGTGCCCGAGGACTTCGCCAACGTCCCCGGTCTCGGTGTCCAGGGCGTCGTCGAAGGACACGCCGTCCTCGTCGGCCGTACCCAGTTGCTCGCCGAATGGGAGATCCGTCTCCCCGACGGCCTGGAGCAGCGGAAGTCCGAGGCCGAGGCGGCGGGCCGTACCGCCATCGCGGTCGCCTGGGACGGCGAGGCACGCGCCGTCCTCGAAGTCGCCGACGCGGTCAAGGACACCAGCGCCGAAGCGGTCCGCCGGCTCCGCGCCCTCGGTCTGACCCCGGTCCTCCTCACCGGCGACAACAAGGCCGTCGCCGCCTCCGTGGCCGCCGAGGTCGGTATCGACCCGGACCAGGTCGTCGCCGAGGTCCTGCCCCAGGACAAGGTCGACGTCATCAAGAAGCTCCAGGCCGAGGGCCGCAGCGTCGCCATGGTCGGCGACGGTGTCAACGACGCCGCCGCGCTCGCCCAGGCCGACCTCGGTCTCGCCATGGGCACGGGCACCGACGCCGCGATCGAGGCGGGGGACCTCACGCTCGTACGGGGCGACCTGCGCGCCACCGCCGATGCCATCCGCCTCGCCCGCCGCACACTCACCACGATCCGCGTCAACCTCTTCTGGGCCTTCGCCTACAACGTCGCCGCGATCCCGCTCGCCGCCGCCGGACTCCTCAACCCGATGATCGCCGGGGCGGCCATGGCCTTCTCGTCGGTGTTCGTGGTCGGCAACTCGCTCCGGCTGCGCGGGTTCCGGGCGCTGTAGTCCGTAGTCCAAGGCTCGGCGGTCCAACGCGCTGGAGCCCATGACAGGAGCCCAAGGCGCTGACGCCGTTCCGGGCCGGTAGCCGTTCCGTACACCCGCCGTACGGAACGGCTGCCGGCCCTCGCCCTAAGGTCGTCCCATGCCCGCACCCGAGCCGCACCCCGCCCTCCGCGACCGCTTCGCCGCCGCCCTCGACGCCCTCCGTGACCCGGGCGACGCCTCACGCCCCGACCCGTACCCCTACGCCGACGACCTGCTCGCACGCTGGGCCGAGCCCCAGCGCAGCTACCACACCACCGCCCATCTGCTCGCCGTCCTCGACCACATCGACACCCTCGCCGAGTACGCCGAGGACCCCGATCTCGTACGCCTCGCCGCCTGGTTCCACGACGCCGTCTACCGCCCCGACCGCTCCGAGAACGAGGAGCGCTCCGCCCGTCTCGCCGAACGCGCCCTCGCCGAGGCCGGGTTGAGCGACGACCGTACGCGTGAGGTCGCCCGGCTCGTCCGTCTCACCACCACCCACGCCGCCGCCCCCGGCGACCGCGACGGAGCCGTCCTGTGCGATGCCGACCTCGCGGTCCTGGCCTCGGCCCCGGAGGCGTACGAGGCGTACCAGGCGGCGGTACGGGAGGAGTACGGCTTCGTCCCCGACGCCGATTTCCGGGCGGGCCGGGCGGCCGTACTGGAGCAACTGCTCGCGCTGCCGGGCCTGTTCCGAACCCCTTATGCCGTACGAGAATGGGAGGCCCGCGCCCGGGCCAATCTCACCGCGGAGCTGACCGGCCTCCGGGCGTCATGACATCTCGTTCGCGCACGTTCAGTCGATAGACGCCTTGCACCGCACTAGAGTTGAGTCTCCATCAGCTTCAGGGGGCGTTTTCGGTATGACGGAGCAGACGGCGGACCACCTCGCGGGCCACATCAGCCGCATCGACCACGTCGACGAGCAGACCGAGGGCGGGACTCTCCCCTTCTGGGTCGACGTGGTCGAAGACGAGGACAGCGGCGACGGCAACGCCATGGGCGGCCTCTTCCGCCACGGCTCCGACGGCGAGACCGTCCTGCGCTCCGTCCCCCTCGGCCCCCTCCGCAAGAATCTCGCGGACACCGTCGACGCCCTCCAGAAGGTCTTCGAGGAGGTCGCGAACCGTGGCGGTACGCTCCCCCTCGCCGAGGCCCAGCTCTCCTTCCAGGTCACCGCGAGCGGCGGTATCCAGCTCATCGGCAGCGGCCAGATCCAGGGCACCCGCGGTCTGACGCTGACGTTCAAGCGCCCGTCGTAGCGGTCCCCGCCCATGCCGCCGTCGCCCCGGTCGACACCCTCGCCCCGCTCCGGACCGTCGTCACGCCCGCGCCACAAGGCCCTGCTCATCGGCGCCAGTGAGTACGACGAACCGGCGATCCGGTCCCTCCCCTTCATCCGGGACGATCTCCAGAGGATGAACACCGCGCTCTCCGAACGCGGCTTCCAGCCCGTCGAGATCGCCGAGTCGCAGCGAGGCATCACCCCGAACGCCGTCAATCGCCACGTGCTGCGCTTCCTGCGCGAAGCCGGCCGCGGCGACACCCTGTTCATCCTGCTCAGCGGTCATGGCCTGCACTTCGAGGGCCGCGACTACCTCATCCCCGAGGACGCCTATTACGAGGGCGGCTCCTTCGCCGACAGTTGTATCGAGATCGGCTGGCAGAAAGAACTCGAAGACTCCCCCGCCGGCCAGGTCGTCTTCCTCATCGACGCCTGCCGCGAAGGCGCCGCGCGCAGGGCCAAGGCGGCCCCGCCCCGGATGCCCGGCTGGGAAAAGCCCAAGATCGCTGCGGCCCTGCGCCGCAAGGTCGCCTACATATACGCCTGTTCCAAGGGCCAGTACGCGTTGTACGTGGACGAGTCCGAGGCCGTCGTCCAGAGCGAGGACGCCCATGGGACCGACCTCGGCACCCAGCCCGGCGACTCCTTCAGTCTGTTCTCCCGCGCCGTCTCCGACATCGTGACCGGCGTCCAGCACACCCTGCACATCGGCGAGTTCGCCGAGGCCGTCCAGCGGCGCGTGACCGAACTGCACACGGCGTACGGCAAGAAGCCCCCGGTCCAGCAGATCAGGGTCGAAACGGACATCCCCTGGCCCGAGTTCACCGTACTGCCGGGCCCGGCCCGCGACTCCTCGGAGCACCCCTGGGTACGGAGCACCGCCACCCACCCCGTCTGGGAACGCACCACCCCGGGCAACGCCCGCGATGCCCTCAAGGAGGTCTGCGGCACCCTCGCCGCCCGGCTCGCCGACGGGTACGAGAAGGCCGCCGCGGCGCTCCGCGACGACCCCTGGCACGACAGCGAGCTGGCCAAGCGCGCCCAGGACCGTCTTGGCTTCCTCACCGACAAGCTGGCCCCCGGCACCCAGCTCTCGCCCAGCGAAGCCGCGCTGGCCGTCCTGCTGCCCCTGGTCGGCCAGGCCTTCTGGACGCACGAGGCGGCCCAGCGCGCGGGCGTGGTCACCGGCGGCCCAGCGGCCGGCGGCTCGTCCAGGGCGGGTGCTGGTGCCGGTGCCGGAGCGGGAGCCGGGCCCGGAGCAGGGACCGGAGGGGGAGCCGAGGCCGAGGAGACCACCCCCGAGCGCGACCGCTTCGCCAAGTTCGCCCAGGGCTTCCCCCGCCTCCAGCGCCGTCTCCGTACCCTCGAACAGCGCGGGGTCTCCGACGGTTCGGTGGAGCGCATCCGCTGGTGGCTGTTCCACCGCTGGCTGATCCGCCAGCCCGAGCTGTACGCGTCCCAGACCCTCAAGACCCTGCTCGGCCCGCCTCCGGGCGACCCCGAGTGCCCGGCCTGGGCCGCCGACGTACTGTCCGGGGAGCGCTTCATGCGCTTCCTCCAGGAGCTGCGTGCGGCGCCGTTCGCCGTGCCCCGCCGTACCCCTCGCGCCGGCGACCACGACGAGTCCGACCACGATCTCGTCGCCGCCATGACCAGGGACGAGCACGAACTGCGCGAACCCCTCGTCGCCTCCCTCGCCAAGACCGCGCAGGCCTTCGCCGTCGACCCGCTGGACCTGCCCGAGATCCTCGTCGAGCACATCGGGATCTCCGACAGCGTCAAGCTGACCGACCTGCTGACCACGATCCGCGGCTCGAACTGGCCCAACTCCGGCCTCGGCCGCTCCCTCAAGGCACTCTGCGAGCACCCCGCCGTACAGATCGCTCTCCGTGAGCACGCCCAGCGCGTCGACGCCCTGCTCCGCGACATCAACCGCTCCCCGGCCCCCGCC
>NZ_LATD01000033.1 GCF_000981895.1 Streptomyces odonnellii | reverse complement strand
CCCGCCCGCCGCGTGGGCCCCGGAGTGGACCGGGGCCCACGCGGCGGGCGGGTCGGACAGCGGGGGGCGGGCAGCGGGGACGGGCGGCAGGTTACGACGCTTCGGCGGCCTTCTTGATCCGCGCCGCGAACGCGCGCGCGTCCTTGCGCGCCGCGCTCAGCGCGACACCGACCAGCAGCTTGCCGATCCCGTGCCCCTCAAGGGCGTTGAAGATCCGTACCCGCGTCTTGCCCGCGCCGGTGCTCTCCAGGTCGTAACCGCCGTCCGCCGAGGTGACGAGGTTCTTGGACGTCTCGGTCCAGCGGATCTTGGTGGGCGACTCCAGCTCGGTGATCCGGATCTCCCGCTTGGTCGTCATGCCGGCGTCCTTGACCGTGCTGCGGAAGACGGTTCCGACGGCGGTGGGCCCGTCCGGGGTCTTCTGGATCGCCTGTACGCGGGGGCTGAACTTCGGGTCGTTCGTACCGTCGGCGAGAAAGGCGAACACCTCCTCGATGGGCCGGTCGATCTCCGTGGTCGCCTCGAACTGTCCAGCCATGGTCGCTCCTCGCGCATTCGGCCGACGTGACATGGGGTACGCGGAACCTGCCCGTCGTACGCGAGGGCCGCCGCCGGTACCGGGCCGCCGTCGCGTCCCCATTGTCATGGCTCGGCGGCTCCTCCCACCACTGGAGGATCATCCCTTTCACCCGCTGTACGGTCACACCCGCCGCACGGTCAGACGGGTCGCGCGGTCACACCCGCCGTACGGGCACTCCTGTCACGCGGTCAGGCCCGCCGCGGTCACGGCCGCCGCGCAGTCGCCGTACCGTCACACGGTCAGACCCGCCGTACCGTCACACCCGCCGCGGCCATCGCTCCCGTCTCCTCGTACGGCGCCTCCTCGTCCGTCACGACGGCGTGCAGCGCGGAGACCGGTGCGACGAAGGCGAGCGCGGTACGGGAGAACTTCGCGGCGTCCGCCACCGCGATGACCCGGCGGGCTGAGGCGATCGCGGCTTGTTTGACCGCGGCGTCGGACAGGTCGTACGCGGTCAGACCGTCCGCGGTGGAGAGTCCGCAGCAGCCGATGACGGCGGTGTCGAAGCGGAGCGCGGCGAGTGACGCCTCGGTCAGGGGGCCGGTGAGGGCGAGTTCGCCCGTACGGGGCTCTCCGCCGGGCAGCAGCAGTTTCAGGCGGGGGGCGCCGGTCAGAGCGTTGGCGGCGTGGAGGGAGAGCGGCATGACGGTCAGCCTGCGGTGCTCCAGCGCGCGGGCCACTTCCAGACAGGTCGTACCGCTGTCGACGACGACCGACTCGCCGTCGGCGATCAGCTCGGCGACGGCGGCGGCGATGCGCCGCTTCGCCTCCGCACCGTCCTGCGCCCTGAGCGCGAACGGCGGCTCCTCGCCGCGCAGCAGCAGGCTTCTGGCGCCACCGCGGTAGCGCTCCAGGACGCCCTGGTCGCTGAGGACTTCGAGATCGCGGCGGACCGTCATCTCCGAGGCGCCGGTCAGCTCGGCCAGCTCGGCGACGCTGGCCCGGCCGCTCGCGCGTACGGCATCGGTGATCTGCCTCAGTCGGTCTGTGCTTGCCATGCCCCCATTGAACACAATCGATGTGCGATAGGCAATCTTACGAACAGCAGGTTTGTTTGTTATGTTCGCCGACATGGAGAGAAGCGGCGTGAGGAAAGCGACGTGACCGAGACGGGCATGACGGAGACTGGTGTGACTGAAACCGGCGTGGCGGAAACGGGCGTGGCGGAAACGGGCGTGAAGAGGTCGTCCGGCACGCGGAAGACGGGCATACGGAAGACGGGTCTACGGAAGTCCGGCGTGGCGAGATCGCTGCGGGCCGCCCGGCTGGCCACCTTCGGCTTCTTCACCCTCAACGGCTTCGTGCTGGGCATGTGGGTGGTGCACATCCCGGTCGTGGAACACCGGGCCGGGGTCAGCCACGCCGTGCTCGGCTGGCTCCTGCTGCTGCTCGGCGCGGGCGCCTTCGCGGGCATGCAGCTCGTCGGACCGCTCACCGACCGCTACGGCGCGCGGAAGGCCGTACCGGTGAGCGCGGCGCTGTGCGGGGCGGCGCTGGCCCTGCCGGGACTGGCCACGAACGTCTGGACGCTGGGCGCGGCACTGCTCGTGCTCGGCTTCGGCAACGGCTGTCTGGACGTCAGCATGAACACGCATGCCATCCAGGTCGAGCGCGGCTATGGACGCCCTGTCATGTCCGCCTTCCACGCCTTCTTCTCGGTCGGCGGAGTCCTGGCGGCACTGGTCGGCGCCCGCACACTGAGCTGGCACTGGAGCGCGCCCATGACGCTGGCGGCGGTGAGTGTGTTCGCGCTGGCGGTAACCGCGCTCGCGGGGCCGCTGCTATTGCGGCCGTCGGCGGCGGCCGCGCCGCACGACACGGGGCAGGTCAACACGGCACCGCACGGCGCGGAGCCGGGCAACACGGCACCCCACAACGACACACCGCCGCATGACACAACGCCGCACGACATGGGGCCGAGCGGCAACACGGCACCGCACACCACTCGGCCGCGCGACCAGGTGTCACGCAAAACGCCGCCGCAGATCTGGGCCCTCGCCGCACTCGCTCTGATGCTCATGCTCTGCGAAGGCGTCGCCAACGACTGGAGCGTGCTGGCCCTGCGGGACGTCCTCGACGCCCCGGCCGCCACGGCGGCCTTCGCGTACGGCGCGTTCTCGACGGCCATGACGGTCGGCCGCCTGCTCACGGACCGGGTGGCGGCGCGCTTCGGCCCGGTGGCCGTCGTACGGTACGGCGCGGCCCTGGGCGCCGTCGGCCTGACCGCGGTCGCGCTCTCCCCGTGGATCCCCCTGGCCCTGGTCGGCTGGGCGGTCTTCGGGATCGGCCTCTCGGGCTGTGTGCCCCAGCTCTTCAGCGCGGCGGGCCACGCCGACCAGGAGAGCGCGGGCACGAACGTCTCCCGCGTCGCGGGCCTCGGCTATCTCGGCATGCTCGCCGGCCCGGCGATCATCGGCCCACTCACCCACTTCATCCCGCTGAACCTCACCTTCTTCCTCCCGGTGGCGTTCTGCGTGGTAGCGGCCTGCACGGCGGCACGTATCCTCCAGCGCCACAACGCCACGGGCAACGAGCGGGCCCCGGGAATGTAACGCCCTACTGCGACGTTGACGCATGTCATGCCGGACTCCGCCGACACCGACGCCCGCACCCACGCCGCAAGCCCCGACGCCGAAGCCGGCACCAGCAAGCTCCCCCGCGAACTTCCCGGCGAGCCCCCGAGCGCCGATGCGGGCACGCGTACCCGTACTCGTACACGTACGCCCATGCCCCTCGCCGTCTACGTACTCGGCCTCGCCGTCTTCGCCCTCGGTACGAGCGAGTTCATGCTGTCCGGCCTGCTGCCGCCGCTCGCGGACGACTTGGACGTCTCCATCCCCACCGCCGGCCTCCTCATATCCGCCTTCGCGATCGGCATGGTGGTCGGCGCCCCGCTGCTCGCCGTCGCCACCCTGCGGCTGCCCCGCCGTGCCACGCTCGTCGCCCTGATCTCCGTCTTCGGCCTCGGCCAGGTCATGGGCGCGCTCGCCCCGACGTACGAGGTGCTCTTCGCGTCCCGGGTGATCAGCGCCTTGGCCTGCGCCGGATTCTGGGCGGTCGGCGCGGCCGTCGCCATCGCGATGGTCCCGCTCCACGCGCGCGCCCGCGCCATGGCCGTGATGATCGGCGGGCTGTCCATCGCGAACGTACTCGGCGTACCGGCGGGCGCGTTCCTCGGCGAACACCTCGGCTGGCGCTCGGCGTTCTGGGCCGTCGGCGCGGCCTCCGCGGTCGCGCTGGCCGGTGTTGTGACGCTGATCCCGCGTATCCCGGCACCGGCCGAGAAGCCGCGGGTCGGGCGGGAGCTGACCATCTACCGCGACCGTCGGATCTGGCTCTCCATCGCCGTCACCGCGCTCTCCGGGGGCGCTGTCTTCTGCGCGTTCTCATATCTCGCCCCGCTGCTCACGGACGTGGCCGGGCTGGACAGCGGCTGGGTCCCGAGCGTGCTCGGGCTGTTCGGCGTCGGCGCGCTGGCGGGCGCGGCGCTGGGCGGCCGGTACGCGGACGCCCATCTCTTCGGCGTCACGCTCAGCGGCATCATCGCGTCGACGGTACTGCTCGTACTGCTGGCGCTCACCGCGTCGAATCCGTACGCCGTGGTGACGCTGACCTTCCTGCTCGGTGTCTCGGCGTTCTACACGGCCCCGGCGCTGAACGCCCGTATGTTCAACATCGCCGCCGCGGCCCCCACCCTCGCCGCGGCCACCACCACGGCCGCCTTCAACCTGGGCAATACGTCCGGCCCTTGGCTGGGCGGAGTGGTCATCGACGCGGGCTTCGGCTTCGCGTCGACGGCCTGGGCGGGCGCGGCCATGGCGGTGGTGGCGATCGGACTGACGACGATGTCGCTGCGCACTTCCGGGCCCCGCTAGGTCCTGTCCGCCGCCGGTCGACGAGAGGCAGACGGCTGGCGAGAGGCGGACGGCCGGCCCGGGTCGGCGCCGTGGACCCGGGTCGGCACTGCGACCCGGTTACTTCCGCCAGAACAGGTGGTGCGTGACGCCGCTCGGGCTGGGCACGACGTCCATGTGGAACCGGTCGAGCAGCTCGTCGGGCGAATCCCAGAGGCGTACCCCGGACCCGAGCTTCAGCGGCGAGACCGCCACATGCATGGTGTCGACAAGGTCGGCGTCCAGGAACTGCCGGACGGTGCTGGCCCCGCCGCCGAGCCTGACGTCCTTGCCCTGCGCCGCCTCGCGCGCCTGCTCAAGGATCGTCGCCGGGTCTCCTTCGACGAAGTGGAACGTGGTGTCGGAGAGCGTGATCGAAGGACGCGTGTGGTGGGTCATGACGAACACCGGCGTACGGAACGGCGGCTTCTCCCCCCACCAGCCACGCCACTCATAGTCCTGCCAGGGCCCACGCTGCGGCCCGAACTTGTTACGGCCCATGATCTCGGCGCCGATATTGCGTTCGTAGTCCCGCGTGAGGTAGTCGTCAAGGCCCCGGCTGCCCCCGGGATCGGTACGCATGGGCCAGCTCGCGGTGGCCCCGCACCACGCGAACAGCCTGTCGTGCCGCTCGAACCCGAACGGCCTCTCCAGGGTCTGGTCCTCCGCGGGCCCGGCACCGATGCCGTCACTGGAGACGTTGAAGTTCTGAACTCTCAGTAGCTGCGCCATGCGCTCCTCCTCTGCTGTCAACAACAAATGATGAGACTGTCCGGCCCGACCGAACTCATCGCTGGTTCCGCAACCAATCAAAATTCGGGGCAGCGCCGACGCACAAAAGCCGCCCACCCGGCCACCACCTCCGTACCGGTGTACCGCGCGCCGCGCTATTCCAGGGCCACGATGACGCGGACCGGGAGGTCGGTGTCCTCCTGGATGACCCCGGCGATCAGCTTTCGGCCGTCCAAGGTCCACTTTCTGTACGCGATGAACTCGTCCGCGTCCTCCTCCGTGCCCTCGGCCCCGGTGAGGTGGGCGGCCAGGCTGGAGGACTCGATCTCGGGCAGGAAGGCGGCCAGCGCCCGTTCGCCCTCCTCGTACACCGCGTCCAGGTCCTCGAAGTAGCCGGTGTCCTCGTCCGTGTCCCGCATCCATACGGTGAACTTGACGCGGACACCGCCGTTGTACGGGTGGATCCAGCCTCCGACGTCGTCCTTGTCCCACGACGCCTCGAAGCCGTTCCTCGGTCGTCCGCCGGCCTCCCAGCCCTGGGCCGCGAACTCCGCCGCCACGCTCTCGCCGGTCAGCGGCACACGATTCCGGATGCCTTCCAACAAATCGACCACTACAGCCATGCGCTCATTCCACTCATGCCATTGCCCGGTACGTGATAAGCCTTGAGTTTTCCACTGGCGACCGCTTCCGGGAATACTCTGGCCAGGACCTCGTTCACATGCGCGGCGCCCCACTCATTGGACACCATGTAACGCACTCCCTTGCCCCCCAGCCCCTCGTTCAGCGCGAGGAGCTTCTCCGCCTGGTCCGTGATCTTCGATTCCCGGTAGAACTTGTGCTCCGGATTGTAGGGGGACTTCTCCCATTCACTCTCGTGGTCCCCGCCCGTCCACTTGGCCTCCGTGATCCAGTCGTTCGCCGGGCCGCCGTCCACGTGCACCTCCCGGCCGTCCGGCAGGATCACTGCTGTTCGTAATCCTGATGCGTGACGGTCCGCTGGTGGCGGAAGGAAGGACGGCCGATCTGTTTCTCCGTCAGCCATCCCAGCCCTTTGAACTGCGGACAGGGCGTCAGTCCGAGCGGATCGCAGAATGTATACGGGTTGTGCACATAGGTGAGGGAATTCGGCGCGGGCGCGATCCCGAGTGGATCCGGCGTGACATAGCGCCCGGTCTCCGGGTCGTAATGGCGGAAGAAGTTGTCCCGCAGCCCTGTTTCCGGATCCTCGTACTGCCCTGGACAACGGAGCGGCGTATAGGCGGAGCCGCCCGGTTTCCACGCGGTGATGCCCCAGCTTGTGGACCGTGCGCTCCAGGCCACCTTCCCGGTCTCGTCGACGAGTTCGGTAGGGGTGCCCACGAGGTCCGAGACGCCAAGGGCTGTCCCGTAATCCATGGCGGGCGCGCGACGACAGCTACGGCACCTCGCCGCGTTGTCGGAACATCCCCATACGCCCAGTATGGGGACGTCCCTCCGCCTTGCGATGCTCCCCCGTAGCCTGAACGGCACGGGAGGCACCCCCTCCATCTGACGCCGCGCGCTGACCCACCAGCGATTACGGGACAGCCCTTAGCGAAGAAACGGGAGTCGAATTCGTCCTGCGGGAGCGCCTTGCGCTCGTACTGGGCGATCGGCCAGTGACCGTCGTACTCCCATGTCAACGTGACCCCGTCGGCACCGCCCGACTGTTCCGCGAGGCGGGATCCGTCCCAGGCGAACAGCGTCCGTTCGGCGATCGCCCCGTCGGCGGTCGGCGTTCCTTGGCGATACGGCGGCCCAGCGGGTCGTAGGCGTATGTCCACAGCGTCCCGTCGGGCGTGGTGCACGCGGTCAGACGGTCCTCGGAGTCCCAGGTGTAGCGCCATACGTCGGGCTTGCGGGACAGTCGCTTCTTCCGGCGCTCCGTGACCCGGCCCGCCGCGTCGTAGGTGTAACTGACGCCGCCGGCCGTGCGGAGCCGGGTGCCGTCGTACGCGCGCTCGCCGCGACTCTCGGAGTGGGGAGCCTTGTCGGGCCACGAGCATGCCGTCTGGTTGCCGGCGGCGTCGTACGCGTACTCCTCGCGCCAGTCGTCCGCCGTCACCGCCAGCGGCCGGCCGACGACGTCCAGCGCGCCAGGGTCGAGGATGTTGCCGCCGACTCCGCGCCCGATCGAGATGACCTGCCCGCCGAGCGCGCGCACGGTGTCGGCGTAGTCGGGCTTGAGGTCGCCGAGGACGAGCGGCACGACTCCCGTCGCGGCGAGGCCGATCAGCATACGGTTGACGAGCGTCGACTTGCCCAGGCCCGGCATGCCGAGCATGGACAGCGACGGGTTGGAGATGTAAGGGGCCCTGGTGAACCAGGAGATGGGATCCCCGCACACGGTGGCGCCGGTGCCCATGTGCTGGCCGAGGGGCACCCCGGTCATCGGGGAGTCTCCCGCGTCCACGTCAGCGGATCAACAACGCCCAGACGACTGGGCAACCCCGGCTCTGTGAGCCAGGCTTCGGCCCGGAGACAGCATCGGGAGCGAACCGTCGGTCCTGGCGATGCCTGGCGCGCCCTCGGCTTACCTGCGGGACCTGTACGCCGAACTGGACGAGGGCCTGACCGCGTCGGGCGAGGTCGAGGTGGCTCACTGATGGACTGCATCGCCTACCGGGGTTACCGGCTGCCCGTCCGGATCAGGATCATCAACCAGTCACGCTGCCCCTACGTGCGGTTTCACCGGCTTGGTTAGGCTGCTCATACGGGTGGTGGCGCCATGCGGAGTACAAGGGGGCAGAGTGACAGCGGGACGGACAGAATGGCTCCGCGTGCCGGTCGGACGCCAAGCAGCTGGCTGGGCAACGCGCGGAAACTGCCGGAAGGTGCTGTTGATCGTCCACAACGTCACCTCGGCCACCCGCTTGCTGGATGTGCTGCCGTTGTTCCGTGATGACTTGCGGGTGCAACTCCTCGCGACCTGCACTGGCTCCTCGCCGTTCCAGGCAGGAGTGAGCGAGTTGCTTACGCGCGTGGGTGTGCCAGTGCTGCCCTGGGATCAGGCAATGTGCACCCCGGTGGATCTGGCTCTGGCAGCCAGTTTCGGCGGCGAAATCCATGCCATTCAAGGTGAATTGATCATAATTTCCCATGGCGCGGGCTACAATAAAAGGCTCCGGAGACCGGAGACCGGAGACCGGAGACCGGAGACCGGAGACCGGAGACCGGCTTCGGGCTTTCGCCGGAGTGGCTGTTGGCGAATGGCTCCCCGGTCGCGGACGTGCTGGTGCTGTCGCACCCCGAACAGATCGAGCGGTTGCGTAACGCCTGCCCGGAAGCGGCCCCGACAGCAGTACTCGCGGGAGATCCCTGTTTCGACCGGATGCTGGCAGCGCGCCCGTATCGCGAGCGCTTCCGCAGGGCGTTGGGCGTAAAACGCGGGCAGCGGCTCGTGTTGCTGAATTCGACGTGGAACCCGGAGTCACTGTTCGGGGACGGCGGCGACGAGGACGTGCTGCCGCTTCTGCTGCCGAAACTGACCGCCGAACTCGCGGCGGACGAGTACCGGATCGCAGCCGTACTGCATCCCAATATTTGGCATAGCCATGGGCATGGACAAATCCGATCATGGATGGACAGAGCGCAACGTGGCGGCCTTACGCTGGTGGATCCGCTGGAGGGGTGGCAGCAGGCGCTGCTGGCAGCGGACGTCATTTTGGGGGACTTTGGGTCAGTCTCGTACTACGCCGCGGCCCTCGGCATCCCCGTCCTGCTCGGAGCCGCGGCGCTCGCAGGTCTGGCCGCCGATTCACCGGTGGCCGACTTCGTACGGAAGGCACCACGGCTGGACCCATACGCGCCGCTGCGACCACAGTTGGACACTCTGCTGGCCGCGCACCAACCCATGAGTGGCCCTGCCGAGTTCACGACCTCAGCCCCGGGTGAGGCAGCCGCCCGTCTGCGCCGCGTCTTCTACGACGTCATGGGGATACCCGAGCCCACGGCGTCGGCGCTGCTCGACCCACTGCCGCTGCCCTCGTACGACCCGCCGGTGCGCACTTCTCCGCTGCGGGTGCTGACGAGTGTGCTGGGCGCGACCGAGGTATCGGTCACCCGCTACGCCGATCCACGCTATGAACCGCAGGGCCAGGGCGAAGCTCACACGGCGGTGCACGAGGACACCCTCGACCCCGGTCTCCTTGCCATCGCCGATGTGATCTTCAGATACGGCTCACCCGACGACCCAAGGCTCGGCCCGCCCGAGTACTGGACCGCAGAGGTGCTGGAACGCCACCCGGGCTGCGCACTCGCCACGTACGTCACGGCCGCCGGCAGTTGCGTGGTGCGGACCAGGGACGGAGCGCTCCTGCGTCTCGACGCCGACCCGCAGGCGGCCGACCCGGCCGCATACGCCTCCGCGTTGCATGCCTGGCTGGCCCTCGGCAAGGACCCCGCAGACCTGACAGACGGTCTGACGGTGTGGACCGGACAGACCGCCCACCAGGTGTCGGTCACTCAGGCCGGCCCCGGTCCCCGCTGACACAGCGCTCGCGCAGGGCCCGCAGGTGGTTGACGTGGTAGTGGGCGTTCTCGCCCACGAGCGCGTCGGTCGCCTCGTCGATCAGCGGCAGCGCCGCTGACTGCCGCCCGGCACACATGTACGTGTCCGCCAGATCGGTGAGCGTACGGGCGGTGTTGTAGGGCTCCTCCTCTCGGAAGAACGCGAGGGCCTCCATCAACAACTCCTCGGCCTCGTCGAGGAGATGGAGACCGTTCAGCGCGCGCCCCCGGTGACGCTTCAGAAGAGCACGGGCACGGGGCTTGTCACCGTAGCCGTCGTCTCCCGGACCGATACGCTGCCAGATGCCATCCGCCTCGACGAACAAGTCATGGGCATCGGGGAAGCTCCACTGCCCCAGCCGCACAAGGCCCAGCGTCTCGATGGCGGTCGCCAGCCCGCGCAGGTGCCCCGCCTGCCGCTCGGCCGCCGCGGCCTTCTCCGCCTGGATCTTCGCCTCGTCGAACTGCCGCGACTCGATCAGGGCCATCGCCTGAAGGGTGTGCATGCGCCCCGCCATCCGGGTGCCGGGACGGATGTCGTCAGCGACCTTCGTGCCCACTCGAAGCGCCGGGAGGATCTCTTCATGGCGTCCGTCCTTGAGCTGCAAGGCCCACAGGGCTTCGCACAGCTGACACGCGGTGTCGCCGAGACGATACTCCTCAGCAGCGAACACCGCCTGAACGAGGTTGCCCAGCTCGGCGCCGAGGGCGGCGATCGCCTCGCCCTTGGACGCGTAGGCGCCAGGAGGCAGCGCGGTGAACAGGGGGCCCACGTGCCAGCGTTCCGGCAGGGCGGCGCGGTCGGCCTGCACCGCGAGCGACAACAGCAACTCCACCGCGCGCGCCACGGCCCGGGAGCAGGCAGGAATGCCGTCCTCGCGTACGGCGGCCTGCTCGGCGTGCCGTCGTACGGCGGGGCGGAAGCGGTAGCGGCCGGTGCCGGTCTCCTCCAGTAGCCCCCTTTCCACGAACTCGGCGAGCAGACGGGCCGCCTCGGCCTCCCCGACCTCGGCCATGGCTCCTGCCACGGCCGGTCCGAGCGCCGGCCAGGGCCAGACTGCCGACAGGCGGTACAGCCGGGCGGCCGTAGGCCCGAGCGTGCGGTACTGCTCCTGCGCGGCAGCGTAGGCGGGCTCGTTCCCGAGCATGGTGGGGCCGTCTTCCTCTCTCAGGCGCGCCTCCAGCAGCGACGCGAACGTCCTCAACGCGTACGGAGATCCGCCGCATTGGGCGAGCACCTGCGGCAAGATGGCGCGGGCGCGGGCTTCCTGAACGGTCCGCTTGCCCGCCACTTCGGTGAGCAGCTCGACGGCGTACCTCTCGGGCAGCGGCACCACCTCGATCGGCTCGGCGTCCGCCTGGGGAAGACGGCGGTGGGCAACGATGATAGTGAAGACTTCCGGCGCCGAGGTGAGCAGAGGCGTCACCTGCGCGGCTGTCTGAACGTGGTCGAGAACGATGAGCAGCCGCCGGTCCACGACAAGCCGGCGGAAGAGATCCATCCGCTCCTCCAACCCCGGCGGGATGTCCTCCGAGTCCAGTCCGAGGCTGCGCAGGGCTTGTCGGAGAGCCATGGCAGGGTCCGGTACCCGGGCCAGGTCTACGTACAGTTGCCCGTCCGGGTACCGCTGCAGTTCGCGCCAGCCCCATCGCAGCGCGAGGGATGTGCCGCCCATCCCCTCAGGCCCGTACAGATGAACCCTTCGAGCACGTCCGTCGAACTTGCGGGACGCCTCACGCGTAAGCTGCCGCATCTGCTTGTCACGATCAACGAAACCCCTGAGACCGTCGGGCAGTTGCGGAGAAGTACGGATGCGCACCTGGGCCAACGCCCTGCTGACCACCGCTTCCGCCTCGGCCAGCCCCCGGGCGTACTCGGGATTGCGCAGCGCTCCTTCGTACAACAGCCGGGCCAGTCCCTCCCATTCGGCGGGCCGCTCGGGGGCCGGAACCTCCCGCCCTGCGATCCGACGTGCCAACCCGCCGATCATCAGGGCTACGTTCTTTCCCGCCTCGTTACCCATCCCCGCAGCCACGGTCCCCAACATTGCCGTAACCGTCGCCAGCGATATGAGCTCCAGCATCCTGCGCTTCCCCGTTCCCACGCACCGCCCACCGGGCGATCACACGCCTCGGCCTGGAAACCAACCGTAGCCGGGGGACCACGCATGGCGCACGCATCGCCTCGGTTAAGGCCGTGTCCTACGAGGCGAGTTGGGCAGGGGAACGAATGTGAGTAGACGCTGCGGTTGGATCCTGCACGGATTGCGGGAGCCTGTGCGGCCTCTCTTTCGGCCGACGCGGGTGAGTTCGCGGGGCGGCGGGATACAGAACACACAGAAACCCCGTCTCAGCAAGGGGCCGCCCCCGTGTGATAGGCGGCCTTGCTCGTACAACCCACCGATTGCTACGCATCGTGTCATCCAGCCCCTAGGTCCTGTCCGGTCGATCTTCGTGGATCAGCCCGGGGCGGCTGGTGCGGTGCATCGGAAAGCGGAGGATCGCCCGTGTACTGGACGTACTCGGGCGACTCCGACAACGCAGCGAGGTGCCGTGCCAGGCGTCGCGGGCCCGCGAAGATCGGCCGGACAGGGCCTAGACGAGCGGCAGTCTCCGGGCTTGGGCTGGCTCCTCCGCAACCGCAGCTGGCTGACGGCCTCGGCGTCGGACCGGTCAGGACGCGTCCTCGTCGTTCTCCTCTGCTGTCTCGGTCTCGAAGCTGACGCCTCGGTACTCCGGATGGTTACGGTCAACCGCGCCCGCAACGTGGAGGGGGACCGGGTGGCGGGTGCGGGCGTCCCAGGCGAGGGACTGGTGGCAGAGTGCGGCGGCTAGGTCCTGTGGTTGGTGGCCGTCCGGCCGAGGCACAGTGATCTGGGTCGCGGTGAAGCTGTGCCAGTCCTTACGGAGAAGAGACTTTTGAAGCTCTTCGGGGATGGTGAAGCGGGTGCATGTGCTGCCGTTGCTGCCGGTCTGACCGAAACCGTCGTAGGTGCGTGACTTCTGGGCGAGATACCAACTGGTGACCTTGCCGTCCGCCGTAGTGCGCTGGTGGAGCCAGTCATCGGGAGCTGCGGGCCGCTCTGGGTCGCGGCGGCGGGCGTCGGAGCGATCGACTGGGGTGGGGACCTCGCCGTACGAGGTGTTGATGCTGACTACGGCGATCGGGCGGCCGTCGTCGTCAAGGCCGTCTCCTGGGAGTGGGCCGTTGCCGAGCTGGGCGTGCTGCAACCCGGGCCAGATGGTCCGGCAGGCTTCGGTGTCCACGAAGATGACGAGTGGGGTCTGGGCGGGCAGGATGCGCAGTGCCGCCTTGATGTGCTCGCGGGCCAGCCCTGCGCTTTCCTTGTGGCGGGCGTGTCCTTCCACACCGATCGGTCCCGCGCCGAAGGCGGACTCCCCCTGCGGAAGGGACTGCCAGGAGTGCGTGTGGCGGTTGTACATCTTGATGCGCCAGGGCTGCTGCGGATCCGGGTGTGTATGGAGGGCGGTGAGGACTTCGACCATCTGGGTCTTGTTGGCGGCTCCGAATGTCTTGGTACTGACACGCTGTTGGCGCAGGTGCAGGCCGACAAGGATCGCGGGGCGGTCCATCCGCGGCCGGCGACGCCGGACCACGGTCCCCGAGCCGGCCGCCCCGCGCCCGCCGGACCTGGTCGACCGGCTCTTCACCGCGACCCGGCCGAACCAGCTCTGGGTTGCGGACCTGACGTATGTCCGGACCTGGTCCGGCTGGGTCTACGTCGCATTCGTCCTCGACGTCTACTCGCGGACCATCATGGGATGGCAGCTTGCGACCCACATGCGCACCGATCTCCCTCTGGACGCCCTGGAGATGGCCTTGTGGCGCCGGGGCATCAAGAAGGGATCGGGCCTGATCCATCACAGTGATCGCGGCAGCCAATACGTGTCGATCCGCTACAGCGAGCGGCTGATGGACGTCGGCGCCGCCGCATCGGTGGGCTCCGTGGCGGACTCGTACGACAGCGCGATGACCGAGGCACTCAACGGGACCTTCAAGGCGGAGCTGATCGAACACCAAGGCCCCTGGCGGGACGCTGACCAGGTCGAACGCGCCGTCGTGCAGTGGGTGGGCTGGTACAACACCGAGCGCCTGCACTCTGCTCTCGACTACCTCCCGCCCGAGGAGTTCGAGGCGGCTTACTACCGTTCCTTGGCCACTCCGAACGCAGCCTGAAACAAACAGGATCGGCCGCTACAAAACTCGGGGCAGCTCATGTCGCTGGTCTCCGTCTTGAGGGGTGCCGGAGGAACCCGGCCGGAGGTCTGTCAGGCGCAGCGGATGTAACGTCTGGAGTACGGACCTGCTCGCCGCCCGTGAGGGTGACTCTTCGGATCTTGGAACTCGTTCCCCAGTCGCATAAGTGTCGGCACCAAGGGACGATGCACTGGGCTGCGCTCGCGCCCAGACTCCTGTCCCAGTGACGCGTCGGGCGGACCGTTCAGCGCCACACGATCGCCACACGGCAGCCAGAAACACCCGGAACCAGTCACAAAGAGTGAGCAGTCTCAAGGATCACTCCGACGACAAGGAAGCCCCTGACCTGATGTTTCTCCAGATCAGGGGCTTCTTCTGCCTGCGTGGCAGACGAGTCGGGCTGTACGCCGGGGACAGTCAGGACCTCGCCACAAGGCCGCCTGACCTGCACTGACGTCACATGGAACGACTGCGGTGCACAGCGCGTGCACGACCGCACCCGCTGGCATAGGTCACGCCCGCCGTCGCCCCCAAGGGGGTGAAGTCTCGTGGGCGCAGCTCGCCGGGGCTGCTGCACCTGTGGTGGCGTCGCAACACCACTGGCCGGACACACCCCGCCGTCGAATAGGTCAGGTTCCACACCGGACCGCGCGTGCCTATGGATCTGCGGCCCGGTGCCGCTGGGTCTGGTGCGCCGTGCGGCGACAGCCGCCCGACACGGCACGCACACTCGAGCCGACGAGCCCGCACCCATGCTCCTGTACGGACATACCGTCACCGCGCGACGGCTGCGGCCCGCCACGCCCCGACATCCGGCCCCCTGCGCACCGACCACGCTTCCGACCCGCTCCGCACACTGCTCCAGGCTGCCACCGGCATGGGGCGGACGAGTCCGCCCGCGTGCAGGTCTTGGCCCGCCCCCGTCTCCCGCTGAGCCGTACGCCGAACTCGCCGCCAGGCCGGACGGTTGAAGGCCGGACACACTGACTGCCGGCCCCGGCCGCGCTCCTCCCCCACGGCACTCGGCCCACCGCCACCAACAAGCACGATCTCGAACACGGTGCCGGCGCAAGGCACACGATCGCGAAGCAGTCCGGCCTCCAGCGACAGTGCACTCTCATCTACGCCGCCGCCTCCACCCCAAGACGGAGCGGGCTGAGGATGCGGCACGCGACCAGGCTCACGTGATCGCGTCCGCCTTCGGTCTGTACGCCGATCGCAACTACCTCACCCGCACCCGCCTAACGCATCCCGAACCCCACCTGAGCGCTCGTTGCGTTGATGAACGGCTGGGGGAGACTCTGGCCCGATGGGCAGATCGACTGACCACGGCAGGCCGATCCCGCAGCCGTGCTGCTCCACCTGACACCGGCCCTGCTCCTGATCGCCCTCACGGAAACGATCGCTGCCTACCGACGATGCGGCACCAACCTCCTGGACCAGATCGGCCCTGCCGGTCGCACCGACGCCCCCGCCCTGCACACCCTCGTCACACCCGAACAGATCGAAGAGCGTCCCGATCCGGCTACCACCGAGCCCGATCCGCCCAACACCCCAAACGCAGTCGACAGGACTGCGGGCCACCGCGCCGAAGCCGCTACCCTCACCGCCCACGTCGAAGGCCACGCTGGGCCCCACACAGGCGACCGCACACCGCACAGCTATCCATCAGCCCGCGGTTCCCAACCGATCAACGACGGCGCAACAGAAGCCGACGTATGGCCACGCGCCATCACCCTGAACAACATTGCCCTCCACGCCACCGGAAACCGGTCAGCGTCTGGCCACGCACCGATCTACACATCGGACCACGACGGGCCCACCAGATCCGTGAACAACTCCTGACCCAGCGCCCGGACTCGCCACAACCGGCTGGATGAACTCTTCCGGCCCGTCCCCGATCGATCTGCCCGACGCCGATCGGGTCTAATACCGAGCCTCTGCCGACACAACTGACCGATCGACGTGACCCGCCGCCCCGTAGCCCCCGGCTCCCGTGGCAACCCCTCTGATCTGGTCCAATCCCAACACGTCCGGCCCGCTTGGCTTCCTGCCGGAGCGGAGCATCCATGGTCGTGGCCGACGCACCGACCGGGACCACGGGCAACCGTGAACCCGCTCGCGCCACGGCCATGCCCACCGGGAGACATCGCGATGCGCACGCGCCCGGCGGACACACACGGCCCGCCCACAGCGGGTCCGCACCCCGGACGGGGACCTCAACCACACCTACACGAAGACAAGGTCCCTCATGTCCGACACCATGACCGACAGCACACGCACGCTCCACGCCGTCCCCACCCCCGGGCCACTGCGCCGGACTGACCGGCGCACCGGCCGCGATCTACACCGAACTGGCCGGCCTTGCCGAACCAGCCATCGCCGCCGAACTCGCCCTCGCCGCAGGCACCGGACGCTCCACCGCCGGAAAAGCCCTCACCACACTCGAACAGAACGGCCTCGCCGTACGCATCCCCGGCGGCCGCAACGGCCCCGCCGCGCCCCCGACCGCTGACACGCCGCACCCGCTCCGCAGACCAACAACGACGAGAACTGCAACACGCACGAGCCGCCCAGCGCCCAGCCCGAATCCTCCATCCCGGACAGCCCGAAGCCGGACAGCGACAGCCCCGCCCCGTGCGTGCCCCTGCCACCTGGACCGCAGCGGCGCGGCACGGACGCCGCTGTCACCCAGGCGCCCAAGGACACACCCCCGCAGGACACCGGACACCGCGAAGACGACGACCATGGCGAGGGCAGCAACGACAACTCGGAGGAGGGCGCCCCTGCCCCACAGCCAAGCACCGAGCGGCAGACGGCACCCACACAACCGATCACCCTTCCGGGTGAGAAGAAGCGGCTCGCCCCGGAGCACTGCGGCAGATGGTCATCGATCACCTCGAAGCACACCCCGGTGCTGTCAGACGACAGCCGACCGGGTAACGCAAAAACCGGGCTGGTTCCCACAGAGGTTGGGAATCAGCCCGGCTGCTCTATGAGTCTTCCACACGCCCCAGGTAGAGGCGCAGAAGGGCGCAGATCGTGGAAGCCATGCTCCCGGGACGGCTCCCACATACTGGACCCGTCCGCGTGACTCGCCTTGGCCAGAGCGGGCTTCCACACACGTAGGAGTTGAAGTTGTTCCGGTTGACCGCCTTCCGCTCACCGTCCGTCACCAACAGGCCAAATCGGCCCAATCACCTACCAACAGCGATCAGTTACCCCGATCACCGCCGCAGCAGGTCTACAACTGAAGGACAGATCACCAGAGCTCTGGCTCTTGCCATTGAATGCACGTTGGACGCTGCCCCCCGGAGGACAAGAACTCCTTTACAGCCTGACGCACAAGAGCGATGGGGATTTCCGAACGACTCGGAAATTCTGTCGCATTCCCCATAATAGAGTAGGAAATCTCTCCTCGCCCCTTCGAAGAATCAAGCGAGACGAAATTTCCGTCGTCCATGAAGCTGAGGACTCCGACCTGAAGGTCTCCGTCAACTCCAACGAGCAGCTCGTGGTCCGGAACCCCTGCCGGCATGAGCGGACGTTCCAAGCTGTGCAGCGCGGCCAAGTTCTCCGATGGCCGACTTGCAAGGAGCACGTCGATCAAAGAGTCAACGTCACTTGGACTTTGAATCAAAACTGGGTTATCTCCGTGCTCACGCCGATAGTACGCTTGCACCTTACCGTGCGTCACTTCAAGCCTCCACAGGTCTACTGGCCCGGCTCGACGTCAGGCGCCTCGTCTGCTCGCCGGGGTTCCAGACCGTTCCTGAGTTCCGTACCCCCGCGCCACCCTGCGCGCCAGCCCATCCGATCTGCCTGGCCAGTAGCCCGGTGGACGGGCAGGACCGTGGCCATCCTTGGGCCGGGGGTGGAGAGAATCCACTTCTTGCCTTCGCAAGGCACAAAAAGCCGTCCTCACCAGACACCACGGCGCCCGACAGCCCTGCCCGTCGGCAGATCCTCGCTGCCTTCGCGCACGCCCACGCACCAGGCACACCCCTCTTTCCATATCAAACTTCGATAAGCCCCCCCCAGGAGCAGGCCCATACAACATCAACTTCCTGCACATGACAAGCACTTTATGAAGGCCGACGGGAGATGACTCAACGACATATCCAGAAAAACTCCCCAAGCAGCAGAAAAACCCGCCACTCGATGAACTCCAATCCAAATTTCCATGAAGCAAGGCCATCTATCTGCGCAACCGATAATGGCAAGCAGATTCGGCACACAGGCATCAGAACCGACGTTGCCTCGTTGGATGTGCAGCAGCCCTCGCCTCATCGCGAGACGCCGATCCCCTTGTCGGCGACGCCCTTGTGGCGAGGGACGCGCGGGGCGGCGAGTCCGTAATGCTCATCAAGTTCTCGTTTGCAGCGCACAGTCAGCGCCATGCAGTCGGTCAGGCGTACAGTCGCCCAGGCCCGCACCCTGCTGTCCCACACGGCCGCCCAGCTCGTCGACCCCGACGCCAAGGACATCCTCGGGCTTCAGCCGGGGATGGTCCGGATATGCCTCGACCACGCCCATGGACGGGGGGCGATCACCAGCCGCTCACGTACGTCCCACTGTGCTGGGTACACGGCCGCGACTGCGGCAAGGTCATCAACCAGACGGCCATGGCCTGCTGTCTCGTCGGCACCGTGTGCAAGGACGGCGAGCCCATTTCGCCAGACGCCCGGCCGGTGCGCTGCCTCCTTTACAGGAAGCCCCTGTGCAGCGATGTAATCCGCGTCAGCCGAGCGGGATCGACAGGGCGTCATCGGCGTCGGGTGATACGCGGCCCATTTTCACACTCGTTACGC
Organism: Streptomyces odonnellii; assembly: GCF_000981895.1. Lineage (GTDB taxonomy): Bacteria > Actinomycetota > Actinomycetes > Streptomycetales > Streptomycetaceae > Streptomyces > Streptomyces odonnellii. The sequence goes on along the minus strand of NZ_LATD01000033.1, from coordinate 21,743 downwards.
AGATGGATCAGGGCGGCCAGCAAGCTGCCTGCTCACATACGAAGAGGCAGAACTGAGGCGGACCTGGGCCGTACCAGAGTGTCCTGTTCAAGGCCGGCACAGCGGCAGGTCTGGGCAAGCAGGTCGTCGTCAACAGTCGCCTCACCCGTGCCTACGAGACCCTCAACGCCACCCAGCCCAGCTCAAAGCCGACATCCGCCCCTCCGCTCCAGGTACTTCTCAGGGACTTTCAGTCCTATCCGAGGGACTTCCCAGGGACCTTCCGCCGCCTTGACGCGGCAAACTCCCGCAAGATCGGACAGGGCCTCCGACGCAGGTCGGAGGCCCTGTCCAAGGAAAAGCCGCAGGTGATGGCAGACGAGTCGGGCTGTACGCCGGGTATTCCTGACGCACCTTTCTGACCTGCGGCTTCGTGGGGCGTATCGGTTGTGACCTGCTAGGTCGGGTTGCAGAGGCGACCGGAGGCAGTCAGAGGAAACCGCTCTGATTCGACCCCGATTCGAACCGAGCCGCTCGGAGCCGGTCAGAGGCAATCGCCCTCTGATCTGGCTCCGAGTCGGCCCAGGTCGGACGGTGTTGATCAGGCCGTGAACCAGCTGACCGCACTCCGAATCGACCTCGGTCGAGCCGCGATGGGGACGTCTGCCTCCAGCACCGGGGCCAGGCATACGAATGCCTCCAGGATGGCCATCCTGGAGGCATCGCTGGCACCGATTGGAGGTCGGTACCGGACACCACCCGTGGTTTTAGCGGGCCTGGGTGGCGTCTCTGTCCTTGCGGGACGGCTCCACAGTGCCACACAGCACCCACCAGACAGGTTCTTCCCGACGGCCATTTCACCCAGGCGAGCGACTGGGCCCTCACCAGCTGCCTACGGCCGCAGCCGATCTCATTCTGCTCGGCGACCTCACCGGCCGCTATGCGGCGGGCAGTTACAGCAAGCTCGCCTCCGACGGCCAAACCCTGGTCCTGCGCGCGGACCGTCAGGGCGCGGCCGAACACGGGCACCGAATCACGGCGGCCATCGCCTGCCATGTCGCTCGCGCCGGCGGCACCGTCGACCAGCTGACGCGGCTGCTGCTGCATCCCGACCACGAGGGCGGACGGCACGCTCGGCACATCGTGCTGCGCTCTGGGCAGGCACGCGCCTTGGACTACATCCGCCGGGTATGGACCAGCGCCTCGGCCGCGGTCAGCAGCACGAGACTCATGGAGTCGCGCCAGCACACGTACGAAGTTCTTTCCGCGCTACGTGACCGGATTGAGACGACGCCCTGGCGCGGGGAACGTGGGCGGACCGCGCTGCGGGTACTGCGTGCGCATCTGAACTTCGCCGAGATCGCAGGCGGCCCTCTGCACCACGCCAGCGAGCGGCAGACGGCAGAAGAGGCAGGCATCTCCCGCACGACCCTCCGGGTCGTCTACGAGACCGTCCTCAAACCGCGAGGCTGGCTGCGACGTCTGCGAGTCGGCCAAGGCCGCGAGGGCTCGACCTGGTACCTCGCCGAAGGCAAGGCCGACCACCACAGCACCCCCGCTCCCCAATCTCGTTTCCGGACCACTCAGTACCCCCCCGACCCGGCACTTGAGGAGTGGCCCACCCCTGAGACGGGCACGACGGCCGACCTCGACTCCACCGTCATCAGCCGGCTAATGGGCCACGACGCCTTCGCCCACCACGGTCTGGGCAGCGCCGCACTGGTGATCATCGCTGCACTGCACGCCCGTGCGGCGCAGACGGTCGCCGAGCTTGTCGGTTCGTCCTCCGTCTCCCGCGCCACCCTCTACCGCGCCTTGCGGCGCCTGGCCGACCACGGCCTTGTCCACCACAGCGGTGAGACCTGGACCCTGGCACCTCATGCTCTGGAGGGCTTCGGTGACCTCCCTCCGGAGGCTGCGGCCGAAGAGATCGCCGAGCCGGCCCGCGGCTGGGACGCAGTCGCGACGCGACACGGGACCGCGGGCGTCGCGTCCCGGCGCAAGGCGGTGCATGCCGCCGAGCGCGCGGCGTACCAACGGGCGCTGGAGCTGCTGTCGGAGCACCGCAGCAAGGCCGTGGTTCTCGTCCGCGACGGACGCCAGGTCGTGGTCCCCGCGCCACGCCCCGACGAGGTTCCCACCGCGTGGCACGCCCCGGACGGCTGTGTCCTCGATCCGGTCACGGGCCGCGCCGCTCCCGACTGGCGGATCGCCACCGATGGACGGCTGATCCTCATCACCCCTGCCGACCAGCGCAGTTACGACGAGCTGGCCGACGCCCATGCCGAAGCCCGCAGCGAATGGGAGTCCGCAGCGTGAACCCACCCCCTCCACCCAAGGCCGATCACGACGATCAGGACACCGCGCAAGCACTTCGGGAGCAGTACGAGTCCGGTTCCACCGTGGACCAACTCGTGGCGAGCAGTGGCCTGTCCTATGGCACGGTCCTCAATCGGCTACACGAGGCCGGCACCATGATGCGCACGTCGTGGCAAACACGTCGGATGCATCAGGACCCGCAGGCACGCAAACGCCTCGCGGCCCATCTGCGGACCCTGTACGAGCAGCACGGCGCGACCCTCACCGAGCTCTCCACGGTTGCGGGAGAGACGAGGCGTGCTGCCCGACGTCTGCTGATCGAGGCCGGCGGCACCGTGCGCACCACGCAGCAGACGCTGCGGATGCGCTCCGCAGCACAGAACGCCGAGCGGCAGAGGCTTGCGATGTCCCTGCGGGCGCGCTACGAGGCCGGGACCACGGTTCCGGAACTCGCCAAGGAGTGCAGTTACTCCGTCGCCACCGTCTACCGGCTCCTGCACCAAGCCGGCACCCGCATGCGGCCCCAGCACAACCACGGACCGGCCCGCACCCCGAAAAGGCGGTCATGAGCACCCCCGCGCGGTTCCCCGGCCAGGCCCGGCAGATTGCGGGACCGAGGGCATGCCATCTCGGATCCCGCCCTGCAGCACGAGCCCCTCCTCCGACCGCACCCGTCCCCCTGGACGGCGGCCTTCTGGCTGGCGCGCCCAAGTCAACGCACCTTTCCCGATTCAGGAGATCAACAACACGTGAGTGAGAACACCCGTACCAAGACCCTGGCCGCAGCCACAGCCAGCGCCTGGGACGCCTTCGTCATCGTCGTCGGCATGCTCAAGGGCGGCACCGGCAAGACCACCTCCGCCTGGTTCATCGCGCTCTACTACGCCGTCGTCCTCGACCTACCGACCCTTCTGCTGGACGCCGACGCGACCAGCCAGTCCGCCTACGACTGGTTCAAGGTCGCTCAGGCCGCCGGCTTCGAGATCCCCGCCAACCTGGTGGTCGAGCGGTACCCGTTCGACGACATCGCTGAGTACATCCGTACCAAGCGGGCCGAGTTCGGCGCGATCGTGGTCGACGCCGGCGGCGGCAGCGCCCGGATCTTCCACGAGGCTGTTACCGAGGCGAACCTGCTGCTCGTACCGGTCGCCCCCACCAAGATCGAGCGCCGCAAGCTCGTGGCCACCTTCGACGAGGCCGAGCGCGCCGCCGCCCGCAACGAGCAGGGCGTCACCGCCCACGTGGTCATGGTCAAGGCCGACGACCGCACCAGCCTGCCCAGCCGGGCGAAGGGCCAGCTGCTGGAGCCCGCCGAGGGCGAGGGCATCGGCCCGGGCCGCGATGAAGCGTTCCCGCTCGCCGAGACCACCATCCACTCCTGGGTGCACTACATGGAGGCCTTCGGCGAGATCCCGACGGAGCTGAGCGAGTACGCCGAGCTGGTGAAGGAGCTGACCGAGGCATGAGCGAGAAGAACGAGAGGCAGAGGCCTCCGGCCCGTCGCACCAGCGGGCGGGCCCTGGGCGGGGCCAAGAAGACGACCCCGCCGCCCCCTCCGCCGGCTGCCGAGCTCACGCCAGAGCAGTTCGCCGCTGAACAGGCCACCGACCAGGGCGAAGTGGTTGCTGCTGGCGCAGCGCGGGTTCAGCACGCTCCTGCTGCGGTTGCCTTCGAGGCACAGGCTCAGGATCTGACACAAACCGTCGATACTGCCGAGGCGGGGACGGAATCCGCCGACGGCCTGGCCGAGCGGCAGCCACCGCCGGTGGCCTCGGCTCCCCAGTCTGGAGCGCTTGGGAGCCAGCCCGATCAGTCAGCCGAACTCGATGGGCTGCACAGCTCGTTCCATGCCGCGTCCGCAGTTTCGGGCACGGCGCCGACCGCCGAGGTCGCCGTCCGCCAGGCGGTCCCTCCGGCGGCGGCCAGCACGGCGTTCCCGTTCAGGCCCCACGCTCCTGCACCCCAACAGGCACAGGACACTCGACCGCAGGAGGCGCCCAGCGAGGGGGCACCTTACGCCCACGGTCCTGGCCGTCCCGAAAACATCCCCGAGGCCGCCGTCGTCCTCAACCAGCGCATCATCACACGCGAGAGTCTCGACTCGTCGGTCCCCGCCGCGTTGAAGCTGAAGAAGCGGATCAAACGCTTCGCGCTGGACAACGAACTCGACCACCTGCCCATCGGCGACATCGTTTCTGTCGCGCTGGACGAGTGGCTCACCGCTCGCGGGTTCTAAACCCGACCGCAGTACACAAGGCGGCCGCCCCCGTGTCGGGGTGCGGCCGCCCCTGCCGACTATTCCAATAGCCCAATAGGCGGATAGCTATCCGTCTAGCCAGACCGACTGGAGCAGCTCTCGTGCCTGATCGCTCCCCCTACGCCGCCCGACTACGTGATATCGCGGACGCCCTCGACGCCGAGTTCCAGCCGCGCGACGACGTCCTCACGCCGCACGCCGACACCATGGACATCATCAGTAACCGGCACACAAAACGCGGACAGCTCAACTACGCCGTCCCCAAGGTCCTCCAGTTCCAACGCCGCATCCGCCGCTGTAACGCCGACACCGACATCCCCCACGGCGACATCGTCGCGCTCGCCCTTGACAGCTGGCTGCGCGCCAAGGGCTATCCGCCCGATTCGAAGGACGAAAGACGTACGGGGCTGGACGTCAGTGGCCAGTGACGATCAGGTTGCTCCAGCTGCCTTCCGCATGCGGACTGGTGGCACTTTTGTGCGGTTCCGTGGAGTTAGGGGCGCCCTCTGTGTTCCAGCAGGGAGACCACTCGTCCGCTCGCCTGCTGGCGGCTGCCTGGCGACGGTGCCAGGGCAGGCGATTCGCTGTCCGGCGTCCGGGCCGTCACCGTGCGGAACAGCTCCGTCGGCATGCGGCACTGCGTCACCAGTTGGGACTCGTCGATGCCTTCTTGCGTCAGCAACTCCACGGCTCTTGGCAAGAGGGACGGCTGCTCGATAGCGCTGATCAAGCCCGGCTCGTTCCGGCGCCAACCACGGGCCGAGATGGTCGTCATAGCGTTGCGGTAGGACGTGTCGCTGAGTCTGCCGAGCCATCGCGCACGGTACAGAAGTGCCTGGATGCTGACGCCCCACTGCTCTTTGAGCCGGGCCAGTGTCTGCCAGGCAGCGCCGCCCATGGTGGCGGGAAGCAGGTCTCGGATCTGATCGGCCGGCATGAGCAACTCGGCGGCGAAGCGATGGGCTTGGGCCTCAACGATGCGCCCGCCCGGCTCTGCGTCGCTGTGCATCATCAGGTGTCCCAGCTCATGCGCGACGTCGAAGCGCTGCCGGTAGTAGTCCCGCTTGATGGGGTTGAGGACGACCACAGGGCGCAGTTTGCTGTCGAACGAGTAGGCGTCGACCGATGCTGTCTGTGGAGGGCTGAAGACGACGAGCACGCCGTGGTTCTCCAGCATTCTGACGAGGTGTCCAGCAGGGCCATCCCCCATCGCCCATTCCTGGCGCAGGAGTTGGGCGGCACGTTCCGGGCCGTTGCCGTCCGGGTCGTCCACTGGCACGGGATAGCTGGGGACGGCAGAATCGGGGAACTCGACGTGCCGTTCAAGGCTGTTGGTGATGTCCACGGCGAGCTGGCCGTAGGCGTAGGCCTGGTCTCGGGCCAGCTGGCTGGTGGAGCGGAGCGAGCGGAAGTGCGGTGCCGTGCAGAGGGCGGCGACGTCCTCTGCACGGATCGCGAAGAACCCGGGGTCGACTGACAGACTCAGTGCCAGTTGTGCCACTGTGGCGGCTGTCGGCCGTTTGGCTCCGGACTCCCAGGCCGCCACCGCGGTTGGGCTTTTGTCGACGAGAGCGGCTAGGTCGCTTTTGCGCAGGCCCGCCAGGTGCCTCGCCATTTTGAGGCGGGCACTGTCGAAGAGCGCGGCGACCTCCGCCGCTCGGTCGAGCGTAGACGTACGAGTACTCACCCTTCACCACTAGCACGGTTGCCTGGGCGTTCGTGCATCGGCCGGCGCAGACGAACGGGTGCGTCCGGCACGGTGTTCGGCCCCGTCGGGAGCGGGGTGTCATCCGTGCGGCGTCCGCCGTCGGACGGCGGGGCGCTGAGGATGTCGTGCCGCCAGTGCCATGCCTGTCCCCCGCCGGTATTGAGGCGGGGACGCCCGAGAACCAGTTCAATCCGTCCGCTGAGGGGGTCGAGACTGTGGGCCACGACATACGTTTCGAGGTCCAGTTCCGGCTCTGTCGCCAGCATCTCCAGACCGCCGAACTCCTCTGCCTCCAAGCCGTCGAACAGTGAGGGCTGCGGTGGCTCGGGAGTACGCTGCCTGGCTACCTGCTGCTTGGTCGGGCTCTTGCGGGGCCACGGCAGTCGGTCAAGTTCTCCGAAGTCACACGAGGCGAGCAGGAATCGACGCTCACCATGCGCCCAGCCGGGGCTGCCGTTGAGGTCGGCTCGTCGTACCAGCCCCGCATCCAGCTGCGGCATGGTGTCGATGTCACGTTCGGACAGCTGGTCGTACAGCAGGTCGAGGTCGGCGTCGTCGTTGCCGGAACGCACCGCGTAACGTTCACAAGCGAACACGCGGTCGAGTCGATCACGGAACAATGTGTACCTGAGGCTGCCGAGCAAGGCCGCGTCGTGACCGTCGGCCTCGGAGTATGTCTCCAGAGCCCGAGAGGTAGCCGCCAGATACGCCCAGCGCACGCCAGCCAGGAGACCGGCGTCACCGAACTCCATGATGACATCCTGGTGTTCACTCACGATGAGGAAGTTACACCATGGCCAGTATTTTGTGTGCCAGAGTGAACCACTCCGGCGTGTCGAGGGGCGTGAAGCGCACCGACCTGCCGAGCCAGCCGGCAATTCGGCGACTCCCGGGCCAAGTGACGCTGAGGCCCGAAGCTGCCAGCGTGACGGCCCCGGGCGTGGTAGAAACCGATCGCCCCGGTGTACACCACGTCCGGCAACAACGCCGGGACTACGTTCGGAGTACCCGTGCTTGACCCTTGGATGAAGACGATGCTCATCGCGGTGATTACCGCGATGGTGACCACGTTCGCGTTGTCGCGGTTCGCTCCGCGCCTTGAGGCCAGGTCAGTCCGGATCAAGGCGGCTTGGGCCGCGCGGGATGCCTTCTCGGGACACCTCCTGACGATCCTTTCCGCCACAGCCCGACTGGAGAACGTGAACCCTGAGGAGACAGACGAACCACTGCGCGGCCGGATGCAAGGCGAGTGCGACCGCTGGGCGTCGCAGGTGGAGGAGTCAACCCGCTATCTCATCGACCACGCCGAGCAATACGTCTTGACCTACCCCTCGCGGCCACTGGACCTGCATGGGTTGATGACAGGGTTCGTCGTGGCCGCGCGTGGTGTGTGGCTGTCTGAGCTGCCGCTCCAAGAGCGAGCCCGACGCGTCGGAGCGCTCGCTGCACCGGTGCAAGGAATCTTCTTCGCGAAGAAGTCGTACCGCCTACTCCACCTCGCCGACGACCGCCAGCGCCTGCGGGAACTGCTACGGGCCGTCAACGAGCCCACCCCGCCCCTGGCCCCCGCTGCGGGCTGAATCTGCTCCAAGAGACGGCTCGGGCACCGCACCACTGCCGACACCCGTCTCACTCCTTTCCCCGGCCTGTTGCGCGATACCCTCCCTTCTCGTGGCGGACCCATTCCTCGCAACCCTCAACGAGGCCACTCGAACCGTCATCGCGCTCGTCCGAGGCGAACTCCTTGCTACGCCCACAACGACCATGCATACCGCGATCACCCGCACCTACTGTTGCGTCCCAGACTGCAGTCCGTGCGTACTCAACCTGCGCAACATCCCCGCCTCCGGTGCTGGCGAACTGAACTGCATCGTCTGGCAGAGACCAGTGGAAAGAGACACACGTGCACATCGCTCGCCCCCGGCCATTGCCCACCCTGAACTCCTTGACTCACGAATGGAACACGGCCAGAAACACAGGCAAGGGATGGCCTCTGTTCCTCGACGCGGTCCAGATTGAAGGCCTGCGCGGCTGGAACGGGGAAAACATCGAATTCCGGTTCCCGGTTGTCGCCATCGCTGGAGAAAACGGCGCAGGTAAGAGTACGGTCCTTAAAGCTGCAGCTGCTGCTTACACCGCCGAGCAGAGCGGCGGAGCGACCTTCTACCCCGACGACTTCTTTCCCAATACTCCCTGGGAAACGGTTCAGGGTGTGACTCTGACCTATCAGATCCGCAGGGGCAGCAAGATCGATACTCAGACTTTGCGCAAGCTCACCAGCCGCTGGCGGGGTATGCCTGACCGCTTTCCTCGCCCTCTGTACTTCCTCGACATCAGCCGCACCCAGCCCGTCAATACCCAGATCGGCTACGGCAAGGCTGCCACGCAGGCCAACTTCACTGCTGCAGTTACTCCGTTCAGTGACGCGGACCGGAGCCTGCTGTCCCGGATCATGAACAGGCCCTACACAGCCAGCGGCATGGCCACGTACCAGAACAAGCAAGTTGGCGTTCCGAACACGGGCGCAGGCGAATATTCCAACTTCCATCAAGGCGCCGGCGAGGACGCAACCGCCGACCTTGTCGAGCTGCTCCGTGCCGCTCCCGACCGTTCATTGATCATCATCGACGAAGTGGAAGCCTCCCTGCATCCTCGGGCTCAGCGGCGGCTTATGGCAGAACTCTTCCAGATCGCCGAAAAGAGGAAAATGCAGTTCATCCTCTCCACCCACTCTGCGACGATCATGGAACAGCTACCTACTGAGGCCCGCGTGTACATCCAGACCCATCGCGGAGGAGGGCGCGATGTTCTTTATGGCGTGACCGCCAAGTTTGCTATGTCATTGATGGACGACATAGATCACCCAGAGCTTGTGCTGTTCTGCGAGGACGACTACGCGGGCATTCTGATCGATGCCTTGATCAACCAAGAGGATCCCGATCTGGGCCGCCGGATCGAAATCCTTGCTGTAGGAGCCGCTTCCACGGTGACTACCCTGGGCGGACTTGCGGAACATGGACGTCTTCCAGGCGTGTCGCTCGGGGTACTGGACGCCGACCAGCGTGCCGAGGCGGGCTGTATCACTCTGCCGGGGTCCCAGGCTCCAGAGAAGGAGGTGTTCGACGCGCTGGACGAGCCCGCGTGGGAGAAGGTAGCCATGCGCCTGGATGTAAGAGCAGGTGAACTACTGCAAGCCGTTGACGACGCGCGACAGATCGATAACCATCACGCCTGGACCCGCCGCGTGGCCGAGCGCCTAGGGCCCCGCGTGCGCACTGATCGAGTTTGGGAAGCCATCGCCGCGGTTTGGGCCAAGGACACCGTGGACTCCCAAGAGCGCGCCTCATTCGTCAGCTCTGTCCAACAACGCCTGCTCAGCCAGCCCTGACGCTCCCTATGGATCGCGACGAGTTGCTTCCGTGGGATCGGAATGGCTGGCTGACTACCTCCAGCACCGGCACGGCAGCTTCCTCAGCCTTCTTGGTCGCGGAGGTCAGGCACTTCGACACAGCCCAGATTTCGGCCAAGGCCATAGCCGACTGGACATAGTCGACGGCAATGCCTTTGGGCTACGACCGGTCGTCGCCTACACACCAGCGACAAAGCAGGGTCCGCTTCACACATCAGGTATCGCCCCGGGGAAGCCGCACCGGGGTGTCAGTGGCCGCGTATACGCTCCCCCGGTGATGATTGATCGTAGCGCTCGTGTCGTCCCTCCCCGCTATCCGGACCGCAACGTACGCAGCTGGATCGGCGACGCGTTGGGCAAAGCCGACGAAGCCGACCTGCTCGCTGCGTACCTGTGGGTACAAGAGATCTCCATTGGCCGCGAAGGCTGCACCGCGCTGCGCGGGCACGCAGACGCCCTCCGCAAGAATCTTGAAAAGCTTGAGGAACTCAAGAGCGGCTCACGCTTTCGTGGGCGCACCTGGGACTTCACTCGGGTCGAACTTGATTCGACCTTCGCGGCGTTTGCCACAACGATGAACGAAGAACTCGACCTCATCGGAGGCTGCTTGCAGCAGGCAACCCTGGCCTTCGAGGAACTCAGCAGACTCCCCAAGGAAGACCTGTCCACGCTCTACGCTCCAGGCCGCGTCGATTCCCCGCTGAACACCATCACGAAACAGTGGGACGAGATCGCGCCCAGCACAGACCGCTTTGAAACCATGCACCAACGAACACTCGCGGAGATCGACCGTTTGGCCGTTGTCGACGACCGACGGGCCCGCTTCGCCCAGGGCAAGGAGAGCTACTCCCTGGGGCGTATCCAGCAGTTCGACGGCAAGGACTTCGAGGTTCTCGTCGCGTGGCTCACCCATCGCGACGGAATGAAGGTGATCCGGAATCATGGCGGTACCGGGGACAGGGGAGCGGACGTCATCTCTGAGACTCCGGATGGCCGGCGTGTGGTGGTGCAGTGCAAGCAGACCAGCAGGGCGGCTAGGCAGACCGTGACCAGCACCAACGTCCAGACGTTCAATGGGACCGCTCGTCTTGAGCACAAGGCTGACATCGCTTTGATGGTCACCAACGGCTCCTTCTCCGAGCCGGCTCGCGACTTCGCCAACGATCACGCGATCCACTTGATCGGTGCAACGGAGCTGGAACGCTGGGCTACATGGGGCGACTCCCTCTATGAGGTCATGGGCATCTCTCAGGCCGGCGCCCTTGAGGCATCAGCCTGATCACGCTGCTCCGGGACGGGCCGATAGCACCCGCCGCGCGCCCTGATTCGGAGGTACAACCGCTTCGCTACATCTGGCAGCAAATGTCGCGTTTGCCGTCAGGGCCGTGTCAGCGAGTGAGTCGTCGTGTCAGCTGTTCAGCGGTGAGCTCCACTCGGCCGACTTGAGAGTCATATCCGAACATGCGTGTAGGCCGGTTGAGGTATTCGGACTTTGACGGGTACTGAAAGTAGAGGATTTGCCCACATACAGGGGCTACGTCTCGCATGAGGGTGTCTTGGCACGTACCCAGGACGGTGATGCCGTGGGCAGTGGCGACATTGGTGATCGCGCTGAGCACTTCGCGTCGGTGTTCTTGGCCCAGGGAGTCGCCCAGTTCGTCCAGGACGAGCACTCGGCCTTGGGCGTGAGGGGCTGCCAGGAGAGCGGCGAGAACGAGGTGGATGGAGAAGAGCTTTTCCTGGGCGGTGTTGGTGACGGTGTCGTACGCGAGCATCGGGCCGTTGGGGTTGCGTCGCCACCGTGGTGTGACGGAGCAGCGCCAGCTGTGGTCGGTGTCCGTGGGTGGGTCGATCTGGTAGTGCAGGTCTGCGCCAAAGAGGCCGGCGTCGCGGTTCAGTTGGTCCAGGGCTGTGGTGATGTTGTCGAGGGCTCCGGCGACGCGTTGGGTGATGACTTCCTGGGTGCGGCGGAGTTCCTCGGCGAGGGTCTCCACCGAGCGGGAGATGAAGGCGTTCTCCTCAAGGCGTTCGGCACGCACCTTCTCTACGGTGGTGTGGATGTCGGCGTCGGCGGCCTCGTTGTCGGTGAGCCACTCGCTGAGTGCCTGGAGTGCTGTGTCGGCTTTCGCATCGGGGTCGGCGTCGTCGAGGCGGCTGGCGTGAGCGAGGGTGACGGTGGGGTAGCCGCTGGTTGCCGCCCGAAGGGAGAGGGCGACCATGCAGCCGTCGACGGTCGCGTTGGCGGCCATGTGGAGTTGGACGGCGGAGCGCCGTTCCCGGGGCGGTTCGCCGTGGGGCGCGGCGGGTGGAAGCGGTGCTTCGGTGAGAAGCTGCGTGTACTGCGTGGGTAGCCAGTCTGCGGGCCAGTTCAGCAACGTACGGGCAGCTTCAGCGTCCAGTCCCAGGTCGGCTGCCGCGGTGCTGGCGCCGTCTCGTTCGATGACCGCCTCTTGGTCGCGGCACTCACGGTCGCAGTGTTGGAGTGTGATCTTCGTTTCCCGGATGCGCCGCTCGAGTTCTTCGATCCGTTGCTTTCGGCCGCTGAGGGCTGTTTTGGCCATGGCCCAGGCGTCCACTGCCTCCTCGAGAAGGGTTGCGACCTGGGGAAGCATGTGACGTCTGTGGGTGAGTCTGTCAGTGGCTTCGCTGTGGTCTTTCAGCAGTTGCGGTAGGGCTTCGAAGGCCTGGGCGCGCGTCAGTTCAGCCTCTGCCAGGGTGACGCGGCGTGCGAGATGCTCAAGGAGGTTCTCCGCTCTCTGCTGGCTGAGCAGGGCCTCGTCGTGTCGGGCGCGCAGCTGGGCGCACAAGGCTTCCCGCCCCACGGTCGGGTTGGGGAAGGCTCCGACGATGTGGACGCCGAGGGCGTCGACGCTGGAGTGCGGGGGCTGTTGGGTCCATTGGGTCTGGGCGGCGAGTGCGTGCAGGAACTGGTGTGCAGGTTCTGGCGCCGAGCGGATGCCGGTTGGCCACGTGGTCGCTTGGCTGGTGGGTGCGGTGGCGGTTGGGGCCTTGTCTGGGTCCTCGGTGATCAGGACGGCGCCGGGCAGAGCGGTCAATGCTGTGAGGGCGGCGGGCAGGTCGGCGTGTGCTACGCAGACGGCGTCGCGCCACGGGTGAAGGGCGGCTTCCCACCTGTCCCGCATCTGGTCATCGAGGTCGATCTGGTCGAGCAGGCCGACGCCGGTGATGTCCTCCTCGGCGGCCAGCACGTGCAGGACCGCTCCGACGAGTCCTGCTTGTCCCTGCTCGGCTTTGCTGAGTTGGTCTGCGTAGTTGAGGGTGTCACGTTGGGCGATGCCGCGGTTGATCTCCGCTTCTGCCGTCTGCTGGGCGAGCAGGGTCAGCTGTTCCTGGAGCGCGGCCGCGGATTCGCCGGCATGGGCGGCGCTGAGGGTCCGGGCCTCGTCCAGTACCTTTTGCGCCTTGGCGAGTTCTTCTACCAGGCGGCGTTCTTCGGTCTGTGCGTTGGTCAAGTCGGTGAGGCATTGGTTCTTGGTCTGCTCGGCTGTTTCGCAGGCCTGCTCGAGTCCGGTGAGGTTGGAGGCGTCGGTCTTCTGAGACTCCAGGTCTCTCAGAAGATCGGTCGTCGTCTTGAGGGTTGCCGCGGTCTGGGGCAGGAGGATCTCGGCACTGCGCAGCTGTGCGGTTTCGTCCAGCAGGATGCGGGCCAGGGCGGCGCGGCGGTCTGCTTCGGCGCTGCCGACCTTACGGCGGAGTTCGTCTCGGGCCTCTGCCTCGCGGAGCATGGTGTCCTCCCGGGCGAGTGCCTGTTCGTGCCGTTGAAGGGCCTTGGCGTACTTGTCTCGCTTGTCGTCCAGTGCCTTGCGCTGCCCTTTGTCGTGTTCGAGCAGGCTGGAGCGGCCGGACAGGGTGATCAGGGCATCCCCGATGTGGTCGGGTGAGTAGGTGCCGGCTTCGAGCTTGAGCAGGGAGGGCCGTGAGCGTACCTGCCCGCGGGACGCCACGTAGGCCAGCACCTTCGGGGATCGGCCGTAAAGCTGTGTGGCGTATTCGCTGGAGCCCAATGCCTCGACACCGAGTTGCTGGTAGAAGGCCGGTGCTGCGCGGTGACGCTCGTCGTCGGTTCCGTCGGTGAGCAGGTGGACGCCGGTATGGTGGCGTACTTGGACATGGGGTGAGTCGTTGCTGATCTGCAGCCAGACGGTATGCGGGCGGCTGCCGTCGGATTCTGCGAAGACGCCGGCGATGTAGCCCCGGTCGGCTGCGTCGACCAGCTGGGTGGAAGCCCCGGCGATGACGGGTTCGAAGAGCAGGTTGACGGTATTGGCTGTGCCGTTGCTGGTGATCTGCCATTCGGGGTCGCCCAGGAGCAGCGCCACGGCGGCGAGGAAGCTGGTCTTGCCTGACTCGTTGGAGTCCTTGGGGCCTCGGCCTGTCACGGCGATGAAGGTGCCGGGAATCAGTGCCACCGGGTCGCTGGTGAGCCGGGCGATGGCGAAGGTCTGGACGGCGACCAGTTGCCGGCTGCCGATGATGCCGGTGGACAGCTGGCTGTCGGGGCCGGTCGGGATGGTCACGGGTGCTCCTGGAACGGGGCGGTGGGGCGGGCGGCTTGGCGCCGCCGTGCGATGGCTCGGGCGAGGTGGCCGTCGGGCCGGCCGGCGAGGATGAGGTCCTCCCACAGGGAGGCGATGCTGGGTTCGCTCAGGCGTTGCAGGCACGGGCCGGGGACGTAGTTTCCTTGGCCTGTGGTGTCGAGCATCCCTGCCGCGGTCAGGGTGCGCAGGGCCTCGCGGATCGTGGTTTTGGTCAGCGTGCGGTTGCGGGCGAGTTCGCGCAGGGTGACGGAATGCTGGGTGGCGTTCCATTGCGGGTGCGTGTGGCGTCCCTGGGCTCGTGGCAGAGCGACGGTGTGCAGGAGGACCAGGGCGAGGACGGTTCGCTCGGCCGGGCTCAGGGTGCCGATCCCGGCCGCGGCGAGTGCTTCGGCGACAGGGTCTGGGTATCCGGTGGTCCAGGTGCCCTGGGGTGTGCGGATGAGTGTGCGGCCGATGTCGGCCAAGGCCGCCTGGACGTGGGCACGGATGTCGGGGTCGTTGAGGGCCGGCAGGTCGCGTGGGGGCAGTGGACCTCGTGCGGTTTCCAGGGCAGTGACGATGCTGCGGCTGATGTGCTCGCTGCTGTGTTGAGCTTCGTCGGGCGGGGTGAGTTCGTGCGGCGAGGTGGCGGTGTTCGGATCGTCAGCGTGCGCCTGTGGGGGATGGGGTGAGGAGTGTGCGGTGTGCTGTTGATAGGGGTCCGGCAGCCGGTGGTGGCCTCTGCGGAGCGCGGCGATGGTGGGACCGGGCAGCGTGGCCACGGCGGGCCCCAGATGCAGCATCGGGCCGACCGCCACGATGAGACCGCGCCCGGGCAGTAGGCGCTCCAGAGCGGTGGAGACGCTCTTGGAATCCGCGCCCAGGTGCGCGCAGGCGGTCTCGATCAGCTGGGCGGAAAAGGGCTGGCCGGGGTAGTGCGGCAGCGTGGGATCGGGCCATGCGGCCTTCAGGCACAAAGCCCAGACCAGAGTGGGAATGCGGGCCAGAGCGGCGGGAGCTTGGTCCCCCAGCACCTCGATGTCGGGGGCGCTGCCGGCGGGCCACCCCAGCCGCAGCGTCATCATGCTTTCCCCTGCGGCCCGGAGCTGCAGCACGGTCCGGCCCGCTCTTTGGGCGGCATCGGCGGTTTCCTTGAGCAGGGCTGCACTGCGGGGGGCGGCGACTGATCCCGCGGCGCGGATGGCGGCCAGCAGGAGTGCGGACGGGGACGGTGGGGCGCTGTCACCTGTCATGGTCGTGGCCTCCCGCGTCGGCTCCGGCGTGGAGGGTGATGTCGTGGAGGTAGGTGACCTTGGCAGCGGGATCGACGCGTACTGGCACGGCGATCTCGATGTGGCAGTCGACGAGGGGATCAGCATCGGCTGCCAGGAGTTCGACCAGCAGTCGCCCGGCTCCGGGCCAGCCTCGTGCTTCGAGTACGTCGGCAAGGTCTGTGTGCTGCTGCCCGCCGAGGAGATCCTCCAGGAGGATCTCCTGGCGGAGGATCTCGTGCTGGGTGGCGTCGTCCAGGGCGGCGAAGGGATCGGCGTCGTCATCGGGTGTCGGCTGGGGCGGGGCAGGACGCGGTCGTGGCGGCCGCTGCGGGGTGTACGAGGCTGCGGTGTCGATCACGTGCTGGCCGTCGATCCACACCGGGGGTGTGTCGGCGACGAGGAACTCGCCGAAGTGTCCGAGGCGGTCGACGCCGGCGGTCTTAGCGAGGTGGAGGTACTCGGCGGGGGTGAGGACGTCCAGGTTGAGGCTTCCGCCGCCGTGCTCCAGGATTTTGTCGATGGCCGCGAGGAGTTGTTCGCGGTAGAACTGTGCGGCCTCGATCAGCGCGGTAGCCGCGTCCTCCAGGACGAGGTCGCCGGAGAAGGCCCGGGTGACCAGCTCGTTCAGGTCTGTCACCTGACGGGAGAAGTCGGTGTGGTCGTGCTGGCGCTGGGCGTTGATGAGTTCTGCGGGCGTGGCCATGATGACCTGCCGCTGCAGGTCCAGTGCGAAGACCGTCAGTCCGTGCCGGCATGTGCGCAGTGCTTGCAGCACGGGGGCGGGATCTGGGTCGTCTCGTTCCAGCAACTCGCGTGTACGGTCCAGCAGCCCGATGAGTTCGTCGACTCCCCCGTGCAGGGCGAGGCGTTCGGCGGCGATGGCGCCGGCAAGGCCGGCGGGGCGCATGACGTAGCGGTCCTGGTGCTTCTTGAGTACGTAGGGCTCCAGGAAACTCATGTCGATCATCAGCGACAGCCGTGAATCCAGGACGGCTGAGGGCCACCCCCTTCCGCCAGGTCCCAGATGCTCCCGCATCTGGTTTCGTGTCAGTCCGCTGGAGGCGGCGTGTTCGGCGAACACTGCGACGACGTCCGCGGCCAGACGGACCAGTTCCGGGTCCGTCACCAGTGCCTCGCGGTGGGCTGCCAACGGTGCGAAGAATGCACGCCAGTTCATCAGCCGTTGACCGGGGGCGAGGAGCACCTGGTCCTGTTCGTCCAAGGGCAGCTGGCCGCTGGTCACCGTGTCTTCTCCTGGCTCGGCTGGGCGGGCCCAGGTACGGGCAGGTGGAGGAAGGGCTCCAGCAGCTCGGGCAGACGGGGGAGAACGGAGAGGTAGAGCGTCTCTTGCTCTCGCGACTCCCCGCTCTCGGCGACGGCGAGGGCCAGCTCGCGCAGAGGGCCCGTCACGCGCTGTGCCAGCTCTGCGGCGTGTTCGGCGTCAAGGGCCTTGTCTTGCTCAGGATTCTTACGCCGCCGGTAAGGGCCTTCGCGCCACAGGTCCACGTCCATTCCGACGGCGTGCACCAGTGTGCCGAGCCGACGGGACAGGTCATCGATGATGCCGATGCCGTCAGCGTCCAGATCACACCAGGCGACGATCGGCCTGGGCTGCAGCCACTGGAGGAACGTGACGAGCTGATCGCGTGCGTAGCCGGCGCCCCAGACACAGAGCCAGTGTTCAGTCAGCTCCGGCAGTCTGCGGCACACGGCTCCGAAGGTGTCGGAGTTCTCGATCACCAGTACACCGCGGGCACTGCACTGGGCCTGGCCGATCACTCGGATGCCCTGCGAGGGCAGTCCGACCCAGGGCCGGGCGACCGCGGCGTCTGCGGCGACCTCGCCGATGTGCCACGACAGAGGCCCCTTCACCCGAAGGTCGGTGTCTTCTTCACGGACTGCGTCCTCGAAGTCCATGCCGATGAGGTTGGCAAACCCGACCTGTTGCTGCGCCGTCCACGTCTTGGAGCCGCCCAGCGCGTGCGCGGCCAGCTGCTTCAAGGTCACTTCTTTCTCACCTTGACCACGCAGCTCCCACCACTGCGCTGCGGCCCGGACCGCGGCCTCGTAGACCGACCACGCCGCCGTCCGGACGCGGCTTCCAGCGGGAACGACCAGCCCCGCTACTTCGGGGACTGCGGCAAGAATCTGCCGCTCCTGTGCGAGCTGTTCAACCGGTTCCATCACCTGCAGAAGCTCGCGACGCGCACGGCGCGGATCACGGGCCCCACGCAGTTCCGCCAGGCGATCTTCCGACTGCTCCTGCCATGCCTGAGTCAACGTCCAGCGCACGGGGCGCCCCAGTTGGAGCAATTCGTCGACCTCGCAACGCAACATCACCGCCCCGCAGCGGACCAGATCGGCCGTCACCTCGAAGGCCTGCGCGCCGAACCGCTTGACGACGGAGGACCATTCGCGTCGACCGGAGTCCAGGACCCACACCAGGTGCGACGGCGACAGCCCTTCGGGCGCTCCGAACAGGGGCACTTCGCCAGCTGGAACCAAGTCCACCCGCGTGACGTTCAGTTTCCGCCGTCGGTCGCGAGGCAGCCTGTCCTGTCCGTCTCGCCGTGTAGGGACTGTGACGGCATGCAGTCCCTCCGGCACTCCCTCAAGTACGACCGGCACCCGCCCGAACGATTCTCCGAAGAGCAGTCCGCCCCCGGTACGCGCGGCGACTCCCACAGGTCTCTCCCCCCGGCCGTGGCCTTCGCCAGCAACCCTGTCGCTAGGCCTCCCCCGCTCGATACGGCAGGGTGCTGACCAACAGCGGCTTGTGCCCCATTGAGGCTATCGGTGCACTGAATACAGGACAGACCAGATGAGTTGAGGCCTACATCACTTCTCGGGAATGTCCCGATCACGTTGTTCGATCGGCAATCGACGCCCATTAATCAGCCACTTCCCCCAACGGAACCCGTCCGCGCGAGCGCAACGACACGCCCACACCGGACCACGCGGCGACGCGGGCCAGCCGACCGTCACGCTTAATAACAAATCAATAACTAGACCGGATGCACAAGTGCACCTTTTATTCAGATTCATCCATAAATTATCGGCATGGAATGGGCCTCATGTGAGCTCCCTTCCGAGGAAAGCAGGGTCGAATACCAACCTGGTTTAGGTACCCTCTGCACTGGGAGGTGAGGGCATGACCGATGCAGAGCTGATAGTGGGCGAGGAACTGACACGGCGCGAACTGCACCGCCGTTTCGGCGGGACCCCGCAGGGAGGCATCGCTCCCTCCTCAGCGTCGCGGATGGTCATGCTTTTCACCATGGACAGTTCGCCCGCCTCGGACTACACGGGGTGGGGCGACGACGGGACCTTCCACTTCATGGGGCAAGGCGCCCGCGGCAACCAGACGATGACGCAAGGGAACCGCTCCCTTCTGCGCCACCAAGAAGACAACCGCACGCTGCACGTGTTCCACCGGCTCCCGAATCGGCAGACCGATGGGGCTCCTCTGTATCGCCACTTGGGTCGCTTCCGCCTGGACGACGAGACTCCGTACTACTCTGCGGACGCCCCGGACGAGGAGGGGGCCAACCGCAACGTGATCATCTTTCGGCTTCGGCCCGTCGGCGCAATCGCCGATGGGGGCCCGCAGCTCCCCAGGACGCCAGCGCCGACGGTGCGCATCGTCGAACTGCAACCGACTTACCAGGCCAGGCACACCTCGGAGATTCGCCCGTCGCGTGCGCACACCGAAGCGCAGCTGGTAGATAGCTACGCCGCGCATCTGCGGGCATCGGGGCGCAGCCTCACCCAAGCTCAGCTGACACTGGCTGGCGAGACCACGCCCTACCGGGTGGATCTCCTCGACTCCACGGAGAACCGGCTGATCGAGGCGAAGGGGAGCGCAACCCGGACGGCTGTGCGTGAGGCGATCGGGAAGCTGCTGGACTTCCGGCGATTCTTCAACCCCACGCCGACCCTCGCGGTACTCCTGCCCTCGCAGCCGCGAGAGGACCTGCTCGATCTCTGTGCATCCCTGTGCATCGAGGTCGTATGGCCACGCGAAGACGGAGGTTTCGTATCGACCCATGACTGACGGTCGGGATGAATCGCACGGGCATGCGATGCCACCCCGACCGCCTTCCCGGTCTCACAGGGTTCCTAGTCGCTGTGAGTAACCGCACCCATGTCCAGCATTGAACAGGAGCTTCTCCAGTATGTCCGATAGCGGCACCACCGCCGAAGGCAATCACGGAACCGATCCGGCGATCATCTACATGTACAGCAGCGCGCTGCTGGCCGGAGTCGTGCTGATCATCTTCGGGCACACCACCCCGCTGGAAGCCTCGGGGTATGTCTCCCCCTTCCTCGTCCTTTTCGAGCAGAGGCGATAGCGGTCCGCGATGGCCGCTCTCCCGAGAGCGGCCATCGCACCTGTCCCGGGATCGGCTGGACAGGGAGTCCGCTGACCGGCTTAGCAGCTGACGGACGCCTTGGGCCTCCGCAGCGGCGGCCACTTCTCTTACCGTCCGGCCTACTCATGTCCCCCATAAGCGTGACTGCCGACGATTCAGGTGTGTTTAGACGGGCTCCAGTAGGTCGACCACGGAGAGTCCGGTTTCGCCGTTGACAAGCTGGAGGGCTACCTCGGCTCGGGCAGCGAGGTCTAGAGGAGCGAGGTCCTCGGCGTACGCGGCGTGCACGATGCGGTCCAGGCCTGCGCCTACCAGCGGCGCGGCGGTGCGAAGCGACGCTTCCAGTGCCACGCCCTGGGTGGCGCCGCCGTGCAGGATGATGTTCCGGGTGCGGTACAAGCGCCGCAGCGCGATCCGAAAGGCTCCCGCGACGTCGTTCAGAACTGGTCGGGGGTCTTGGACCAGGTCGGCCATGCGCTGGGCAGCGGGGTTGTCGGAGTATTTGGTGGGCGTCCGGGTGAAGTCCAGTGCCCCGGCTCCTGTGGTGCGCAATGCCTCGACGACCAGCCTGGCGCGTTCCTGATTCGCCGTGCAAGCCGCGATTGCGCGGGTGAGGTCATCAGCTTCCCGCGGCCTGTGTCGGTGTGCGAGGGCAGTGAGCTCGGCGCGGGGCCAAGAGCAGGCGATGATGGCCGCCATCCGGTCGGCTGCCACCGCTTTGCCCGAGCGCTCGTTCTCCTTGGGATCATCCGGATGCGAAAGCAGCGATTCCACAGCGGCCCAGGCCCCGGCGACAGCCGGAGCCATCGGACCACGGTTGACCGCCGCCGCGAGCTCCAGCGCATCGTCGGTCCGGCTGCGTTGACTCGTGATGCGGTAGAGGTGCCCCTCGTTGACCAGCGTCAGGACATCCGCGCCACGGGCCGGGGGTTCGAGCGGGACAGGCTTCGCGTGACCCGCGACCCAGATATACGGAAGAGGCTCTACACCTCCCCGGTCCCTGCGCAGGAACTGGGCGCGTGCGGTCATGCGCTCCACCAGCTGCCGCGCCTGCTCGGCGGCGCTGAAGGGGTCGCGGGCCCGGACCTGGTAGACAAACCCGCCTCCGGGGCGGACACCCGATGTGTCGTGGCCCTGCTCGCGCAGCCAGCTCACGACCCTGCCCTTGCCCAGCCAGTTCTCCAGCGGCTCTGCCAGCTCCCGCCTGGGCACCTTCTCCAGCACCACCAGCACCTCGAACATGCTGGCCGGGGTCCTGGCGAGTTCTGCGGCGCTGTCTGCGATGTCCGCCGTGGTTGCGCGCGCCTGGTAAAGATCGTTCGCCCATGCCTTCAGATGGCTGGCGCTGTATCCCAGGTCCAGGAGATGAGAGGCGACGGTGCGGGAGTAGCGCTCCGGCTTGACGCGCTCCTCGACCGGAACATTCACGGCGGCTGCCCAGCGTTCCAGGTAGCCGGCCCGCACGTGGCCGATGATCTCCTTGAGTCGGCGGCGGGCGGGGCTCGGATCCGGCAGCGACTTTTTCAGCAGCTCGGTGAGCTCCTTGCGCAGCTCCCTGTCACCAAGGCCTCGATCGGGACCGATCAAGGCGTTGAGCTCATTACGCTGCCAGTCACAGGCGGTCTGTGAGAGCACCCCGTGGGCCTGCCAGTAACCCGCCTCCCACAACTCTTCCAGGGCCAGCACGGACCCTATGTCCCACAGCCGACGCGCCCACGGTGTGCCTTCGTCAGTGAAGTAGTCCGCCATCCGGGCTAACACGTGCCGGGCGTAGGGCTCCGAAGCAGGGGGCGTTGCCATCGCAGCACCCTAGCCGATCACCACAGTGCGCCCTGCTCATCTAGTAGTGCTTCGTTAGGTTGGTTTGATCGTGCGGTTGGTGGTGG
>NZ_LATD01000329.1 GCF_000981895.1 Streptomyces odonnellii | reverse complement strand
CACCACCCCCGGCCCGTCACCGTCGCAGCGCTACCGCCCCCGGACCCGTACCGGCCACTCCGGTTCCGCCGTGCCCTCCTCCGTCACCCGCTTCACCCGCACCTCGCCGTCCACCATGCGCGAGGTGTACCGCTCCACCTCCGCCTTCGCCCAGCCGTCCCCCGGGTCCCGCACCACCAGACCGCCGCCCGCGCGCCCCACCGCGGGAGCCCAAGCCTCCAGTTCCGGCCCGCCGTCCGCTCCCCGTACCGGGATCACCGCACCCGCCCGGGCCAGTACCGGGATACGGGACCGGGGTGCCTCCAGCGTCACCTGACCGGGACCGTCGTACACCTGCTCCGTGGCCATGTCGTACCAGCGCCCGCGCGGCAGCCGCACCGTCCGCCGGTGCGCGCCCTGCTCCAGCACCGGCGCCACCAGCAGCGAGTCCCCGAGCAGAAACGCGTCCTCGCAGTCGCGCAGCGCGCGGTCCTCCGGCGCCCCCCACCACAGCGGCCGGGCGTACGGCGCCCCGGTCAGCCGGGCGAGCTGGGCCAGCGTCACGAAGTACGGCCTCAGCCGCTCCCGTTCGACGAGCGCCGCTCGCGCGTACTCCAGCGCCTCGATGCCGAACTCCCACGGCTCCCTGCGCCCCGCGTCGATCGCCGCGTGCGTACGGAACAGCGGCAGATACGCCCCGAGCTGGAACCAGCGCAGATACAGCTCCGGCGACGGGCTCCCGTCGAAACCGCCCACATCGGGCCCCGAGTACGGCACCCCGCACAGCCCGAGCCCCAGCACCAGAGAGAGCGACGCGCGCAGCCCCGGCCACCCCGTCGCCACATCGCCCGACCAGGTGCCCCCGTACCGCTGCATGCCCGCCCAGCCGGAGCGCGAGAAGAGGAAGGGGCGCTCGTCGGGACGCAGCCGCCGCAGCCCCTCGAATCCGGCCCGCGCCATCGTCAGCCCGTACACGTTGTGGGCCTCACGGTGGTCCCCGCCCCTGCCCTCCAGCCGGTGCCTGGCCGAACGCGGCAGCGTCGTGTCACCGAACGGGGCGAACGACACCGGCTCGTTCATGTCGTGCCACACCCCGGCGAAGCCCTGCGCCAGCCGCTCCTCGTAGAGCCCGCCCCACCACTCGCGCACCGCGGGATCCGTGAAGTCCGGATAGACGCACTCGCCCGGCCAGACCACGCCCTGTATGTCCCGCCCGCGCGCGTCCTGGACGAACGCCCCGGCCGCCGAACCGCTGTCGTACACCGCGTTGCCGCTCTCGGCCTTCACCGCGGGATCGACGATCGAGACCAGCCGCACCCCGTCCGCGCGCAGCTCCTCCGCCAGCCCCGGCAGATCGGGGAAGCGCTCGCGGTCGACGGTGAAGACCTGATGCGCGTCGTAGTGATCGATGTCGAGATGGACCGCGGACAGCGGCAGCCCGCGCTCCCGGTAACCGGCGACGATCCGCCGCACCTCCCGCTCGCTGCCGAAACCCCACCGCGCGTGCTGCGGACCGAGCGCCCAGGACGGCGGCGGCGTGGCCGCTCCGGTCAGCGCCGTCCAGGCGTGCAGGACACGCGCGGGCGTACCGGTCACCACCCAGCAGCGCAGCGGCCCGCCGTCCATCCGCAGCTCGCTCGTACCGGGCCGGTCGTGCCCCGAACCCTCGCCCTCCTCGCCCTCCCGGAGAGTGACCCGGCCGTCCCAGGAGTTGTCGTGGAACGCGAGATGCGTCCCGCCGTCGGCCACCACGAGCTGGACCGGCATCGTCACATAGAGCGGATCGTCCTCGGGCCCGAAGCGGCCACCGGGATCGGTGTTCCACAGCCGGTACGTACCGTCCCGCAGCCGTGGCCCGGAAGCCCGGCCGCCGAGCCCGAAGAACCGCGCGTCCGCCGCCACCTCGGTCCGCTGCACCCAGCGCGCCGGACCGCCTGCCACCGGCTCCCACCAGCGCGGCGGCAGCTCGCGGCGCAGCACCACGCCGCCCGGCGTACGGACCTCCACCCCGCCGTGGCGCGAGACCGCCACCGTCACGCGCTCCGACACCACCCGCCAGCCGCCGTCCGTGTCCGGCTCCAGAGCGGCCCGGGTGTCCGGCTCCGGCGGGGCGCCGGCCAAGGCGTACGACGGCAGCGGCTCCGCGCCGTCCCACCCCCAGAACACCGCGCCGCCCACCGTGACGCACACATGCAGCTCCGCGCGCGCGAACCGTACGGTGCCACCGCCCGGCAACGGGTCCGCGCCGCTGACCGGCCCCGGCACCCTGGCCCGCTCCACGCCGCGCGGTGCCAGCTCTCTGGCGTCCGTACGCCGTTGGCGCCACGCCGACCGTATGGCGCGCAGCCCCCGCACCGAACCGACAACTCTCATCGAACGCACCAGTTCACGACCGTCCATGCTGCTCAGCCTGCCATCAGGCCCAGGGGCGAGGTGCATCGTTCAACTCCCGTTCACCCGTGGCGGGAGCACATATCCGGACGGCCGGCCATGGGTGATGACACCTGGTGCGAGGGTCGATCCCATGGCATCGTCCCTGTCAGCCGCGTCACGCGCACACCCTCGCACGTGCGCGACCGACGCACACCAGCGTCGAGCAGAAGCGTGTACACCAGCGCCGGACACATCGGCGCCGAGCCCGCCGGGAGCCGCCCCATGACCGCAGCAGCAAGCCCCGAACCCCTCTGGCAGCCGGATCCCGACCGTATCGCCGCGGCGCGCGTCACCCGCTTCCAGGCCTGGGCGGCGGAGCGGTTCGGTGCACCGGCCGAGGGCGGTTACGCGGCGCTGCACCGCTGGTCCGTCGACGAGCTCGACACCTTCTGGAAGGCCGTCGCCGAATGGTTCGGGGTGCGCTTCTCCACTCCGTACCGGCAGGTCATGGGTGACCGCACCATGCCCGGTGCCCAGTGGTTCCCCGGCGCCACCCTCAACTTCGCGGAACACGCGCTGCGCACCGCGGAGGACCCGGCCCGCGCACATGACCCGGCGATTCTCCATATGGACGAGACACATGAGCTGCGCGCGGTGAGCTGGTCCGAGCTGCGCCGCCAGGTGCTCTCCCTCGCCACCGAACTGCGCGCCCTCGGTGTGCGGCCGGGCGACCGCGTCAGCGGCTATCTCCCCAACATCCCCGAAGCCGCGATCGCCCTGCTCGCCACCGCTGCCGTCGGCGGCGTCTGGACCTCCTGCGCCCCCGACTTCGGCGCCCGCAGCGTCCTCGACCGCTTCCAGCAGGTCGAGCCCGTGGTGCTGTTCACCGTCGACGGCTACCGCTACGGCGGCAAGGAGCACGACCGTACGGGCACCGTCGCCGAACTCCGCCGCGAACTGCCCACCCTGCGCGCCGTGGTCCACGTACCGCTCCTGGGCACCCCGGCCCCCGAGGGCGCTCTCGAATGGCCGGCCCTCACCGCCGGAGCGATGAGCACGTCCGAGGGCATTTTCGAACAGGTCCCCTTCGACCACCCGCTGTGGGTTCTCTACTCCTCGGGCACCACCGGCCTGCCCAAGGCCATCGTCCAGTCTCAGGGCGGCATCCTCCTGGAACACTTCAAACAGCTCGGCCTCCACTTCGACCTCGGCCCCGAGGACCGTTTCTTCTGGTACACCTCCACCGGCTGGATGATGTGGAACTTCCTTGTCTCCGGCCTGCTCACCGGCACCACGATCGTGCTGTACGACGGGAGCCCCGGGTACCCGTCCGTCGACGCCCAGTGGGGCGTGGCCGAGCGGACCGGCACCACCGTCTTCGGCACCTCAGCCGCCTATGTGATGGCCTGCCGCAAGGCGGACGTACACCCCGGCCGCGACCACGACCTGTCCCGGGTGACCTGCGTCGCCACCACCGGCTCACCGCTGCCCCCCGACGGCTTCCGCTGGCTCCATGACGCGGTGGCCGAGGACCTGTGGATCGCGTCCGTCAGCGGCGGCACCGACGTGTGCAGTTGCTTCGCCGGGGCCGTGCCCACCCTCCCCGTCCACATCGGCGAACTCCAGGCGGCCGGCCTCGGCACCAACCTCCAGGCCTGGGACCCGCAGGGCAAGCCCGTCATCGGCGAGGTCGGCGAACTGGTCGTCGCCGAACCCCTGCCGTCCATGCCCGTCCGCTTCTGGAACGATCCCGACGGCAGCCGCTACCGGGACAGCTACTTCGAGATGTACCCCGGTGTCTGGCGCCACGGCGACTGGATCACCGTCACCGACCGCGGCTCGGTGATCATCCACGGCCGCTCCGACTCCACCCTGAACCGGCAGGGCGTCCGGATGGGCTCCGCCGACATCTACGAAGCCGTCGAACGCCTCCCCGAGATCCGCGAGTCCCTGGTCATCGGCCTGGAGGAGCCGGACGGCGGCTACTGGATGCCGCTCTTCGTCCACCTCGCCCCGGGCGCGGCTCTCGACGACGCCCTTCGCGCACGCGTCAAGGAGACGATCAGGGAGCAGCTCTCCCCGCGCCATGTCCCGGACGAGATCATCGAAGTGCCCGGTATCCCGCACACCCTGACCGGCAAGCGCATCGAAGTCCCCGTCAAGCGCCTCCTCCAGGGCACGGCCCTCGCCAAGGCCGTCAACCCGGGCTCCGTCGACAATCTCGACCTGCTGCGGTTCTACGAGGAGCTCGCCCGCACCCGCCAGTGACCGTCCCCGTCCCCGCCAGTGACCGCGCGCACCGCCGGTGTCGCCCGCCGCCCTCGGCTGCTGCTCGTGTGACCGCCGCCGTCAGAAGCCCATTGTCAGACCCCTCGGTTACGGTCAGTGAGTAGTGACCGACAGTATCCAGGACAGTACCCAGGGGGAGACATGACGCACACCGAGCAGCACCGGCAGACCGGACAGCGGCGGCGGTCCGGCGGCCCGAGGAATTCCGGGCCCGGCCACCCCGCGCCCCAGCCGACGGCCAGGACGATGCGGCGCAGACTGCGCCGCGAAGTCCCCAGCACTGTCGGCCTGCTCGCCGACGAACAGGACTTCACCGCGATGCGGCGGTACGGCAGCTTCCCCTTCGACGACCACTCCGGCTATCTGCGCCAGATCGACGGCCTGCTCACCTCCCTGGCCTCCCAGGGCGTGCACACCACCGTCGGACTCTTCGACCCCGAGGAGTACGCGGAGTACTGCGCCGAGACCGGGATCGACCCGGACTCGCCGGTCAGCCGCAGCCGCTTCACCGCCGGAATCCCCGCCACCGGCGCCGCCGTCACGTATACGGGCCAGCCTCTCGACCGGCTAGTTCCCCTGCTCATCGGCACCGCCGCCCGAAAAGCGACCTGGGAGTACGCCACCACCGTCCTGGCCGATCTCGGAGAGTGCGCGGACTGCGGCCAGGACATCGGACGCGCCGCCTTCGACCGGGCCTCCCACACCCTCGTACGGCTTCTCGAAGGAGCCGGACCCGGCACGCACCACCTGGTCTGCAGTGTCCCCGCCGCCGGCGAACAGCTCCTCGCCGTCCTCCAAGCCGACCGTCCCGAAGGCGCACCCGCGCTGCTCGACTCCTCCGAAGGCGCCGAATTCGTCAGCCTGCTGGCCCTGGGCATCGCCCTGGAGAGCCCCGGGGGAGTGGTCCTCCGTACGACCCGGCCCGACGCCCCCGACCGTCTGCACGGCTGGCGCCTCCACCGCGACACTCTCGTACCGCTCACGGAGGCCGAGGTCTTCAACGCGTACTGCACCGACGCCGACACCGGAGAGCCACTCCCGCCGGAGCCGGACGTCGAATACCGCGCGGGATTCGGCCTTCACCTCGACGACACCGGCACCCATCACTGAACCACCCATCACTGAAGCCGCCGCTGAACCACCCGCCACCGAACGCGGGAAGGGGCTTCTCGCCACGCCCCGGCGAGAAGCCCCAGCTCTCGATTCCCGTATCGATTCCCGGCCGGCAGCCGGTAATTCGGGATCATCGGCGAGCACGGATCACTCGCCGGACAACACCGCCTGCGCGGCCTTCCTGGCCTCATCGGCGGTGTCCGCGGCCCGCGCCGCGGCAGCGGCACGCTCGCACTGCGCGAGTGTGTGCTGCGCCAGCGCCGACCGTACATACGGAATGGACGCCGCGCCCATCGACAAGGAGGTCACACCCAGCCCCGTCAGCACACAGGCGAGCAGCGGATCGGAGGCCGCCTCACCACACACCCCACAGCTCTTGCCCTCGGCCCTGGCACTCTCGGCCGACATCGCCACCAGATCGAGCAGTGCGGGCTGCCACGGATCCTGCAACCGCGACACCGCACCCACCTGCCGGTCCGCGGCGAAGGCGTACTGCGCCAGGTCATTGGTCCCCAGCGAAAGGAACTCGACCTCCTGAAGAATCGAACGAGCCCGCAGCGCAGCCGAGGGAATCTCCACCATGGCACCGAACTTCGCGCTCAGCCCCGCCTCACGGCAGGCGTCCGCGAACGCCTTCGCGTCCGTACGGTCCGCCACCATCGGCGCCATGACCTCCAGATGCACCGGAAGCCCCTCGGCGGCCTTCGCCAGCGCGGTCAACTGCGTCCGCAGCACATCGGGATGCTCCAGCAGACTCCGCAGACCACGCACCCCCAGGGCAGGATTCGGCTCGTCGGCGGGAGTGAGGAAGGCGAGCGGCTTGTCCGCGCCCGCGTCCAGGACTCGTACGACCACCCGGCCCTCCGGGAAGGCCGCCAGCACCGTCCGGTACGCCTCGACCTGCTTCTCCTCCGACGGCGCCCGCCCGCTGTCGTCCAGGAACAGAAACTCCGTACGGAACAGCCCGACACCCTCGGCACCTGCCTCGACAGCGGTCGGCACATCCGCGGGACCGCCGATGTTCGCCAGCAACGGCACCTGGTGCCCGTCCGATGTCGCACCCGGACCGGTGGAAGCGGACAGCGCGGCCTTCCGCGCGGCAGCGGCCCGTTCCAGCTCCGCCCGCTTCTCCGCGCCCGGCTCGACGAAGATGTCACCGGTACTGCCGTCGACCGCGATCACCGTGCCCTCGGCCAGCTCCTGCGCACCCGGCAGCGCCACCACCGCGGGCACCCCGAGCGCCCGCGCCAGAATCGCGCTGTGACTCGTCGGCCCGCCCTCCTCGGTCACAAACCCCAGCACCAGAGCCGGATCGAGCAACGCCGTGTCCGCGGGCGCCAGATCGCGGGCGATCAGTACATACGGCTGGTCGCTGTCCGGCACCCCCGGCATCGGAACGCCCAGCAGCCGGGCGACGATACGATTCCGCACATCATCCAGGTCCGCGACCCGACCGGCCAGATACTCACCGGCGTTGGCGAGCAGCGCGCGGTACGAGGCGAACGCGTCGTACACACCGCGCTCGGCCGTACTCCCCACCGCGATCCGCCGGTCCACATCGGCCATCAGCTCGGGGTCCTGAGCCATCATCGCCTGTGCCTCAAGGACGCCCTGGGCCTCGCCGCCGGCCAGATTGCCGCGAGCGATCAGATCGGCCGCCACCGCCTCGACGGCCTGCCGGGCCCGCCGCTGCTCCCGCTCCGCGTCCTCCGCCGGAATCTGCTTGGCCGGGGGCTCTAGCATCGCCGTACCCATATGCCTGACCTCGCCGATCGCCACCCCGTGACTGACCCCGACGCCTCGCAGCGTTGTCTTCATCTCACGCGTCTCCGGTTATGCGGCGAGCAGACCGCCGCGAGGGAAGTGCGACAAGCGCCCCGCGCTCGTCCCTGACATACGGCATCGGTGTCACTGCCATCCGAACAGTGTGTCGCCGGTCTTCACCTCGCCGTCCTCGCGGATGTCGGAGAGGGCTTCGGCCGTGGCTTCGAGCGCGACAACAGGGCAGATCGGTGACTTGGCCGCGGCCTCGACGGCGACCGGATTCCAGCGCACGACCCCCTGACCACGCGCGACCGTGTCCCCCTTCTCGACGAGCAGCTCGAACCCCTCGCCATTGAGCTGCACGGTGTCGATACCCAGGTGCGTCAGTACGCCACGGCCCTCGCCGTCCACAACGACAAAGGCGTGCGGATGCAGGGAGACGACAACCCCGTCAACGGGAGACACCGCCTCGCCCGGCTCCCGCACGGGATCGATGGCGATACCGGGACCGACCATCGCGGCGGCGAAGACGGGGTCCGGTACGGCGGCGAGTCCGATGACTCGGCCTGCCAGTGGGGCGGTCACGAGGGTCATGGGGTGCCTCCCAGGGGCGGGGGGTTGGGTCCGCTGTCACCGTCTGTGAGGGGACAACGTGCTGTTCAGAAGGGTAAGTCATAGGAAGTGCCGGTTCCGCGGGAGACCTGCCGGTTGGCAGACCGTGCGGCAGGCCGGAAACGATTTGCCTGCGCCGGTCGACGGCATGTAGGGTCGAACCCCTGCTTGACCCCAACGCGACTTGAGTCGGGGGTCGGCGGCATCTATCAATTCTTGACCCCAACCCGGATGTGGATTCGCATGCCTGCGAATCGGTGGTCGGGGAGAGGGAAAAGGACTGATAGAGTCGGAGACGCAAGGCCGAAGGGAAAAGCCCGGAGGAAAGCCCGGAAGGGTGAGTACGAAGGAAGCGTCCGTTCCTTGAGAACTCAACAGCGTGCCAAAAGTCAACGCCAGATATGTTGATACCCCGACCGGTGGGAACGGTTTCTGTTCCGGCAGGTTGTGGTTCCTTTGAAGAAGAAT
>NZ_LATD01000328.1 GCF_000981895.1 Streptomyces odonnellii | reverse complement strand
ATTCCGTACCACCGCCTCCCTCGTACGCACCCGCCTCGTCCGCCCCGGCCGTCTCCGGCAGACCCGACCCCGTCTCCGCGATCCCCTGGGGGATGCGGGTCGCGGGCGAGGCCGCCTGGCGGCTGCTCGTCCTCGCCGGGATGCTCTGGGTGCTGATGCGGGTCATCAGCGCCGTACAGCTCGTCGTCATGGCCTTTGTCGCCGCGCTGCTGATCACGGCCCTGCTCGAACCCACCGTCGCCTGGCTGAAGCGGCTGGGAGTGCCACGCGCGGTGGCCACGGCCCTCACGGCGATCTCCGGCTTCGTCCTCATGGGACTCGTCGGCTGGTTCGTGGTGTGGCAGGTCGTGGAGAACATCGACGATCTCTCCAACCGCGTCACCGACGGCATCAACGAGCTGAAGCACTGGCTGCTCAACAGCCCGTTCCATGTGACCGAGGACCAGATCAACGATCTCGCGAAGAGCCTGAGCGACGCGGTCGGCTCCAACACGGAGGAGATCACCTCGGCCGGGATCCAGGGCGTGACGGTGATAGTCGAGCTGCTGACCGGGATCTTCCTCGCGATGTTCTCGACGCTCTTCCTGCTGTACGACGGCAAGAAGGTCTGGCAGTGGTCGCTCAAGCTGGTCCCGGCACAGGCGCGTGAGGGGGTCGCGGGGGCCGGGCCGCGCGCCTGGCACACCCTGACCGCCTATGTGCGCGGGACGGTGCTGGTGGCGCTGATCGACGCGCTGTTCATCGGGCTCGGGCTCTACTTCCTCGAAGTCCCGCTGGCCGTGCCGCTCGCCGTGATCATCTTCCTTGGCGCGTTCATCCCGCTGGTGGGGGCGGTGATCTCCGGCGCGCTGGCGGTGGTGGTGGCGCTGGTCACGCAGGATGTGTTCACCGCGCTGATGGTCCTGATCATCGTGCTCGGTGTGCAGCAGATCGAGGGGCATGTCCTCCAGCCGTTCATCCTGGGGCGCGCCGTACAGGTGCATCCGCTGGCCGTGGTGCTGGCGGTGGCCGCTGGTGGACTGGTGGCGGGGATCGCGGGAGCGGTGGTGGCGGTGCCGCTGGCGGCGGTCACCAATACGGTCGTCGGCTACCTCCGCGCGTACAGCCGGGAACAAGAGCTGAGGCAGGTACGGCCGTCGCCGGGCGCGGGTGCCACGGCGCCCCCGGCGCCGGAGCCCGTGCCGGTCCCTGCGCCCGCTCCCGCGGCTTCCGCAGCTCCGGCCACCGCGCCGGCGGTCGCCGAGGGCGGGGACGGCCGGGAGTGATATCCGAGCCGGAACTGGAGGGTGAGGGTACGGGGGAGGGACCGCCCAAGGGGGCGCCCGGCATCCCGGCTCCCCGGGACGGCGGCGGCGACGGGGAGAGAGCCTCGGACCCCGGGCGGGCCGCCTCCGGGCCGGTCGCCGGTTTCCAGACGCCTGCCGGCTCCGGGCAGGCCGCCGGGGCGTACGGGTCCGCCGCCGATGACGGGCCCGCCGCCCATGACGGGCCCGCCGCCGGATCCGAGACCATCGCCGGTACGAGGCCGCTCCGGCTGCCGGCCGGGCGCGGGCCCTGGCTGTGGGCGCTCGGCGGGGCGGTCGTCGCCTCCGCGATATGGGCGGGCGGGCTGTACGCGTACGGTGAGACAGGACCGGATCTGGGCGGCTACCGGGTCAGCTCGAACCTCTGCCTAGACGCCGAACTCCCCGCCCTGACCGGCCTCCTCGGCAAGCGGCAGTCCCCGATGGCGGCCGCGGACGAGCAACTCGCGATCGACCGCGCGTACTGCACCCTCACCCTGATGCCGGGCCGCCCGAACGAGGTCAAGAACGACAGCCGCCCCCGCGCGTACGCCGGCGTCGACATCCGCTACAGCCTGCACAAACAGACCGACCCCGGCCCGGAGTTCGACGCCACGGTGACCGATCTCGCCCCTGAGGGCTCGCTGGAGCGCCGTGTCCTGCGCATCCCGGATCTGGGCGAGCGCGCCTATCTGGTCACGGACCCCTCGGGCGACTCCCCGCAGTTGAAGGTCCTCGACGGCCGGGCCGTGATCAGCATCTCGGTGGGCCGCATGGCGCACTACACCGAGGACCCCGCCACCGGCGAGTACCAGGAGTCGGCACCGCTCGACTTTTCCGGTGTCGAATCCGCGATGGTCGAGGACATGCGGGACCTGATGACCGCGCTCAAGCGCTGAGCCGGGGCCCGACGCGGGCTTCGCATCACTCCCCGAGGATCTCCTCCGCGTCCAGCGTCGTACCGACCGCCTGGATCACCGAGGCGATCCTGAACGCCTCCTGGATCGTCTCCCGGTCCACGCCCGCCCCGCGCAGCACCTGCTCGTGCGAGTCCAGGCACGCACCGCACGCATTGATTGCGGAGACCGCCAGCGACCAGAACTCGAAGTCGATCTTCTCGACGCCCGGGTCGCCGATGACATTCATCCGCAGACCCGCGCGGAGTCTCCCGTACTCGTGGTCCGACAACAGATGCCGGGTCCGGAAGAAGACATTGTTCATGGCCATGACCGCCGCGGCCGTCCTGGCGGCGGTGTACGCCTCGGGGCTCAGGTTCGCCCTGGCCAGCGGCCCCAGCGCGGCGAGCACCGCCCGCGAGCGCGAGGCGATCGCACAGACCAGCACGGTGCCCCAGAGCTGCTGCTGCGACAGCTTGCTGTCGCCGACGACCGAAGCGAGGTTCCGCCGCAGGTCCCGGGCGTAGTCCGGAATGGCCGACATCAGCTCGTCGAGTCCCATCGCTCTCCTGGTTCGGGCCGGACGTCCCATGGTGGCACAGGCCGAAAACAAGCGCGTCCAGCGGAAAACCAAGCCCGTCCGGCGATTGAGGACGGACCGGCCACCCCGGTGCCGGGTGCCCGTCCGGTTGGGGCGCGCCCCTCGCCGTACTCCCGCCGCAGGCCGAAAATCCGGCCCGTCCGGCGATTGAGGACACAACGCCACCTCGCCCGGCTCGGGCCTTCGCAACCCTTTTGCTCCCCCATGAGTCAGTTCCAGTGACGCAGGTGCGGATTGTCACGTCCGGAAAGTCCGGATCGGTAGCTCTTTGTCACAGCCAGCGGTGTTAGTTTGCTGAGCTGATTCCGGACCTGAGAGCGGAGCGACACGGCGATGGGCCGAGCTGAAGCCAGACGGGCGCGGCAGCGCGGGGCGCGCCGGGCCGGGAATAACGGCGGCCACGGCGGCGTACGGCGCCTCTTCACGCCCAAGAAGCTGCTCGGCGCCTTCTTCGG
Source organism: Streptomyces odonnellii (assembly GCF_000981895.1). Taxonomy (GTDB): domain Bacteria; phylum Actinomycetota; class Actinomycetes; order Streptomycetales; family Streptomycetaceae; genus Streptomyces; species Streptomyces odonnellii. The sequence goes on along the minus strand of NZ_LATD01000328.1, from coordinate 5,774 downwards.
GCTCTGCCTCCTCGGCATGGGCGCGTTCTTCGTGATCTACATGCTGGTCCCCGTCCCCAGCGCCAACGCACAGGCCGAGATGCAGAGCAACGTCTACAAGTACAGCGACGGCACCATCCTCGCCCGTACCGGCGAGATCAACCGCGAGATCGTCGGCCTCGAACAGATACCCAAAGACGTCCAGCGCACCTTCGTCGCCGCCGAGAACAAGACCTTCTACCAGGACTCAGGCGTCGACATCAAAGGCACGGCCCGCGGCCTGTTCAACACCCTCTCCGGCAAGGGCAAGCAGGGCGGCTCGACCATCACCCAGCAGTACGTCAAGAACTACTACCTGAACCAGGACCAGACGGTCACCCGCAAGCTCAAAGAGCTGGTGATCTCCCTGAAGGTGGACCGGAACAAGGACAAGAGCGAGATCCTCGCCGGGTACATCAACACCAGCTACTACGGCCGCGGCGCGTACGGAATCCAGGCCGCGGCCCAGGCGTACTACGGCATCGACGCGTCCCGGCTCGATGTCTCCCAGGGCGCCTATCTCGCCGCGCTGCTCCAGGCGCCCAGCCAGTACGACTGGTCCGCGGCCAGTGACACCGGCAAGCGGCTGGTCACCGCGCGCTGGAACTATGTGCTGGACAACATGGTCGAGATGAAGTGGCTCGACGCCTCGGTCCGCTCCGGCCTGAAGTTCCCCGTACCGCACGCCCCCAAGGCCGCGCCCGGCATGGAGGGCCAGACCGGCTATCTGGTCGAGGCCGCCAATGACGAACTGGCCCGCGACGGCGTCGACAAGGCGGACATCGACGCGGGCGGCTGGACGATCACGCTCAATATCGACAAGAAGCGCCAGCGCCAGTTGGAGAAGTCGGTCGACAAGGAGCTGGAGAGCAAGCTCGACCGCAAGAAGAACCCGACCGACGCGACCGTCCAGGCCGGCGCGACCTCCGTCGATCCGAAGACCGGCCGGGTCGTCGCCCTGTACGGCGGCAGGGGCGCCACCGAGCACTGGATCTCCAACGCCACCCGCGACGACTACCAGCCCGCCTCCACCTTCAAGCCGGTCGTCCTCGCCTCCGCCCTGGAGAACGGCGCCGAGACCCAGGACGGCGAGAAGATCGGCGTCAACACGCGGTACGACGGCACCAGCGGCCGGCCCGTCGAGGGCAGCGACACCGCCTTCAACCCGGAGAATGAGGACAAAAGGGACTACGGCCGGGTGACCGTTCAGACCGCCATGAACAAGTCCATCAACGCCGTCTTCGCGCAGATGGTGGTCGATGTGACCCCGGCCAAGGCCAAGCGGACCGCGCTGGCCCTGGGGATGCCGGACGGCAAGGGCTTCCCCGAGCGCCCCGCCATCTCCCTCGGCACCATGAGCGCCTCCACCTGGGACATGGCCGGCGTGTACGCGACACTCGACAACCACGGCAGGAAGATCACGCCCACCATCGTGAAGGCCGCCTCGCACAAGGACCGTACGGCCGAGCTGCCCGACCCGGTCGGCAAGCAGGTCATCAGCCGTGAGACCGCCGACACGGTGACCCGTGTGCTCCAGGGCGTCGTGGACCACGGATCCGGCTTCGAGGCCGACAGCTCCGCCTATGACGCGGCGGGCAAGACCGGAACCTCGGAGAACAACAGGTCCGCCTGGTTCGCCGCGTACACCCCCCAGCTCACCACCGTCGTCGCGCTCTTCGGCGAGTCCACCGAGGACGGCGGCAGACAGGTCACCCTCACCGGCACCGCGAACAGCGGCCGGGCCAACGGCGGCGGCTTCCCCGCCAGGATCTGGGCGGACTACACGCTCGGCGCGCTGAACGGCGGCTCCGACGCCCGGTTCGATCTGGAGATCCCCGAGCCGGTACGGGAGGAGCCGGTGGTGCCCCCCAGCGAGACGGCGCCGGAGGAGACGCCGACCACCGAGGCGCCGCCGCCCACGACGCCCACCCAGGAGGAACCCCCGCCGTCGGAGAGCCCGAGCGAGAGCCCTTCCGAGACGCCCCAGGAGAGCCCGTCGGCCACCGATCCGGGCCCGGGGGAGAGCAGCAGCAGTGACCCCGGCGGCGGGGAGACCGGTTTCCCCACCGCGGGCGCGGGCCATCCGGGAGGCCCACCCAGCCGCGGCTGACTACCCGCGGCTGGCCCCGCCCACGGACGCCCCCGCCCACGGACGACGGCCGGTGGGCCGACAGCCGAGGGCGGCCCCGATGGGGGGCCGCCCTCGGAAACGCGTCATGCGAACGCGCTGGTGACCACCGCGGTGGCCCTGATCAGCCGCCGTTCATGTTCTTGGCGATACGGTCGCCGATCACCTTGTCGATATTGCGCCAGTACTGGAGCGCCCGGTCGAGCACCGGCCGGGACACGCCCTGCGCCAGATGCCCGCTGACGTTCGACACCAGCCGGTCGCGCGCCGCGTCGTCCAGGACCTCGCGCACCTGTGTGCCCGCCTGCCCCCAGTCGTCGTCCTCGCGGTGCAGCTTGTACGCCTCGCGCACCATCTCGCCCGCCGCGGCCCACCCTGCCGGGTCGCCGAAGCGCTCGGTGTCGGCCGCGGGACCGCCGTACGAGTTCGGCGCGTACGGCCTGGCCGCCGCCGACGGCTCGTACCGCATCGGCCCGTCCTTCGCGTACGAGCGCACCGTGGTCCGTGCCCGGTTCGGCGGGAGCTGGGTGTAGTTCGGGCCGATCCGGTACCGATGGGTGTCCGGGTACGAGAACAGCCGTCCGAGCAGCATCTTGTCCGGCGACGGGCCGACGCCCGGAATCAGATTCGAGGGCTCGAAAGCGGCCTGCTCGATATGGATGAAGTAGTCCTCGGGATTCTGGTTGAGGGTCATCCGGCCGACATCGATCAGCGGATAGTCGCCGTGCGGCCACACCTTGGTCAGATCGAACGGATTGAACCGGTAGCCGGCCGCGTCCTCGAACGGCATGATCTGGACCTTCAGGCTCCAGCTCGGCGCGTTGCCGGACTCGATCGCCTCGTACAGATCACGCCGGTGGTGGTCCCCGTCCGAGCCGGCCAGCGCGTCGGCATCGGCCTGGGGGAGGAAGTCGATGCCCTGGTCGGTCTTGAAGTGGTACTTCACCCAGAACCGCTCGCCCGCGCCATTCACCCACATATAGGTGTGCGAGCTGTAGCCGTTCATGTTCCGGTACGTCTTCGGAATGCCGCGGTCGCCCATCAGCCAGGTGACCATGTGCGCGGACTCGGGCGAGAGCGTCCAGAAGTCCCACTGCATGTCGTTGCTGCGCAGCCCGGTCGCCGGATGGCGCTTCTGCGAGCGGATGAAGTCCTGGAACTTCTGCGGATCACGGACGAAGAAGACCGGCGTGTTGTTGCCGACCATGTCGTAGTTGCCCAGCTCGGTGTAGAACTTCAGCGCGAAGCCGCGGGGGTCGCGCCAGGTGTCGGGCGAGCCCAGCTCTCCGGCGACCGTGGAGAAGCGGGCCAGCATCTCCGTACGCGCGCCGGGCTGGAACACCACGGCCTTGGTGAACTGGCTGACGTCGTTCGTCACCTCGAAGACGCCGTACGCGCCCGCGCCCTTGGCGTGGACGACGCGCTCAGGGACCCGTTCGCGGTTGAACTGGGCCATTTTCTCGATCAGATAGTGGTCTTGCAGCAGGATCGGCCCGTCGGGGCTGATGGTGAGCGAGTGCTCGTCGCTCTCCACCGGGATGCCGACGTTGTTGGTCGTGTAAGCCGTCCTGGGGGATGACCCGGTCACGAAACGTCCTCCCGTCGATAGAAGGCCCGGGGAACCGGGGGCGACCCGGGGAATGGCAGCGGTCATTGAAGCCGCCTTCCCCAGTCAAGCCCTCCCACTCCATGTCGGCAACATCTATATTCGGGGGATTCGGCCGATTCGCCGGATTTTACCGATCCGGGGCTTTCCTGGGCTTTCGCCGGTCCGGGGTCTCCGCCGCGGTCATATCCCGGGCGCTCGCGTGCTTCCCGGGCTCTTCCGCGCTCACATCCGGGTCGGCAGCTCGAACCAGACCACCTTGCCGGTGGACAGCCGCGTCGCGCCCCAGCGCCGCGCCAGCCGGTTGACCAGGAACAGTCCCCGGCCGCCCTCGTCCGTGTCGCGGGCCCGCCGCTGCCGGGGAAGCTGCGGCGAATCGTCCCCGACCTCACAGCGCAGTACGTCCGTACGGAGCAGCCGCAGCGTCACCGGCCGCTCCGCGTACCGCACGGCATTGGTGACGACCTCGCTGATCAGCAGCTCGACCGAATCGCTCAGATCCTCCAGGTCCCAGCGTGCCAGCGCGCGCCGGGCCAGCCGCCGGGCCCGGCCCGGAGCGGCGTCTTCCGGTTCCAGGAACCAGTACGCCACATCGCTCGGCGCGATTCCGTCGAAGCGGGCGGCGAGCAGCGCGATGTCGTCGTCGCGGTCGCCGGGACCGAGCACATCGAGGACATCGTCGCAGAGCGCCTCCAGCGGCGGCGAATGGTCGGGACCGGTGAGCTGCGCGGTGGCGGCCAGCCGCTCCCTGAGCTGCTCGATCCCCGTCCAGACATCGCGCAGCCGCGACTCGACGAGCCCGTCCGTATAGAGGAGCAGCGTCGCCCCGGCGGGCGCGTCCAGCTCGACGGCCTCGAAATCGACCCCGCCGACCCCGATGGGCGCCCCGGGCGGCACCCGGAGGACCTCGGCCCGGCCGCCGAGATGCAGCAGTATGGGCGGCGGATGGCCCGCGTTGGCGATGGTGATCCGGTGCGAGACCGGGTCGTACACCGCGTAGAGACACGTCGCCATCCGGTCCGAGCCGAGCCGCTGCGCCTGCTCGTCGAGATGGTGCAGCACCTCCTGCGGCGGCAGATCGAGACCGGCGAGGGTCTGCGCGGTGGTACGGAGCTGGCCCATGATCGCCGCGGAGGTCATGGAGTGGCCCATGACGTCGCCGACCACCAGGGCGACCCGGCTGCCCGGCAGCGGGATCGCGTCGTACCAGTCACCGCCGACCCGGGCGGTCTCGGCGGCCGGGAGATAGCGCGAGGCCAGCCGGACACCGGTGGGCTGCGGCAGGTTCTCCGGCAGCATCGTGCGCTGGAGTTCGTCGGCGATGTACGCCTCGCGTCCGTACAGCACCGCCTTGTCGATGCCCAGCGCGGTGTGCGTGGCGAGCTGTGCCGCGACCAGCAGATCGTTCGGCTCGAAGGCGGCGCGGTCCGGCCTGCGCAGGAACACGGCCGCGCCGATCACCCGCCGCCGTCCGCGCAGCGGCGCGAGGATCGCCCGGTGCCCGGTCGGTACGACACGGTCGGCGCCCAGCAGCTCGGGCAGCGCGGCCCGGGCCGCGGCGGAGTCGCCGAAGACCGGCCGCACCCCGCGCAGCACCTCGGAGAGCGCGCCGCCGGAACCGACCTCGCACAGCTCGGCGGCCGGCATCACATCGGACTGCGGGTCCAGGATCGTCAGCCGCAGACCGTCACGGGCCTGAAGCGGGATACCGCCGGTCTCGGTGTCGTCGTCGGTCAGCCGCAGCCGGTCGGTGCGCCGGAGCCGCAGCACGAACGGCGACACCGGCCGCTCGTCGCCGACCGGCAGCGGATCGCGCAGATAGACGAGTATGGCGTCGGAGAAGGTCGGGACCGTCGCCCGGCAGAGCCCGAGCACGATCTCGTCCAGGTCTATCCCGCGTGCGATACGGCGGGTCGCGGCGCCCACGAAGCGCAGCCGGTCGCCCTCGCGCCGCGCCGTGGCGGCGGGGTCGGGGGTGGGCGCGGGCTCGGCGGGCCGCGGGCAGGCCGGCGGCGCCCGCCT
>NZ_LATD01000327.1 GCF_000981895.1 Streptomyces odonnellii | reverse complement strand
CGCGACAGGGGGTGGGGCGGACCGGGGTCAGGGCCAGTTCGCCCTTCAGCATCCGCCCGCCGTCCCCGGTGAGCCGCAGATAGTAGTCCGACGAGCAGGCCGTACCGTCCTCGTCCAGCGCCCGGATTCCCGAACCCACCGGAATCTGCGAGGAGTTCTCGGCGGTCTTCGCGATCTGGTTGCCCTCGTTGAACTCGTCGAACATCGAGATGTAGATCCCCGCGACTCCGAGCCGGCACATGTTGTAGAACTGCCGCCACATGAAATCGCCGTGCGAACGGTGCCCCGACTGAAGGTCGCCGGGAAGGACGCAGGGCTGGTAGTCGATGCCGTGGGCGTCGCAGTGCGCCTGGTCGGGCGAGTTGACGTTGGCGTAGAAGTTGTCCGCGCCCGCGACGTTCCCGATCCGGCCGACCATCCACGGCGAGAGCATGTCGAAGGCGTGGTACACGTCCAGGTACCCGGGCCGTGAGTCCTCGTTGCCGCTCCGCCAGTGGGTGGGCACCCCGCCCATCACGTAACAGCCCTGCGCCTTGAACCAGTTGACGACATCGAGGCACACCGGCGCGGACCACGTCTTGTTGGGCTCGTTGAAGCCGAATCCCCAAATGCCCACCACCGGCTTGCCGTTCTGCCGTGCATAGGCGGGCGACGCGGTGTACGCCTGCATCTTGGCCAGCCAGTCCGCCTTCATCTCCGGCTGCATGTTCGTCCAGGCGGTGGCGTCGTACATGATGTAGAACTTCCGCCCGTACTTCTCGGCGGCGCTGCGCACCTTCGCCGCCATCGCGTCCCGGGTCGCGCCCTCACCGCCGTTCGGGTTGAAGCGCTGGAGGGCGGCGGTGTCCATGCCGTACTGCTGCATCCACGAGAAGTGGGTGTCGACGGTCTGCTGGTCGTACGAGGAGAACAGCGTGGCCGGCTGACCGCTGCCGAGCGCCGGATAGGCCGTCCGGTAGGTGTGGGTGTAATCGCGTACGTCGGGCCAGCTCACGATCGCGGTGTTGGTCGGGGAGGGCGACTGGCCCCAGTTCTGCGACCAGTGCCACCAGCCGTTGATCGGCGCGCCGTCGCCGGAGCAGGCGAACCAGCCCTGGTAGCCGACGGTGATCTTGCCGACGACATCTCCCGGCGGGGAGGCCGCCGCCTGTGCGCTCTGGGCCTGGGCCCCCAGGCCCACAGCCGCACCGGCACCTGCCAGTGCGGACGCGATGACGGTCCGTCGGGAAACGGCCATGGGATTCCTCGCAATCGGCTCGGTCCGGTCCGTGTCCCTACGTCCCGGCGCGCGTGGTGCGAACGCCACTCAACGTAGGGACACGGAAGGCCATGAGCAAGACGAGGAACCGAAATTTATCGACCGACCGACGTCAGGATCCGACAAGTTCCATGAAATTACTGCTCAGAACGGGTGCGGAAACCTGGGGAAAACGGCAATCGGTCACAGCGGCTGCCGGCGGTACGGCAGCCGCGGATCAGGCGTTCGCGGAGACAGCCGGCACGTTGTACCCGTCGAGCGACAGCCGCGGCTGCCCCGAAGCAAGCGCCTCGGCCGGCCAGGACACCGTGACCGTCCGGGACTCGTCGGGCAGCAGCCACAGATAGTTGTCGCCGTACAGGGCCGGCAGCACCCGCTCACCGGTCCGCGCGTCCCGCAGCGACAGCCTGACCATCGCCGCGACGGACGACCCCCGGTTGTGCACCCGCGCGGTCAGCTCCCTGCGCTCGCCCGACCTGCTGACCCGGCCCGGATCCACGGACACCTTTGTCGTACGGACCGAGTTGAGGGCCCGCATGTCCCCCGGCTCGCGGTAACGCCAGTAGGTGTTCTCCGACAGCACACGCCCGCGCGCGTCCGTGAGGGTCAGCCGCAGCAGATGGAACGCCGGCAGGTCCCCGGTCACATCGGCCGTGAACGCCCGGGTGGTCGCCGAGGCCTTCAGGTCCGTCTTCTGCCGCTTCTCCGCACCGATCCGGCGGCCGTCGAGCCCGTAACACCGCGCCGTCACCACCGCACCCGGGATGTCACGCGGTGTGTGATTGACCGCCATCACACGCCAGTCGTTCGGGTCCGCCTGCACATGCAGGGTCTCGCACGCCGTCCGGGCGCCGTAGTACGTGCCGTTGACGTCGAAGTCGTAGTCGTACGTCTGCCACACCGTGCTGTACCAGGCAGGATGCGACATCCACAGCATCAGACCGCTCGCGTCGTCCCACAGCCGCGCGTTCCACGCCTCGAACATGGCCCGTGTGTTCTCGTAGTTGACGAACTGCGCCTTCCGGCAGAAGTCGTCGAGACCCTTCGCCGTGCCGAGCCGCGCCTCGATCGCCGCCTGGTAGTTCTGCGGCGCCTGATTCCCGCGGGTGCTCCAGTCGTGGTAGAACCACGCACCGCCGATCGGCCACTCCGGTCCGTCGCCCACGAGATTGCGCATGGTCTCCGCCGTGGACACCGTGGGCATGCCGATCTCGGTGTGGAAGCCGTACACACCGCCGCCGTACGTCGAGGACGAGAAGTACGCCTTCGGCTCCACCCAGCCGTACGGGCCGCCGCCGGACACGATCCCGCCCGCCGAGTTGTTCTGGTACAGCAGCCCGGGCGCCTCCGCCTTGACCGCCTCCCGCATCCCGGTGTCGATCGCCTCCGGCGGATTGCCCTCGTTGGCACCACACCACACCACAACGCTGGGGTGGATCCGGTAGCGCCGTACGGTGTCCCGGGCGAGGCCGTTGAACGCGTCGTGGTCCGGAGGGTCCATGGCCCAGGCGTTGGGGAAGTCGTTCCACACGAGGATCCCGTGCTCGTCACAACTGGCGTAGAACTCCTCGCGGTTGCTGCTCGCCACCCAGTTGCGGATCATCGTGAAGTTCATGTCCCGGTGCATCCGGACCGCCGCGTCCATACGCGCCGCGGGCATGCGCCGTGCCAGTTCGTCCCAGCCCCAGTTACCGCCCCGGCAGAACACCCGGACGCCGTTGACACTGATCTTCAACGGCACGGTCGCGTTGTCGACGGAGGTCACATCGCGCCACGACTCGCCGTCGTCGGAGACCTGGATGGTGTACGCGGCGGCGTACGCGGACTCCCAGACGATCGCGACCCGGTCGAAGGAAACCCGCTCACCGAGATCGACCTGGATCCACTCGCCGTCGCGGTACTCCGAGGACCAGCGCGTCGAGCCGTTCCCGTCCACCGCGTTGCCCGCCCCGCTGCCGCTCTCCGAGGACGAAGCGGTCGCGTTCTTGCGCAGCGCCAGGTCCGTGTCCGGACGGCCGCTGTCCACCACGGACAGGCTCCACATCGAACAGCCCCAGCTCGTCGCCCTCTTGGTGCACAGCACCCGCACATGGCTTGCCGTCTGAGCGGCGAACTCGGTGGTCTGGAGGCTCGCGCTGCCGCCCGTGAACGGCAGCGGTACGGCGGAGTGGTCGACCGCCTTCACCTCGGTCCACGAGTCGCCGTCGGCGGACACCTCGATCGCGAAGGTCTTCGCGTAGGCCCGCTCCCACGTGATCACCGCGCGGTCGAACCGCACGGCCGAACCGAGGTCCACCCGTACCCACTGATCGTCCTCGAACGACGACGACCACCGCGTCCGCGGATTCCCGTCCGTCACATTGCCCGCGGCGTTACCGGGATCGTCCACGGTGGACGCGAGGGCCGGCTTGCCGAGCGCCAGATCGGTGTCCGCCCGGGAGCTGTCCATCACCGCGAGGCTCCACATCGACGAACCCCAGTCGGTGGCACGCGTCCGGCACAGCACCCGCAGGTAACGGGCGGTCTGCGGGGCGAAATCCACGGTCTCCGCATACGAATCGGACGCGGACTGGAACGTCAGCGGAATATCGTACTCGTAACCGAACTGCCGTATGCCGAAACGGGTCGCGCGCCGGTCGCTCTCGCGACCGTCAACCGACGCCACCAGCGTGAGATCGTGGAGATTCGCCTCGCCATAACCATTGGGCCACCACAGCTCCGGATCACGGAGCCGCAGCTCCGGATGGGTCGCAGGGGTGAACGTGACATCGGCCGAGCCGCCGGCGGGCACCGTGACGGACTGCGAGACCTTGACCCGGCCGAAGGACGCCGAGACCGTGACACGCTTGTCGGCGGTCGCGGCGTTGCGGACCGGAACCACGACCGTCAGCTCAGCGGAGCGGGTGTCCGGCAGATCCGGCAGTGTGGTGTCCACACGCGGATCACCGATCACGGCATCGCCGGTGGAGCGCAAACGTACGTGATTCCAGATCCCGGCGGCCCTGTCGCGTACGGCCGGCATCCAGTCCCAGCCGGAAGAGGCGAGATACGTGGGCGAATTGCGGTTCATCGTCGTCGCGCCGGCGTCCACCCAGGCCAGGCCTTCGGGCCCCTTGTCGGCCGGGCTGCCGGGGAACGGCATCGGGCTGATGCGTACCGCGAGGGCGTGCTCGTCGGCCCCGGCCAGCAGCTCGGTCACATCGTACGAACCACGGGCGAAGGGGAAGGTCTGAGTCGCGGTCTTGGTGCCGTTCAGCCAGATCTCGGCCTCGTGGTTGATGCCGTCGAACTCCAGCCAGACCCGTCGGCCACGGCCGCTGTCGAAGCCGCGCGGGAGCCGGAAGCGGCGCCGGTACCACCAGGCGTGGCGGGAGAGCGCCTCGGGGATTTGGAGGTTGTTCAGCCCGGCGACGGGATCGGGCAGGTGGCCCTGGTCGACGAGCGAGGTGACCACGGTGCCCGGTACGGTCGCGGGCAGCCAGGCACTCGTGTCCACCGCGGTCCTGGACAGCGCGGCGCCGTCGCCGCCCGCCCAGTCGTCCATGGTCAGGTCCCAGCCGGACTCCAGCGGTACGGTCCCGTCGGCGGCGACCTTCAGGGGCTCGACCTCGCGCCGCCGGGTCCCCCAGTCCGTCCATCCGGTGCTCTCCGGGCGGGCGCCGCGGCTCACGCCGTACACCTGGAAACCGTTGAGGCCCAGCGGGTTGGCGTTGGACCGCTTGTGTACGGTCATCCGCACCCAGCGAGCGGTGACCGGCTTCGGCAGCGCGATCTCCACGACCCCGCCCCGCCCGGAATCCGTACGGTGCACCCGCGTCCAGGACCGGTTGTCCCGCGAGACCTCGATCTCGAACACGACGGCGCAACTGGAGAGGATCTCCTGACCCGTGGTGCGGTCGCGCGGATTGCCGCCGGGGGCGTCGGTGTACGGCGGATCGTCGGCGGTCGCCTCGAAGACGAGCCGCAGCGACTCGACCTCGCACACGCCCTGGAGGTCGACGGAGATCCACTGCGGGTCCCCGTCCGCCGCCCGCCATCCGGATCCGCGCACCCCGGCGGAGTCGAGACGGTCCACCACGAACCGCGCGGGCGTCGGCGCGTAATCGGTGGAGGAGACGGTCACGGGGCGGTACGCGGCAAGCTCGCCCTTGGTCCGGGCGGCGGCCGGGATGCCCTCGGTCGCGGCATGACTTTGGGCGGGCAGCACCATCCCCAGACCAAATCCGGCCAGCAGAGTGGAGCCTGCGCCAAGAACGGTGCGACGGGACGGCGGTGAGGGCGGGACAGACATCAACAGAAGCTCCGATCAGGCACGCTGCCACAGAATGGTGAACCAGTAACCGAATGACAACGATGTCAGATCGTGGTGCGCCCTGCCCGGCCTGTCAAGAGGTACGGCAGATTTCTGCCAGGGGAACCAAAGGGAGCGGTTGGGAGCGGTCGGAGGGCTTCAGAACACCCGGAGCGGGATCTCCGCCGGAGCGGCCAGCAGATCCGAGATCTCGTCGTCCAGGCGGACCAGGGTGATCGAGGCGCCCGCCATGTCCAGTGAGGTGCAGTACTCGCCCACATAGCTCCGGCGAATCTCGATACCGCGCTCGGCGAGTTGCCGGTGCGCCAGGCCGTACACGAGATACAACTCGCCGATGGGGGTGCCGCCCAGGCCGTTGACCATCAGGGCCACACCGTCACCCGAGGTGTACGGGAGGTCGTCGACTACCGCCGTGACCAGTTCCCGCACCATCTCGTCCGCGGGCCGCAGCTTCTCGCGCCGCCGCCCCGGCTCACCGTGGATCCCCACGCCCATCTCGATCTCGTCATCGGGCAGTTCGAACAGCGGGGACCCCTTGGCCGGCGGGGTGCAGGCCGTGAGCGCCATCCCCATGGTGCGGGTGACGGAGTTGACCTTCGCACCGATCCGATAGACCTCGCCGAGGTCGGCTCCGCGCTCGGCCGCCGCCCCCACGGCCTTCATCACGAAGAAGTTGCCCGCCACTCCCCGCCGCCCGACCGTGTACGTCGAGTCCTGTACCGACACGTCGTCGTCAATGGCCAGCGTACGGACGGTGATTCCGTCGGCCTCGGCGAGTTCCTCGGCCATCTCGAACGCCATACGGTCACCTGTGTAGTTGTTGACCAGCAGCAGCACGCCCTTCGGGGACGCGACCAGCTTGACCGTCTCGTACACGTAGTCGGTGGGCGGCGCGGCGAAGACGTCCCCGGGACACGCGGCGTCGAGCATTCCCCGGCCCACGCTCATGACATGGGCCGGTTCGTGTCCGGATCCGGAGCCCTGGACGAGGGAGACCTTGTCCGCGCGCGGCGCGTCGGCGCGCATGATCAGGTTGTACTCGGGGACGTATCGGAGGCTGTCGGGGTTGGCCAGGGCCAGCCCTTGCAGCATCTCGGGCACGTAGTTCTTCGGGTCATTGACGAACTTCTTCATCGGAGTCGCTCCAAGGTCTCGACGCTGAGGCACGGGAGGGGTGTTGAGGCACGGAGGAAGTGGGGTGGCAACGGGAAAGATGCGGACTGGGTCTCGGAACGGGTCAGGTACGCCGCGCCCATTCGTCGGCGATGCGCTCCGCGATGACCGCGATGGCCACGGCCCCCGCGTCGGGCGAGCCGATGCTGCGCTCGCCCGTGTAGCTGGGCCGGCCGCGTCTCGCCAGCATCGGGGTGGTCGCGTCGGCGGCGGTACGCGCGGCCGAGGCCGCGACCCGCGCGAGCCGCACGGGATCCGCCACCGCGCCACCGCCGGTCCGTACGGCCCGGATCTCCTCCTCCAGCGCGTCGGTCATCGGGATCAGCGCGTCCAGCAGTGTCTTGTCGCCGAGATCCGATCTGCCGCGTACCTTGATGCCCTCGGCGGCGGCGCGCAACATGGCGACCGCGTCCGTACCGTCCAGTTCGGCCCGGTCACTGATGGCTCCGGCCGCCCGGAGGAACGCGGTGCCCCACAACGGCCCCGATGTCCCGCCCACGCGTTTGGAGATCACGAGGGCCACTTTCTTCAGAAAGGCCGACGGGGAGCTGCGGTCGAAGGTGTCCCAGTCGGCGAGTACGATCTCGAAGCCGCGCGCGAGCGAGTATCCGAAGTCGCCGTCGCCCACGACGGCGTCGAGTTCGCCGAATTCGCGTTCGTTGTCCACCGCGGTCTGCGCGATGGTCCTGACGACGAACTCCAGATCGCTGTTCCCCGTCGATTCGCTGCCCGCTGTCGGTGATGTCGCTGACATGTCGCTCCTGTCCGGCCTGTGCGGCCTGTCCGACTGGCCTGTTCGGCCCCGTGTCACTTCGCGCCAGGGGCGGCGGAGAGCAGGAATTCGAGATCGGCGAGCCGGACGAAAGGACGCGGGTCCGCGCCGAGAGGATCGCTCAGCACTTCCGTGGCGGTCTCCTGGGGCGCGGGGTCGCCGAGGGACGACACGACGAGCAGCGCGCCGGTGAAGTCCTCGTCGCCGGTGTAGGCGCTGGGTGTGACGACGCACCCGAGACCCGCGTCCAGCGCCGACAGCATTCCGTTCCGGCTGTCCTCGATCACGACCACGCCCGACGGGCCGAGACCGAGTTGGTCCAGCGCGTACAGATAGATGTCCGGGGCCGGCTTCTTGCGCGGGACGATGTCCCCGGCGAACACGGCGAAGCGCGCGGCGAGTTCGGGCCCCATGGCGAGTTCCAGCACACTCCGCACGGCGGGCTCCGCCGAGGTGGAGGCGACGGCCAGGGTCCATCCGGCGGCGTCGGCCTCGGCGGCGATCCGCCGAACCCCGGGCCGGGGCGGAATGGTGCCGCTCCGGATGATCCCCGTGTACACCTCGGTCTTGCGCCGGTGCCATCTCGCGATCTGCTGATCGAGCGCGTCGGTGTCACTGGGCAGTCCGGCCGCGGCGATGAAACGAGGGGTGAGGAGCGTCTTCATCCGCTCCTTTCCCCCGCCGACCTTCACTCTCCCGGCATATTCGCTGTCGCTCCAGCGCACGGGCAGACCGAATTCCCGGAAGGTCTGGTTGAACGCGGGCAGATGCCCGTAGCGCTCGGTGTCGGCGAGTACGCCGTCGCAGTCGAAGACAAGAGCGGGCATGGTGTCACCCGGCCCGTCCGGCGCTGCCGAACAGCGTCATGAGCGAGCCCGCCATTCCGATCACATCCTGGCGGACGGAACGGAACAGGGCGGGCGGATCCCATTTCTGCTTCTCCGCGGCCGATTCGAGGAAAGCCAGACTCGACTTCATGAATGTCTCTTTGAGGGCGGTGGAGATATTGACCTTCGCGCAGCCCCGGGCAATGAGGTCGTGGAACTGCTCGTCGGACAGTCCGCTGCCGCCATGGAGCGCGATCGGCAGCGGGTGCGCCGCAACAATGTCGGAGACCCGCTGGAAGTCCAGCACCGGCGCACGCTTGTAGGTGCCGTGGGCGTTTCCGATCGCGGGTGCGAAGACATCCACATGGGTTGTCGCGAGGAATTCCAGCGCCACGTCCAAGTCCTGCTGGGCAGCTGCCTTGTCGGTGCCGATGTCGTCCTCCACACCCGTGATGGATTCGATCTCGCCCTCGACATGGGCGCCGTACGAGCGGGCCTCGGCGACGACCTCGACCGTCTGCCGCATGTTCTCCTTCACCGGCAGACGCGAGGCGTCGAAGAGTACGGAATTCCAGCCCCGTCGCAGGCACTCGGTGATGACCTCGCGCTCCGGACAGTGATCGAGATGCAGGGTGACCGGCACCTCGATACCCGCCGTCATGGACGTCCACATGGCGTACAGGACATCGCTGCCGATCGATCTGACCGTCTTGACGGATGTCTGCACGATCAGGGGTGACGACTTCTCCACCGCGGCCGCGAGGACCGCCTCCAAGGTGAGATCGTTGAAGATATTGATGGCCGGCACGCCGTAACGCTCTTTGAAGGCGTCGGACAGGATGTCGGTCAGCGGTACGACGGACACGGCGGACTCCTGGGCTCGGGCTCACCCCAATGGCCGTCCGGCCCTGGGGCGAGGGCCGGACGCTCCAAGTCCATTCGACGCCAGTCGGCCGGGCGCCGCCACTCAGCCGTGGCGGCCCCGGTGGGTGGCGGCCCAGGTGGCCAGGGCACGCGAGCCCAGCAAGATCCAAACGAGCTTAGCGCGCCGTGGAGTCGGTGAGTGCGCGGGGCGGCTCGACTCCGATTCCGCGGAGCAGACCCGCCACCTTGCGGTCCAGTTCCACGCCCACCTCGCTGACCTGCGGAATGCCGATGCCCGCGAAGACCGTGCTGGGCTGGTCGAGAGTGAAGACGGCCATGTCGGAGGCGTCGCCGTGGACCAGGATCCGCAGTGGCGCGTACAGCAGGGGCATGGGGCTGTGGCGGAACATCCTCTCCGCGATCACATGGTTGCCGAGCAGATACTCGACGGCCTTGGTGTGGTGCCCCGCGGGCGCCATCAGCGACGTGCCGTCGACGGAGGCGAAGATCAGCAGGTCGTACGGTGCCTGGGCGCCGATGGCCGTCCGTACGTCGTCCCAGGTGCCGCCGGTGTCGGTGATACGGCGCGTCGCGGCCATGTCGAAGACCGGGGCGGCCTGTTCGAAGCTTCGCCGGAACTCGTCGAAGCCCATCCCGGTCGGGATGTCGAGGCGGGTCATGGTGTGTTGTGTGGCGTGTGGTGCGGTGATGGTCATGATGTCGGCCGATCTCTTCGAGAGCGCCCTTCATCACGTTACGAGCCGTCGGAGTGTCCGGCACCTTCTCCGGCCGCTTGCAGGACACGGCGGTTGTGGACGCGCAGCGCGAGTACGGCGAGATCGGTGAGGGGCGTGGCGACGCCGAGGACTCGCGCGCGGTCGCACAGGTCGCCGAGCACACTGTCCACTTCCGTGTGCCGGCCCTCGGCGAGGTCCCGCGACATGGAAGACGTCATCGGCGATCCGGTGGCCGTCAGGGTGCTCCGGGTGCCCGCCAGGTCCTGCTCCGCCACCGGATGGCCCGCCGCCCGGGCGACAGCGGCCGCTTCGACCAGGACCCCTTCCGCGAAGGCCGTCCCTCCCGGCACCGCGACGATGTCCCCCACCGGAGCGCGCATCAGCGAGGTCACCGCGCCGATGGCGGCGATGAAGACCCACTTGGCCCACATCGCGTCGATGATGTCGTTCCGACCGCGCACCTCGATACCGGGGACGGCGAACGCCTCGACGACCCGGTCGAGCCGGGCACTGCCCGAACCGTCCAGTTCACCCGTCTCGATCTCGATGGCGGGGGCCAGCCGCACGATCGTGCCGTGGTCGTCGAGCTGGACGGCGACCCTGATGACACCGCCGATCACCGCGGTCCCGAACCGTCCGGTGAGTGCGTCGACATGCCGCATCCCGTTGAGGAACGGCATGACGACCGTGTCGGCTCCGACGGCCGGTGCGATGTCGTCCATCACCTGGGGCAGGGCGTCGGCCTTCACCGCGAGCAGGACCAGGTCGTACGGCGCGGTGAGCTGATCGGCGGTGGCCACGTCCGGCCGTACCGTCCGGGTGCTCCGGCCGTCGGTGATACGGAGACCGTGCTCCCGGAGCTGCTCCGCGCGGGCGGGCCGGACAAGGAAGGTGACGTCGCGGCCGTTCTCGGTGAGACAGGCGCCGACCATGCCGCCGACGGCGCCCGCCCCCGCGATGAGGATCTTCATGTCGTGAGCCTTTCGCGCGAGGAGTGATCATCGGCTGCTACGCGGGCGAAGGTATCCGACGGCGAGATCCCCGGCGCGGGCTGACCCGCCATCGAGCGGAACGGCCGACGGCGGCCCCGGCCGCTCCGACACCCGACACGTTGATCAGTGACCACCGCGCACAAGGCTCAGTGCCGCCGGGCGTCCTTGAGCAGGCCCAAAGCGCTCAGGCTCTCCGCGGTGGCTGTCACCGTGTCCTCGTTGGAGCGCGGGTTCCATCCGAGGACCCGGCGGGCCTTCTCATTGCTCACACGACGGATGCTGCCCAGATTGCCGGCGGCCTCGCGCATGGCGGGGTTGTGCTCGGCGGCCTGGCGGACCACCTCGTCAGGAAGGATCTCGGTCGGCACGCGGTGGGCCCGCTCTCCCAGACGTTCACGCAGGATGAGAGCGATGTCGTGGAGGGAAACGGGCTCCCCCGCGGCGGCCAGAAAGCGCTGACCGGCCGCGTCCGGGCTGGTCATCGCCCGCAGATGGAGATCGGCGGTGTCGCGTACGTCGACGACCGCGAAGTACATGCGCGGAGTGCCGGGCATGTCGCCGTCCATCAGCGCCTTGATCAGGCCGATGGAGCCGGAGAGGTCAGGCCCCAGCACCGGCCCGAAGATACCCACCGGGTTGACGACCGACAGTACCATCGCTCCGCCTTCGCGGGCCATGAAGTCCCAGGCCGCCCGTTCGGCCAGCGCCTTGGACTTGATGTACGGGGCGATGCCGCCCTCGACGTCCGTCCAGTCCTCCTCGGTGAACGGCCGGTCCGTGTCCGGGTGGCCGTACCCGACGGCCGCGAAGGACGAGGTGACGACGGTACGGCGGACCCCCGCGTCCCGCGCCGCGCGCAGCACCCGTAGCGTTCCCTCCCGCGCGGGCACGATCAGTTCCTCCTCGTTCTCCGGCAGGACCGGGTAGAAGGGCGAGGCGACGTGCAGGACGTAGTCGCAGCCCGCGACCGCCTCGGGCCAGCCGTCGTCCGAGGTCGGATCGGCGGCGACGAAGCCCAGCGCGTCCCCGGCCTCGATGCCCGCGGCCTTGAGGTCTTGTCGTACCCCGGCCTCCCGCTCCGGCGTGCGCACGGAAGTACGGACGCGGTATCCGGCCTCCAGTGCCTGCGCGATGCAGCGCGTGGCCAGGAAGCCGGATCCGCCGGTCACCAGTATCGTCTCGCCGTTCATGTCGTCCTCGGGGTCTCGTTCGTTCGGTGGTCGCAGGCGAACAGGCCGCTGCACTGGGGCAAAGGCCCAGTTCATCGGCGGTTTGCCTGCCACTCACCGTAGGCGCGACCCGGGCGACGTCCCTGTCCCTGCCACTACCAGGGTTACGAGGGTGGAAGCCCGGGAGAACGAACACGAGGAACGGAGAACGCCCCCTCAGGATTCGGTGGCCTCCCGGTGCAGGATCCGCGCCAGCTCGTGCGGCTGGGAGAACATCGGCCAGTGTCCGGTGTTCATCTTCACCAGCCGCCACCGGTCGCTGGTCAGCAGCCGGGTCACTTCCTCGTCCGGCTCGGGGCCGTCGAGCAGGCACTTTATGTAGGTCGCCGGAAGCTCACCGAGCGGGCGTGCCAGGACGGCCGGTTCGGTCAGGGTGGCGCCCGGGTGCGGTGTCGTGCCGCCGACGATCCGGACGATCTGCTCGTCGGTGAAGCCCTGCCCCGCATATTCGGCCGCGGTCAGGGGTGCCCAGAAGCCGCCGTTCTCCGCGAGGGCGGCCTCGAAAGCCGCCCGGCCCTGCCACCAGCCGGAGGCGAACGACTCGCCGTCGACCGGAACCACGGAGTCGACGAAGACGATACGGGCCAGCCGGTCGCCGATCCGTTCCGCGGCCTGGCCGACCGGGATGCCCGAGTAGCTGTGCCCCACGAGCACGACCTCGCGCAGATCGTGCCGCTCCACCTCCTCGACTATGTCCTGGACATGGGTCTGCTGTCCGGCCGGCACACCCTGTCTGTCGCCGAGGCCGGACAGCGTCACGGGGTGGGTGCCGTGCCCGGCCGCGCGCAGCTCGGGCACCACCTCGTCCCACGCCCAGGATCCGAGCCACGCGCCTGCTGCCAACACGAATTCAGCCATGGTCGAAACGTAGCGCGAGGATCTGACAACGCACCCCGGCTTCCCGCGCCCGCATGCCGTACGGGTTACCCGTCGCGCGCGGCGCGGAGAGCCGGTTCGGGGCGTATGGGCCAATGGAGACACCACGCCGCCGAGCGCGGCGGCCCGGGCAAGCGGCCCCCTTCCGGGGCCGGCTCACCAGGCCAACGCACGGCCAGCACGCCGGCGCGACTCCGACTCCCGACTCCGACTCCTGGAGACAGAATGAACTCCGAACAGCGCCCTCCCCTGCCCCCCTTCACCCGGGAAACCGCCATCCAGAAGGTCCGCGGGGCGGAAGACGCCTGGAACACGCGCGACGCCGAGAAGGTCGCGCTCGGGTACACCGTCGATTCGCACTGGCGCAACCGGTCCGAGTTCCAGAACGGCCGCGACGAGATCATCGCCTTCCTCACCCGCAAATGGAGGCGCGAGCTGGACTACCGGCTGATCAAGGAACTCTGGGCCTTCGACGGTGACCGTATCGCCGTGCGCTTCGCCTATGAGTGCCATGACGATTCCGGGAACTGGTACCGCTCGTACGGCAACGAGAACTGGCACTTCGACGAGAACGGTCTGATGCATCACCGTTACGCGTGCATCAATGATCTGCCGATCAAGGAATCCGAGCGCAAATACCACTGGCCGCTGGGCCGGCGCCCGGACGACCATCCGGGGCTGAGCGACCTCGGTCTCTGACTCCGGACACCGCGTCACGAAGAGCACGCACTGAACAATGCGTCAAAGGCGGTCACTCAGGGTGCCGGAATTCGGGCCTTGACTATTGGACTCCCGCACCGAAAAGTATCAGTTACCTGAAATGCATCGAAAAGAGAGGAATCTCCCATTCATCCAGCTCGCTCGTTCAGGCTCCTGTTCGCGCCGAAGCTGCTTACGCGACGGATGCGAGCAGAGGGCCGGCCGTTCGAGCCTGCGCTCCTCACGCCGCTGCTGGCGATCGTGGTGATCACGGTGGCGGCCGTTCTCACCCCCCATCTGCAGTTCAACCGCCTGCTGGGGGTGGCGCCGGCGCTGGCCGCGGCCATGTTCCCGGTGGGCGGCACGCTGGCCATCGGGCTGCTGGCCATGGTGGCCGACACCGCCCTCGGCCTGGCCACCGAGCACAACCTGAACCAGACTCCGGGCGTCTTCACCCTGATCGCGATCGCGGCCATCACCCTGGCCGCCGCGTACGCCAGCCGCGTACGGCAGAACCGCGAGCGCACCCTCGCCGAGGTCCGCGCCGTCGCCGAGACCGCGCAACAGGTGCTGCTGCGCCCGGTTCCCACGCGCCTCGGCCAGATCGGCATCGAGGTGCTCTACCAGGCCGCCGCCGCGCACGCCCGGATCGGCGGCGACTTCTACGAGGCGCGGCAGACCCCGTACGGGGTGCGGCTGATCGTCGGCGACGTACGCGGCAAGGGGCTTCCCGCGGTCGAGGCCGCCTCGGTGATCCTCAGCTCGTTCCGGGTGTTCGTGCAGGACGCGCCGGACCTGCCGGCGCTGGCGCGGCGGCTGGAGACCAGCATCAACCGGTACTGCGACCATGTGCCCAGCGAGGACGTGCTGGAGCGGTTCGTGACCATCGTGCTGGTCGAGATTCCCGTCGGCGCGCCCGTCGCACGTGTGGTGAACTGCGGGCATCCCCCGCCGCTGCTGCTGCACCGCGGTGAGGTGCGCGAGGTGGAGCCCAGCCGGCCGTCGGCGCCCATGAACATGGCCGCGCTGCTCGGCGATCACTACCAGGTCGACATCATCCCGTTCGCCGTCGGCGACCGCCTGCTGCTGTACACCGACGGTGTGAGCGAGACCCGTAACCGCGCGGGGAGCTTCTACCCGCTCACGCAGCGCGTCCGGCAGTGGGCCTTCGCCCCGCCCCGTCAGCTCCTGGACGACCTCCACCAGGACATCCTCACGTATGTCTCGGGCGCCCATATGGACGATCTCGCGGCCCTGGTCGCCCAGCGCGTCACCATAGCGGGCGGATTCCCCTGAGCCTCGTTCCGTTCGCACACCGATGACACCTCGTGTTCACATGGGAGCGCACAGCAGCCGATCGCTTCCGGTCAACCAGAGGAGTTGTCATGCGTAACCGTCACACCCTGCGCACCACTGTCATCTCGGCCGTGACGTCCGCCGTACTGGCCCTGGGCTCGGGAGCCGCGCTGGCGAGCGACTGGTACGGCTATCCGCTGTCCAATCAGAAGGGGCAGCCCCAGCACATCCGGGCCTGCGGATGCAGCAATCTGGCCGAGGGCAAGCGTGCCTCCTACTACTTCGACCACCGTGGCCAGGACGCCACGATGTACAACGACCGCGACTGCCCGAGAGGGCACGGGCACTACAAGTTCCGGGGCGACTCGGAGCGGAACGCGTCGTTCGGCTGGCGGAGCATCGAGATCCACTGCTGACGGCCGCCTCCGACAGCGTCTGCCCCGGCCCCTTCGCACGTCGCGGAAGGACGGCGAGGGGGGCCGGGGCGCGCGTCGGCGCGGGCGCTACTTCGTCTCGGACGCGGCGCCCTTGCCGTACAGGGCGGCCCGCAGTGTCTTGGCGGTCTCCGCGACGGCGGCCTTGGCGGACTTGGTGTCCGCCAGCGCGTTGAGCATCATGAAGTCGTGGGTGATCGCCCCGTAGTGGGTGTTGGTGACGGGAACCCCGGCGGAACGCAGCTTCGCCGCGTAGGCGTTGGCGCCGTCGAGCAGCACGTCGGAGTCGGTGATCACCAGTGCCTTCGGCAGGCCCCGGAGCTGCTCGACCGTGGCGTTGAGCGGTGAGGCCAGCGGCTGGCTGCGGGACCCGATGTCCGGGGCGTAGGCATTCCAGAACCACTCCATCGCGGGCCGGGTGAGCCAGCAGCCCTCGGCGAACCGTTCGTACGACGCTGTGTCGAAGCGCGCGTCGACAACGGGGTAGAGCAGCACCTGCTGGAGGAACTTAGGCCCGCCGCGCTCCTTGGCCATCAGGGTGACGGCCGCGGTCATGTTGCCGCCGACCGAGTCACCGGCGATGGCGAGCCGGGAGGAGTCGACGTTGATCTCGGCGCCGTGGCGCGAGACCCAGTCGGCGACGGCGTAGGACTGCTGGACCGGTACGGGGAACTGCGCCTCGGGGGACGGCGTGTAGTTGACGAAGATCACCGCCGCGCGGGCGCCGTCGGCGATCTGGCGTACGAGCCGGTCGTGGGTCTGCGCGTTGCCGAGGACCCAGCCGCCGCCGTGGTTGTAGATGATCCCGGGCAGCGGGCCCTTCACTCCGGGCGGGCGGACGATCCGGATGGACACGGGTCCTGTCGGGCCGCCGGGGACGGTCCGTTCGGTGATCTCCGCGGGCAGCTTGTCGACGGGGCCCGCCTGGAGTTTGTTGAGCACCTCGCGTGCCGCCGCGTACGACAGGTCGTACAGCGGTGTCCCGTCGGCGGCGGCGAGTTCGTTCAGGAACTCCTGCGCCTGGGGCTCCAGCTTCACCGGCGGGTTGCCGCAGGGAGCGTACGGGAACGCGGCCTGGTCGGCGGCGGTACCGGGACGGCCGACGACGGATCCCGCCGGGCCGGCCGCGGGTCCGGCGCAGGCGCTGAGCGTGGCGGCCGCGGCGGTGACCGTCGCGACCAGGCCGCAGCGGGCCCTGTGCCGGGAACCCTTGGGTATGGATGAAGCCATGGCACGTCCTTTCCGGAAGGAGTGGGCCTTGGCGATCAGCTTGGGGCTGGGGTGGTCGCGTGGCACGCCCGGCTGGCCCAAACGAGTCGCCCCCGGCCGGTCCCGGAACCGCGCGCCGGCCGAGGGGTCGTCAAAGGATCAGCGGCGGCGTACCGCGGGTGCCGGGACGAGGCGTACGACCGTGTTGAGCAGGTGGTCGATCATGTCGCGCGAGGGATTGTCGGTGAGGTTGGCGAGCAGCCGGGCGAGTGTGTTGAGCAGAAAGGGCGAGCCCATCACCGAGCGGTTCAGGACCGGCTGGAAGCCCGAACGGCTGAAGACGAGGTCGGCGGCGGCGTTGCCGAGACGGTAGTAGCGCCCCCAGCGGCGGTTCATCTCGACGGGGTAGTGGTGAAGCGCGCGTTCGCGCCTCGGTCCTCGCGGGAGGGCCAGGGCGAGTGTCACGCTCTCGGCCGCGACCTCGCCGGCTTCCATGGCCTGGCCGATGCCCTCACCGTTCCAGGGGCTGATCATGCCTCCCGAGTCGCCGGCCAGCAGAAGCCCCCGGGTGTAGAGCGGATGGCGGTTGAAGCCCAGGGGCAGGGCCGCGCTGCGGACCGGGCCCTCGGCGTTCTCCTCGCGCAGTCCCCATGCGTCCGGGGTACGGGCCAGCCACTCGTCCAGCGCAGTGCGCAGGCCAGCGTTTCCGTACCGCCGGTGGGGCAGCGCGCCGAGGCCCACATTGACCCGGCCGTCGCCCATCGGGAAGATCCAGCCGTATCCGGGCAGATAGCGGTCGGTCCCCGGGAAGCGGAGGTCGGCCCAGAGTTCCAGATACTCGTCCTGGGAACGTTCGGGGCTGCGGTAGTAGCGGCGGGCGGCTGTCGCGATCTGTCTGTTCCTGTCGCGCTGGAGGCCCATCGCGAGGGCGAGCCGGGCGGAGGCGCCGTCGGCGGCGATCACGATCGGAGCGCGGTACTCCACCGGCTCCTGTGCCGTGGACTTCGCAGCGACGCCGGTGACCCGGCCCGCGCGGTCCAGTACAGGATCGGTCACCTTCACTCCGGTGCGCAGCCGGGCTCCAGCCGCGACCGCGTGGCGGGCCAGGATGTCGTCGAAGTCGTGCCGGCTGCGCGAGAGCCCGAAATCCGGGTACCGGCCCAGGCCCGGCCAGTCGATGTGGACTTGGCGATCCCCCTTCACCCACCGCATACCGCGGGAGCGCATCCAGCCCGGGGCGTTGATGTCGATACCCATCCGGATGAGCTGGTGCACGGCCCGCGGGGTCAGACCGTCTCCGCACACCTTCTCCCGCGGGAAGTCCGACTTCTCCAGCAGCAGGACGTCGACGCCCGCCCTGGCCAGGTGGAAGGCGGCGGACGAGCCGGCGGGCCCCGCGCCGACCACGATCACATCGGCTTCCTCCCGCGGGGTGTGACTGTCCGGTTCTGTTTCCCTTGTTCCTTTTGTTTCCTGATTTGCTTCGCTCACAGGGGCACCTTCCTGACATGGGGCATGGGGCATGGGACAGCCGATGCGGCGCCGGTGACGGCACCCCTGCACGTCATCATCGGTCAGTACGGGCGGACACGGAACCTGGCCCGGTGGTCCGGCCGACCGCCGGACCGCTGCTCCGCCGCCGAGCCGGGCTCGGCCCGGGACCCGACCGCGGGCTCGGCCTCCCGATGGCCGAAAGGATTCTGTACGGCCCCGCCGTCCGCACCGACCATCGTTTTACGGGCACCACGGCACTGAGGCCGGTCAGGGCTCGATGCCGCTGCTGCGAGACATCTTCCCGAAGCACCGGCCCACCCCCTGGAAGGCGGACATGGCCTCTTCGCCCCTGAACATCCTCTTACCCACCCCGGTCCGGCCCGGCGGTACGGGTCTGCCGAGCGGACGGACTCTGATGATCCATCCGCCGTACGTGCACGACGACTACCTCGCCCGGGACATCCCCTTCGCCCCCGACCGGCTGCCGTTCCTGCCCGTCGCGCCCTTGTACGCGGCCGAGTTGATGGAGCGACACGGGATAGCGGAACCAACGCTGTTCGACTGCCAGCTCCACGATCTGCGCGAGGCCCCGGACCTGGAGGGGTACGACTCGTACGGGATCGCGGTCATGGGCGCCCAGAACATCGCCCCGGCCGCCCATGTCCACCGCTATCTCACCGTTGACCGCGGGGTGCCCGCCGAGCGTCTGCACATCGGCGGGCAGGGCATAGAAAAACTCTCCCGGGAGGAGTTCGGGCGGATCTCCCCGGCTCTCAGAAGACCGACCGCCAGGCGCTGTCCGCGCTGCCCGGGGCGATGGACATCGATCTGCGGCGCCAGCTCGACCGGATCCCCGAGTCCGATCTGCGTGTCTATCTCACCCACGAGATGACGCTGCCGTTCAGCCAGGGGTGCATGTTCGGGTGCAGCTTCTGCGGGGCACAGACGCGGAAGCGCGAGACGTTCTTCAACGTACGGGCCCACCTCGACACGGCCTGCCAACTCGCCGAGCGCTTCGGGCTCACGACCCTGGATCTGTACTGCAGCTCGCTGGACTTCTTCCAACAGGCCCTGCCGGGCGGCGATCTGGAGCTGCTCACCGGACAACTGGAGTCCATCGTCGAGCTGAAGGAGCGGCACCCCGGGCTGCACATCGATCTGCACGCGCTGACCCGCGCCGACTCGTACAACGCCGCGATGAGTTCGGACCATGTGCGCGATCTGGTGCTGGAGGCGGGCTTCAACCGTTTCGGATTCGGTGCCGACGGCGCGGCCTCCGTCGAGGTGCTGCGGGCGATGCGCAAGCATGCCGACACCCTGCGATCCGATCTGGTCACCGCGTTCCAGCACATGGAGGAGAACGGTCTGACACCGGAGATCCTCTATGTGTTCGGCATTCCCGAGGAGACCCCGGAGACCTTGGCGGAGACGCGCGCGCTGTGCGGGCTGCTGCTGGAGACCTTCCCGTCCTCCGAGTACCGCGGTTTCCCCGCGAAGAACGAGATCCCCGGCAACGCCAACTGGAACCGTAAGGGCTGGAAGGGCTCCCCGGCCCATCAGCGGCTGCTCGACGAGCCCGACCAGTTCCTGAACCTCGGCTTCGAGACGCTCGCCAACGAGATCTCCCACGAGGACCCGGAGATGCGGCTCCTCGTGAACCACTACGCCGTCGACATGAGCCGGCACGCCCACGATCTCGGGCGTGTCCGCAGCTACTTGACTGTTCCCGTCTCCTCGCCGGGCGCCCCGGTGATGGACGAACGGACGCTGGACGGCTTCCGTGAGATCGCCGCCAATTACGCCCCGGAGCTGACCGCGGACCTCACCGTCGAGAACCTCTCGGAACGGCGTGCCGCTCAAGTGTGTACGGTCCGCTCTCGGGCGTTGTCAGGGGAACAGCAGGATCCCCACGAGCACCAGGATGACGAAGGCGATGAGGAGCATCGTCGTGCGCCGCATCTTGTGGTGCTCGTACACCTTCGGTCCCCCTCCGCGTGGCCGGTCCTCGGGAAGCCGAGGGTGTGCCGGCCGGTCTCGTGAGTAGAAGTCGGTGTCGGCCATGGGAACCCCTTAGAGGTCGTGGGTTCGCTCCGGGCCCCTCGTCCGGGACCCGGACTGCGGTCCCATATCTGCGATTTTACCCCTCTTCACCTCTGCTATCAGGAACCTCAAAAGTCCCGGCGGGCAAGGGGCCATATTGCCTCGGGGCGGGAACCGGGCGTGGCGGAAATGTGTCTGCCCTGGGGACAGGGTGTGGGGCTACCGCGTGGGGGGAACGCGATGATCAGCACGGATTTCGGCGGCACGGCGGTGCGCCCGGCCGCCACGGCACAGGCGTCCGCCTCCGACCGGACCGGTGCCGGGGGCGCGAGGTGAACGCCTGGTCCGTCCCCGGATACACCGAGTCCCGTGAGCTGGGCTCGGGTGGCAGCGGACGCGTCGTCCTCGCCGTCCATGACGCCACCGGCGTACCCGTCGCCGTCAAATACCTGAGCGAGAGGCTGCGGGCCGACTCCGGCTTTCTCCAGGGGTTCCGGGCCGAGGCACGCCTGCTCAGCGACCTCGACTCACCGTATGTGGTCGGGCTGTACGAATATGTCGAGGCCCCCCGGGGCGCGGCCATCGTGATGGAACTGGTCGACGGGATCGCCCTGCGCGCGCTGCTGCGGCAGGAGGGGCCCACCGGCCCGGAGGCGGCGCTCGTGGTGCTCAAGGGCTCGCTGCTGGGGCTGGCCGCCGCGCACCGGGCGGGTGTCGTCCACCGCGACTACAAGCCGGAGAACGTGCTGGTCGCCCTGGACGGCTCGTCCAAGCTGGTCGACTTCGGCATCGCGACGGACCGGGGCAGCACTCCGGGCGTGGCCGGAACTCCCGCGTACATGGCGCCGGAGCAGTGGAACGGCGAGCCCGCCTCGCCCGCGGCCGATGTCTACGCGGCGACCGCGACCTTCTACGAATGTCTCACGGGCCGCAAGCCCTTCTCCGGCGAGAACTTCGCGGAGCTGGCGCTCCAGCACGTCGGTGCGCCCGTTCCCGAGGAGCAGGCGCCGGAACCGGTACGGCCGCTGATCCGGCGGGGTCTGGCCAAGGAGCCTCAGGAACGGCCCCGTAACGCGGACGCGTTCGTCGCGGAGCTGGAGGAGATCGCCGGGGTGGCGTACGGGCCGGACTGGGAGGAGCGCGGTCAGCGCAGGCTCGCCGCCCTCGCCGCGCTTCTGCCGCTGCTGTTCCCTTCCGGCGGGGCTCAGGCCGCGGGCACCGTCGCGCGCGCCACGACCACACTGGGCGACGGCGGACCGGACGACGCGCGGGGCGGGAGGCACGCCCGGAGCTGGAACCCCGGGCTGAGAGGAGCGCTGGCCACCGCCGTCGCACTGATCATCGCCGCCGTGGCCGCCGTCGCGGCAGGGGCGGTCGGAGACAGTCCGGGAGGACGGACGACGGTCCGGGCGGTCACCACGGCGGGCCCGGTCGCAGCCCCGGAAGCCACCCCCGGAGCCACGCCCGGCACCACATCCGCCGGGCCGTCCGGCTCCGCGAGTCCCTCGCCGGCCGTCAGCGCACCCACCGGCGGTTCCCCCTCCGCGTCGGGCGGCGCTACCGCCGGGACCAGCACACCT
>NZ_LATD01000326.1 GCF_000981895.1 Streptomyces odonnellii | reverse complement strand
GGCGGGGAGGGACCGGCTGCCGGTGCCGTATCTGCCGGAAGGGCTGCGTTATGACGGGCAGGAGGGGGCCGGTGAGGTGCAGACCCCGCTGCTGGGACCGGCCGCCGACGATCTGCTGATCGGCGACAAGGTGTGGTTCCGGCATGCCAAGGCCGGTGAGCTGTGCGAGCGGTTCGACACACTGCGGCTGGTGGAGGGCGACCGCGTGGTGGACTCGGTGCCGACCTACCGGGGCGAGGGCCGTACGTACCTCTGAGCCACGGGCGGACCGGCCCGGCCGGGGCTCAGAGGACGTCGTGTCAGGGGCTCATGACGGGCTCGTACCGCGGGCTCGTCAGGCGCTCGGCAGAGGCTCGTCGCGGTCTAGAGCGGGGTGACGTACGCCCCGGAGATGCCGCCGTCGACAAGGAAGTCGGTGGCGTTCACGAACGAGGCGTCGTCGCTGGCGAGAAAGGCGACCGCCGCCGCGATCTCGTCCGCCTCGGCGAACCGGCCCACCGGAATGTGCACCAGTCGGCGCGCGGCGCGCTCCGGGTCCTTCGCGAACAGTTCCTGGAGCAGCGGGGTGTTGACCGGCCCCGGGCACAGCGCGTTCACCCGGATCCCCTCGCGGGCGAACTGCACCCCCAGTTCGCGGGACATGGCCAGCACCCCGCCCTTGGACGCGGTGTACGAGATCTGGGAGGTCGCCGCGCCCATCCGGGCCACGAAGGACGCCGTGTTGATGATGGAACCCCTCTTCTGGCGCCGCATGTAGGGGATGGCCGCCTTGCAGCAGAGGTACACGGAGGTGAGGTTGACGTCCTGGACGCGCTTCCAGGCGTCGAGGTCGGTGGTGAGGATCGAGTCGTCCTCGGGCGGTGAGATCCCCGCGTTGTTGAAGGCGATGTCGACACTGCCGTAGGTGTCGTACGCGGTCTTGAACAACGCCTCGACCTCATCGGCCTTGGTCACGTCGACGCGTACGAAGGTCCCGCCGACGGCGTCGGCCGCGGCCTTGCCCGCCGTCTCGTCGATGTCGCCGCAGACGAGGTGCGCGCCCTCGGAGGCGAGGCGGCGCGCGGTGGCCAGCCCGATACCGCTGCCGGCTCCGGTGATGACGGCGGTACGGCCGACGAGCCGGCGGCAGACGGTGTCGTTGGTGGGGGCGGTCATGGTGGTTCAGGCCTCCGTGCTGATGAAGACGTTCTTGGTTTCGGTGAAGGCGGCCAGGGCGTCGGGGCCCAGTTCCCGGCCGAGGCCGGACTGTTTGTAGCCGCCGAACGGGGTCCCGTAGCGGACGCTGCTGTGGGAGTTGACGGACAGGTTGCCCGCCGCGACGGCGCGCGAGACCCGCAGGGCGCGGCCCAGGTCCCGGGTCCAGACCGAGCCGGCGAGGCCGTAGTCGGTGGCGTTGGCCAGCCGGACGGCGTCCTCCTCGTCCTCGAAGGGCAGGACGACCGCGACCGGTCCGAAGACCTCCTCGGTGGCGACCGGGGAGTCCGGTGCGACGTCGGTGAGGACGGTCGGGGGGAACCAGAAGCCGGGGCCGCGGGGCGCGCTGCCGCTGATGCCCTTGACGCCCTCGGGGACGTACGACCGTACGCGCTCCAGTTGGACCGCCGAGATCAGCGGGCCCATCTGGGTCCGCTCGTCGGTGGGGTCGCCGACGACGACCGACGCGATCGCGGGGGCGAGCAGTTCGAGGAACTGGTCGTGGACGTCACGCTGGACGAGGATGCGGGTGCGGGCGCAGCAGTCCTGGCCCGCGTTGTCGAGAAAGGCCATCGGGGCGGTGGCGGCGGCCTGTTCGAGATCGGAGTCGGCGAAGACGATATTGGGGCTCTTGCCACCGAGTTCCAGGGTCACGCGCTTCACCAGGGCGGCGCTCTTCGCCATGATCCGCTTGCCGACCCGGGTGGAGCCGGTGAATACGATCTTGGCGACCCCGGGGTGCTCGACAAGCGCGTTGCCCGCCACGTCGCCCGCGCCGGGCAGGACTTGGAAGAGATGCTCGGGAAGCCCTGCTTCCAGGGCGAGTTCGGCCAGCCGCAGTGCGGTGAGCGGGGTGGTCTCGGCGGGCTTGAGGAGAACGGCGTTGCCGGCCGCGAGGGCGGGGGCCGTACCCCAGGCGGCGATCGGCATGGGGAAGTTCCAGGGGGCGATCACCCCGACGACACCGAGCGGTTCCAGCAAGGTGATGTCGATGCCTCCGGCGACCGGGATCTGCCGGCCGGTCAGCCGCTCCACTCCCCCGGCGCAGTAGTCCAGGAGATCGCGGACATTGCCGGCCTCCCAACGGGCGTTGCCGAGGGTGTGGCCCGCCTCGCGGACCTCCAGCCGGGCCAGTTCCTCGTTGTGCTCGTCGACGACGGCGGCGAAGCGGCGCAGCAGCCGGGCGCGGTCGGCGGGGGCCGCCGCCGCCCATCCGCGCTGGGCCGCGGCGGCCCGGCGTACGGCCGTGTCGACCTGCGCCGGGCTGGTCGCCGGGACCGTGGCGACGGTCTCTCCGGTGGCCGGATTGAGGACCTGATGTCCGGCGGCGTGGTGTGCGTGCACGTCGTTCCTCACAGACGTTCGAAGGAGCGGCGAAGCTCCCAGTCGGTCACCGCGGCGTCAAAGGCCTTCACCTCGACGCGCGCCATATTGCTGTAGTGCGCCACGACCTCGTCGCCGAAGGCCGTGTGGGCGAGGGGGCTGTTCTCCCAGAGTTCGGCGGCCTCGCGCAGGGTGGTGGGGACCTGCTCGTAGGCGGCGGTGTAGGCGTTGCCCTCGCAGGCGCCGGGGAGTTCGAGTTCGTTCTCTATGCCGTGGATACCGGCGGCGATCATTCCGGCGACGGCGAGGTACGGGTTGACGTCGCCGCCGGGGAGCCGGTTCTCGAAGCGCATGGACCGGCCGTGGCCGACCACCCGGAGGGCGCAGGTGCGGTTGTCATGGCCCCAGGCGACGGCGGTGGGGGCGAAGGAGCCCGGCTGGAAGCGCTTGTAGGCGTTGATGGTGGGCGCGTACAGCAGGGAGAAGTCACGGAGCGCGGCGAGCTGTCCGGCCAGGAAGTGGCGCATCACTGCGGACATGCCGTTCGGTCCGTCCCCGGCCATGACGCTGGTGCCGTCCGGGTCCTGGAGCGAGAGATGGATATGGCAGGAGTTGCCCTCGCGCTCGTTGTACTTGGCCATGAAGGTGAGCGACACGCCCTCCTGGGAGGCGATCTCCTTGGCGCCGGTCTTGTAGATGGCGTGGTGATCGCAGGTGATGAGGGCCTCGTCGTAGCGGAAAGCGATCTCGTGCTGGCCGGGGTTGCACTCGCCCTTGGCGGATTCGACGGTCAGTCCCGCGAGAGCCATCTCGTTGCGGATCCGGCGCAGCAGCGGTTCGATACGGCCGGTGCCGAGGACGGAGTAGTCGACGTTGTACTGGTTGGCGGGGGTGAGGTCCCGGTAGTGACGGTCCCAGGCCTGTTCGTAGGTGTCCTTGAAGACGATGAACTCCAGCTCCGTACCGACATACGCGGTGTAGCCGAGTCCGGCGAGCCGGTCGAGCTGGCGGCGCAGGATCTGGCGGGGCGCCGCGACAACGGGTGAGCCGTCGTGCCAGGCGAGGTCCGCGAGGACCATGGCCGTGCCCTCGTTCCAGGGGAGGCGGCGCAGGGTGGTGAGATCGGGGCGCATGGCGAAGTCGCCGTAGCCGCTGTCCCAGGAGGACATCGCGTATCCGTCGACGGTGTTCATATCGGTGTCGACGGCGAGGAGGTAGTTGCAGCCCTCGGTGCCGTGTTCCAGGACTTCGTCGAGGAAGAAGCGCGCGGCGAACCGCTTGCCCTGGAGCCGGCCCTGCATGTCGGGGAAGGCCAGGACCACCGTGTCGATGTCACCGCTGTCGACCAGGATGCGCAGCCGGTCGACGGCGAGCGGGGGTGTGCGGTCTGCCACGGGACAACTCCTCCTTCGGCCATCCGGAAGCCATAAGGTATTCCTGGAGACCTTTGGTTGGGAAGGGGAAACGGCGACGTGGCGAAGAAGAACGAGCCGATGGACCCGCTGGCCGCGCACCCCGAAGCGGTGGGGCTGCGGCCCGTGCGTGCGGGGAACGGTTTCGAGGAGGCGCTGGAGCAGATCCTCCAGGTGGTCAGGCTGGGGTTGGTGGCCGATGGCGAACGGCTGCCCGCGGAGCGGGAGTTGGCGGACCGGCTGCGCATCAGCCGGGTCACGCTCCGCGAAGTCCTCAAGGTGCTCCAGGACCAGGGCCTGCTGGAGAGCCGGCGCGGCAGATACGGCGGGACGTTCGTCCGGCCGAGACCGGGGGCGCCGGCCGGGGGCGCCGGGCAGGAGCTGCGCAGGCGGGTGGCCGGGGTGGACATCGAGGACGTCCTGCGCTTCCGGGAGGTGCTGGAGGTGGGTGCGGCGGGGCTGTGCGCGGCGGACGGACTGGACGGGGAGCGGGCGGAGCGGCTGCGATCGGCGCTGGCGGCGACGCATGACGCACCGCTCGCGGAGTACCGCAGGCTGGACACCCTGTTCCATCTCACGCTCGCCGAGCTGTCCGGTTCGGCGACCCTGACCGCGCAGTACGCCGCCGTGCGGGCAAGCGTCAACGATCTGCTGGACTGCATTCCGCTGCTCGTACGGAATCTGGAGCACTCGCAGCGCCAGCACACCGCGCTGGCCGAGGCGGTGCTCGACCAGGACGCGGACGCGGCGCGGGAGATCGCACGGGAGCACTGCGGCGGTACGGCGGCGCTGCTGCGCGGTTTTCTGACCTGAGCGCGGGAAGTCGGCGGGGACGGGCGGGATCCGCCGGCGAACGGAGCCGTAACAGCCGTTTAACGCCTGAGCCTTGCGCACGGCCGGACGGGAGCGCAAAGGTATGGCCCCACACCTTTACCCCCGAGGCAGGAGCTGCTCATGTCCGACAGCACCGACGCGCGCACCCCACCGGCCGCCCCGGCCGAGGACACGGCCCAGCGGGACGCCGACTATCTGCGGCGGCGGACACTGCGCAGGGGCAGCGCGGGCTGGCTGCTGCTCACCGGCCTCGGTGTCGCCTATGTGGTCTCCGGAGACTTCTCGGGATGGAACATCGGGCTCGCCGAAGGGGGCTTCGGCGGTCTTGCGATCGCCACCCTGCTGATGGGGGTCATGTACGCCTGTCTGGTGTTCTCGCTCGCCGAACTCTCCGCCATCCTGCCCACCGCGGGCGGCGGTTACGGCTTCGCGCGGCGCGCGCTCGGCACCTGGGGCGGCTTTCTGACCGGTACGGCCATCCTCATCGAGTACATCCTCGCGCCGGCCGCCATCTCGATCTTCATCGGTGACTATGTCGAGTCCCTGGACCTGTTCGGGCTGACGGCGGGCTGGCCGGTCTATCTGGCCTGCTTCGCGATCTTCATCGGGATCCATCTCTGGGGTGTCGGTGAGGCGCTGCGGTTCAGTCTGGTGGTGACGGCGATCGCGGTGACGGCTCTGCTCATCTTCGCGGCCGGCGCCTTCACCGAGTTCGACGCGAGCGGGCTCAATGACATCCCGGTGGACGGCGAGGCGTTCGGCTCGGGGTCCTGGCTGCCGTACGGAGTGCTGGGCATCTGGGCGGCCTTCCCCTTCGGCATGTGGTTCTTCCTGGGGGTGGAGGGGGTGCCGCTGGCGGCCGAGGAGGCGAAGGACCCGGTGCGTTCGATGCCGAGGGCGCTGTCGATCTCCATGGGTGTGCTGGTTCTGCTCGCGCTGATCACCTTCTTCGCCGCGACGGGGGCGCGCGGCTCGGCCGCCGTCCAGGACGCGGGCAATCCGCTGGTGGTCGCGCTCCAGGGGGACGGCGAACCGACCGCGCTGAGCCGGTTCGTCAACTACGCGGGCCTCGCCGGTCTCGTCGCCTCGTTCTTCTCGCTGATCTACGCCGGGTCCCGGCAGCTCTTCGCGCTCTCCCGGGCGGGCTATCTGCCCCGGTTCCTCTCCCTCACCAGCAGCCGCAAGGCCCCCTATCTGGGTCTGCTGATCCCGGGCGCGCTGGGCTTCGGGCTCGCCGCGGGCACCGGGGACGGCGGGCGGATGCTCAATGTGGCGGTGTTCGGCGCCACCATCTCGTACGCGCTGATGGCTCTGTCGCATCTCGTGCTGCGCCGCCGGGAACCGGGGCTCGACCGGCCGTACCGCACTCCGGGCGGGATGCTCACCTCGGGTGTCGCGTTTGTGCTCGCCCTGTCGGCGCTGGTGGCGACCTTCCTGGTGGACAAGGACGCGGCGTTCATCGCGCTGGGGGTCTATGTCGTCGCTCTGGCCTATTTCACGTTCTACAGTCGGCACCGGCTGGTCGCGGCAGCCCCCGAGGAGGAGTTCGCGGCCCTGGCCGCGGCCGAGGCCGAACTCGAACGCGGCTGAAAGCCCCGTCCCCACACGCCC
>NZ_LATD01000325.1 GCF_000981895.1 Streptomyces odonnellii | reverse complement strand
ACCCTCAAGGGCCAGCTCAGCCTGGAACAGCACGGCGGCAGGACCCCGGCCGGAGTCTTCGCCCGCACCGGCCAACGACTCCTCGCCCTCGCAGCCGCCATCTGGCACAACTGGACCACCGGCGCCAAGACCAAACGATCCCTGATCGCCTTCGACCACTGAGAACATCGGACTCATTCATCTAGGGCGTCTCTTGTGGATCTTGCTGGGCTCGCGTGCCCTGGCACCGCGCCTCGCCGCGTTGTCGTCAGTCGCCGACGCTCCGCGTGGACTCCCTCCTCCGCCTTGCGATCCACGGCACCAGACCCCGCTCCCTGACCCAGCCTGATCCACAAGACACGCCCTGGGGCGTGGAGCGCCGGACGTGAATGCGCGAACGCGCCGTGGTTGCCTACGGCGCGGGAGGACTACCGTCGGAGGGACGGCGGACCGCACACCCGTGGTGCGCCCGCCCTGACTCGTAGGTCCCTGCGAAGGTGGAACACGTGAAGGCAATCCGTCGGTTCACCGTCCGCCCCGTCCTGCCCGCACCACTCCAACCGCTCGGCGACCTCGCCCGCAATCTGCGCTGGTCCTGGCACACCGAGACCCGAGAGCTCTTCGAATCCGTCGACCCCGCCGACTGGCGGGCCGCCGACGGCGACCCCGTACGGCTGCTCGGATCCGTCTCCGCCGCCCGTCTGGCCGAGCTGTCCGCGGACAGTTCCTTTCTCGGCCGGCTGGCCGACGCCGCGGCCGGTCTCGACACCTATCTGCGTGGCGACCGCTGGTACCAGGAGCGCGACCGGCAGGGTGCCGGGCTGCCCGCCGCCGTGGGCTACTTCTCGCCCGAGTTCGGGATCACCGCGGCCCTGCCCCAGTACTCCGGCGGCCTCGGCATCCTCGCCGGCGACCATCTCAAGGCCGCCAGCGATCTCGGCGTACCGCTCATCGGCGTCGGCCTGCTCTACCGCCACGGCTACTTCCGCCAGTCGCTGTCACGGGACGGCTGGCAGCAGGAGCAGTATCCGGTCCTCGACCCCAACGAACTCCCGCTCACCCTGCTCCGCGAGGCGGACGGCACCCCCGCCGAGGTCGCCCTCGCCCTGCCCGGCAGGCGCACCCTGCGGGCCCATGTCTGGCAGGCGCGGGTCGGGCGTGTCCCGCTGCTGATGCTCGACTCGGACGTCGAGGAGAACGGCCCGGCCGAGCGCGAGGTCACCGACCGGCTCTACGGCGGCGGCAGCGAGCACCGCCTCCTCCAGGAGATGCTGCTGGGCATCGGCGGGGTCCGCGCGGTCCGTACGTACTGCCGGCTCACCGGCCATCCCGCGCCCGAGGTCTTCCACACCAACGAGGGCCACGCCGGATTCCTCGGCCTGGAGCGCATCCGCGAACTCGTCGACACCGGTCTCGGATTCGAGGCCTCCCTGGAGGCCGTCCGGGCCGGTACGATCTTCACCACCCACACCCCGGTCCCCGCCGGGATCGACCGGTTCGACCGCGATCTGGTCGCCCGCCACTTCGGAGAGGACGGCGAACTGCCAGGCGTGGCCGCCGAGCGCGTCCTGGGTCTCGGGATGGAGAGCTTCCCCGGCGGCGAGCCGAATCTCTTCAACATGGCCGTGATGGGCCTGCGCCTCGCCCAGCGCGCCAACGGCGTCTCCACCCTGCACGGAGCGGTCAGCCGCGAGATGTTCGCCGGTCTCTGGCCCGGCTTCGACGCGGAGGAGGTGCCCATCATCTCCGTGACCAATGGCGTGCACGCGCCGACCTGGGTCGCACCCGAGATCGCCCGGCTGTCCGGCGGCGGTCCCGACGCGACGCTGTCGCCCGCGGTGCCGGACGCCGATCTCTGGGACGTACGGAGGATCCTGCGCGAGCAGCTCGTCACGGAGGTACGGCAGCGGCTGCGCGCGTCCTGGCTCCAGCGCGGCGCCCAGGCCGCCGAGCTGGGCTGGATCGACGGAGTCCTCGACCCGGACATCCTGACCATCGGCTTCGCGCGCCGCGTCCCCTCGTACAAACGGCTCACCCTGATGCTGCGCGACCGCGACCGGCTGACCGATCTGCTGCTCGACCCGGAGCGGCCGGTCCAGATCGTGGTCGCGGGCAAGGCGCATCCCGCGGACGACGGCGGCAAGCGGCTGGTGCGGGAGCTGGTGCGGTTCGCCGACGACCCGCGGGTGCGCCACCGCATCGTCTTCCTGCCCGACTACGGCATGGGCATGGCGCGCAAGCTCTACCCGGGCTGCGACGTCTGGCTGAACAATCCGCTGCGGCCGCTGGAGGCGTGCGGCACCAGCGGAATGAAGGCCGCGCTCAACGGCTGCCTCAATCTGTCGGTCCTGGACGGCTGGTGGGACGAGTGGTTCGAGCCGGACTTCGGCTGGGCCATCCCCACCGCGGACGCCGCCACCGACGAGAACCGCCGGGACGAGCTGGAGGCGAACGCCCTCTACGCGCTGATCGAGGATCGGGTCGCGCCGCGCTTCTACGACCGGGGCGCGGACGGGCTGCCCGACCGCTGGATCGAGATGGTCCGCAGCACGCTGGTCACGCTGGGGCCGAAGGTGCTCGCGGGACGGATGGTGCGCGAGTACGTGGAGCGGCTGTACGAGCCCGCCGCCCACGCCCACCGCGCGATGGACGCGGCGACCGCGGCGGAGCTGGCGTCGTGGAAGTACCGCATGCGCACGCTGTGGCCCTATGTGTCGGTCGACCATGTGGAGGCCGTCGCGGCGACCGCCGCGGGAGGCGCGGCCGAGCTGGGCTCCACGCTCTCCCTGCGGGTCCGGGCCGCGCTGGGCGAACTGCGCCCGGACGATGTGGAGGTGCAGGCCGTCGCGGGCCGGGTGGGCTCCGACGACACACTCGTGGACGCGCGGGCGTACGCGCTGAAGCCGGCCGGCGGGCCGGATCCGGAGGGGCGCTGGGTGTACGAGGGGCCGCTCGTCCTGGACCGTACCGGCCCGTACGGCTACACGGTCCGGGTGCTGCCCTCGCATCCGCTGCTCGCCACCAGCGCGGACCTGGGGCTGGTGGCGCTGCCCACGGAGGCGACGGGCGAGGGCGCGGGGGTCCTGCTGCGCTGAGCGCTGCGGCGCCGACGGCCGGGCCCACGGTCGCCGGGTATCCATGGCCATTGGTCCAGACCTTGACGT
>NZ_LATD01000324.1 GCF_000981895.1 Streptomyces odonnellii | reverse complement strand
GCGGATACGGCGGGCGGGGCGGGTACGGCCGTACCGGCGACGGCCACGGCCGGTCCCGGCGCCACGGATCCGGGTGTCACGGACCCGGCGGCCGCCGGTCCGGGCACGGTCGGCCGGGGCGCCAACGGTCCGGACGCCACGGATCCGGCCACCGCCGGTCGGGGCGCGGGCACCGCCGATCCAGCCGCCGCCGTCGGCCCAGCCGCCGCCGTCAAACCGGCCACGGTCGTTGGTCCGGGCGCCGCCGTCGGTCCGGCCACCGCCAACGCTCCGGCCACCGCAGCCTGCCCGAGCGCCGGCGTATCCAGCGCCGGACTCGGCACATCCAGCGCCGGGTCCTGCCGCAGGATCGCCTCGTACAACGCCACCAGCGCCGGCCCCGGATCCACCCCCAGCTCCTCCGCCAGCCGCCCGCGCAGCTCGGCGTACGAGGCCAGCGCCTCACTCTGACGGCCCGTCAGGTACAGGGCTCGCAACTGCACGGCCCGCAGCCGCTCCCGTAGCGGATGCCGCGCCACCAGCGCGGTCGACTCCCCGGCCAGCAAGGCGTGTTCGCCCAGTTCGAGCCGTGTCTCGCCCTGCTGCTCCAGCGCGGTCAGCCGCAGTTCCTCCAGCCGCTCGGCCTCGGGCCGTACGAACGCCTCGTCCGTGAACCCGGCGTACGCGGGCCCCCGCCACAACCTCAGCGCCTCGGCGAGCAGTTCCGCGCGCCGTCGTGACGTGCCGGTGGCTCCGGCGCGTACGAGCAGGGCCGTGAACCGGTCCGCGTCCACCTCGGCGTCGGACAGTTCGAGCAGATACCCGGCGGGCCGGTGCACGATCCGGTCCCGGCCGAGCGCCCGGCGGAGCTGGGACACCTTGGTCTGAAGGGCGTTGGCGGGCTTGCCGGGCGGGTGCGCGCCCCAGAGGTCGTCGACGAGCCGGTCCGCGGAGACGGGCCCGCCGCCGTGCGCGAGCAGCGCGGCGAGCAGTGCGCGGACCTTGGGCCCGGGTACGGCGACGGACCGTTCCTGCCCTGCCGTGCCGTCCCACACGGCCAGCGGACCGAGGACCCCGAATCGCATACGGAAACGGTACGTCGTCAGCGGCCCCCGCCCGCCCTCCGTCAGCCGTCAGCGGCCCGTCCGTCAGCGCCCCACCAGCGGTTCGTCAGCGCGCACCCGCAGGGTCGTCCCGACCGGCAAGCACGTGCGGCGAACACACGCGGCGAACACACGCGGCGAACACGCGCGGCAGGAGCCGCGGCAAGGAACCGCGGCAAGAGACAGGGAGCGGAACATGAGTACGTACACGGGCAAGAAGGCCGTCGTCATCGGCGGCAGCGCCGGTATCGGACTGGCCATCGCCGAACGGCTGGTGGAGGGCGGCGCCGAGGTGCTGGTGACCGGCCGCGACCCGGGGCACCTCAAGGAGGCGGCGGAACGGCTCGGCCCGACGGCCCATGTCCTCGCCTCGGACCTCGCGGACCTGAAGGCGGTCGAGGCGCTGGGCGGGACCGTCGCGGAGATCCTCGGTTATGTCGACTATCTCTTCGTCAACGCCGGAATCGCCAGGCTCGCGCCGGTCGAGCAGGTCACGGAGGAGATGTACGACCTCCACTTCGCGGTGAACACCAAGGGCGCCTTCTTCACCGTCCAGCAGTTGATCCCGCTGCTGGACGAGGGCGGCGCCGTCGTCTTCACGACGTCCGTCGCCGACTCCCTGGGCGTCCCTGGGATGAGCGTGTACTCGGCGACCAAGGCGGCCCTCTGGTCGTTCGCGCAGACACTCGCTTCGGAACTGGTCGGCCGCGGCATCCGCGTCAACGCCGTGTCCCCCGGCTACACCGACACACCCGGCATCGGCGTCCAGGGCATCACGGACGAGGAACGCGAGGAATTCAAGCGCCTCGGCGACGCGACGACCCCGATGCGACGCCATGCCACGCCGGCCGAGGTGGCGAGCGCCGCGGTCTTCCTGGCGGTGGACGCGACATTCACGACGGGCGTGAAACTGGCGGTCGACGGCGGCCTGGGCCAGCACGTAGCGGTCCCCCGAACCTGACAGCCCGAACCTGACAGTCCGAACCCGAGCCCGAGCCCGAACCCGAACCCGAGCCCGGCCCGGGTCGGCCCCGCCCGGCCACGCCCGCTTCCGTACGAGGCCGGCCGGGGCTCAGGCCCTGGTGGTATCCCTGGTGATTTCCCTGCCCGGCATCGGCTCCGCGAGCGCTGTCCGCCACTCGGGCGCGCCGAAGGTGTCCGCGAAGTACTGCGTCTCGTGCACCACATGCCCGTCGGCGAATTCCGTGATGCTCACCGAGTGGGTGGGCACCCCGTCGTACGTGATGACACACTCGCTCACCCACAGATCCCCGCCGCCGACGATCCGCTGGACGGTGAAGTGCCGATCGGCGGGATGCCCGCCACGCTGCGCCGAAATAGCCGCACGGCCCCGGAACCGTTCACCCGACTGGGGGTAGTCGAGGATCGCGTCCACGGCGTAGATGGCGTGCTCGGCTTCGTTATCCCCACGTTCCGATGCCCGCCAGTGTTCTTCGAGTGCGGCCCTGGTCCGGATATCAGGATCCATCGGATCGCCCCTTCCGCGGCCGGCCGGAGCGATCCGGGAACCCGGAAACGCTTCGACGCTTCCTTCCCTACCAGTCTTTCACAAGGGCGCAATCACGCAGCACACGCACGCGCCCCTCCCGCTGGGCGCATTGCCCCGGGCATACGGACGAATGTCTGATGACCCCATGCCTGAAGCACGCCGCTTCCGGCCGGCCCGCCGGAGTCCGGTGGGCCGGCCGGCGCCCAAGGATTCCCTCCGTAAGGAGCGATCTGATGCCCAGGAACTTGCACACCGTGCCACGGGCACCGGGACGCCTGCCCGTCTCGGCCACCTGCCTTCCCTGTTCCGGGACCCTTTGGCCTTCCTGGATTCACTCCGTACCTACGGTCCGGTCGTGCGTGTCGAGCTGGGCACCCTGCCCGTGTACTTCGTCACCACCGCCGACCTCGTCCGG
Organism: Streptomyces odonnellii; assembly: GCF_000981895.1. GTDB lineage: Bacteria > Actinomycetota > Actinomycetes > Streptomycetales > Streptomycetaceae > Streptomyces > Streptomyces odonnellii. The sequence goes on along the minus strand of NZ_LATD01000324.1, from coordinate 1,418 downwards.
GAGGTGATGGCCGGCCAGGCGCGCTCGGTCACCAAAGGGTGGCTCTACGGGCGACTGAGCCTGCTGGCCGAGCGGAGCCTGCCCGTGCTGGACGGCGGTGAGGTCCATCGTCGGCACCGACGGCTGATGCAACCGCTGTTCACCCCGGCGCGGGTGGCCGACTACGCCCAGGTCATGGTCCGCCGGGCCGGGGGAAGGGCAAGCCGCTGGACGGCCGGAGACCTCATCCTCCTCGACCGCGAGGTGGCCGATCTCGTCATGGGCACAGCGGTCAAAACCATGTTCCGCTCCTCGATCGGGCAACGCGTCGCTGCTGGCCTGTGCCGCGACACCAGGATCATCTCCAAGAACGCGCTACTCCGCACGGTCTGCCCTCCCGGGCTGGAACGGCTGCCGGTCATCCCCGCGGTCCGCCGCTTCGACGCGGCCGCCGCCCGCATGAAGGCCGTTGTCGACGAGGTGGTCGCCGCCCACCGCAGTGACGGCGCCGACCACAGCGACCTGCTGTCCACCCTGCTCGCCGCCCGGGACGCGGACACCGGAGTGAGGCTGAGCGACGCGGAGGTGCGCGACGAACTCGTCATGATGCTGCTGGCCGGCGGCGAGACCTGCTCCGCCACGACTTCCTGGGTCTTCCACGAACTGGGCCGGGCCCCGCGGACACAACAGCGGCTGGGGGACGAGCTGGACACCGTCCTCACCACCCGGGAGATGGGTCACCAGGAGCTGGAGCGAATGAAGTTCACCACTTGGGTGGTCAACGAGGCTCAGCGGTTGCACTCCGTCCCCGTCCTGACACGGCACACCGTCGCCCCCCTCGACCTCAACGACCGGGCGGGTTCGTCCGGGCCGCCGTCCTGCCAGGAACGGCCGTGCTTGACCTTCCTCTGTGGGGAAGCTCCAGCATCGGTGGGGCCGGGCGGAGCGCCCGGTACGAGGGAGGAAGCGAAGGAAGCGGAGGAAGCATGGGGTCGCTGACGATCGGCGCGTTCGCCCGTGCGTCCAGGCTGTCCGCGAAGGCGCTGCGCCGCTACGACGAGCTGGGCCTGCTGCGGCCGGCCCGGGTCGACGCGTACACCGGTTACCGGTACTACGAAGCGACGCAGTTGGAGCGGGCCCGGCTGGTGGCATGGCTGCGGCGCATCGGTATGCCGCTGGCCGGTATCCGCGAGGTGTGCGATCTGTACGAGACAGACGCCACGGCGGCCGCCCAGGCCATCCGGGACTACTGGGCGCAGGTGGAGGCCGAGATGGCCGTCCGCCGCGACCTGGCGGCCTTCCTCGTCGACCAACTGTCGGTGCATCCGGCAGGGAAGGACGCTGCTGCCATGTCATCCCACCCGCCCACTTCTCCCCTCTCTCCTCCGTCCCCACCGCTCGGGATCCGGTACGCGGCCCGATCGGAGCGCGGACTGGTC
>NZ_LATD01000323.1 GCF_000981895.1 Streptomyces odonnellii | reverse complement strand
CCGCTCAGGTGCCCGGCTTGCGCCCGTACACGTACACGTCGTCGCCGTTCCTCAGCAGCGACCAGTACTTCGCCGCGGCGGTCTTCGTCATGTTCACGCAGCCGTGCGAGCCCGGCGGGTTCCAGACGCTCACACCGACCGAGTGGAAGGCCTGGCCGCCGTCGAAGAACTGGCTGTACGGCATGGGCACGTTGTAGATCGACGACACATGGTTCTTGTTCCGCCAGTAGATCTTCTTCAGCCCGGTGCGCGTCTCGTAGCCGTTGCGTCCGGTACGGACCGGCACCGGCCCGTAGACCAGCTTCTTGCCGTCCTGGATCCAACTGAGCTGGCGCGTCAGGTCGACACAGGCGATCCGGCCCTTGTTGACGGGGCACTTGCCGGCCTTGTTCGGGGTCTTGCCCGCCGCCTTCTGCTTGTTCATCAGATCCATCACGCCCCAGGTGACGGGTCCGGCGTAGCCGATGGTCGGTGTGATGCCATGCTTCGACTGGAAGGCGCGGGTGGCCTTGCAGTCGGCGGCGGACTGCTTGCCGTCCACCGGCCGGCCGAGGAACTTCTCGACCTGCTTCTGGTACGGGCCCTTGCTCGTCGTACAGGAAGCCGCCTGCGCGGGCGTGGCGCCCAGCGCCACGGCCAGCGGGACCACCAGCGCGGTGATGCCCGCCGCCGCGGCCCCGGTCCGGCGTATGTGTCCCATCCGTCCCGTCCCCCCTTCGGTACACGTCACTCGTATGGCGTGTTCGGGGTGGTAGACGGGTGAAGTGCGTGCGAAGTTGCACGGATCGGCGGATCAGATGATTCGCACGGGAGTTTCGCGCCAATCGCGCCAATCAGCGTCAGCCGCGTCAACTACGAGCAGTGGCAGTGGCAGTGGCCGCCGACAAGCGCCGCTCCAGGCGTGCGCACCGCGTCCCGTACAGCGTGATGGAGACGACCCCGAGCACCGCCGCCAGCCCCAGCAGTACGGTCGCCGCCCAGCCGCCCGCGTGGAACGCGACCGCGCCCAGCGTGCCGCCCGCGCTGCTGCCCAGGTAGTACGCCGACTGATAGAGCGCAGAGGCCTGTGCGCGGCCCGTCTTGGCCGTACGGCTCACCGCGGACGAGGCGACCGCGTGGCCCGCGAAGAAGCCCGCCGTGATCAGCACCAGACCGGGCAGCACCGCGGCCAGGGTGTCCGCGAGCGAGAGCAGCAGACCCGCCGTCGTCGTCCCCACGGCCAGATAGAGCGCGCCGCGCCGCCCCAGCCGTGCGACCAGGTGCCCGGCCGCCGCGGAGGAAGCCGTACCGACCAGATAGACCAGGAAGATCGAGCCGACGATGCCCTGCGGAAGGCTGAACGGGGCCTCCACCAGCCGGTAGCCGATCACGGTGTAGACCGCGCCGAACACCGTCATGAAGAGCGCGCCGATCGCGTACAGCCGCCGCAGCAGCGGATCGGCGAGATGCCCGCCGACGGTCCGCGCCAGCGAGCGCGGGCTCACGGAACGCGGCGTGAAGTTCCGCGCCTTGGGCAGCAGGACACGGAAGACCACCGCGCACACCACCGCCAGCAGCCCGACCGCGCCTAGCGCCGCCCGCCAGCCCCAGAGCTGGGCGACCCAGCCGGTGACGATACGGCCGCTCATCCCGCCGACGCTGTTGCCCGCCACGAACAGGCCGATCGCGGCGACCAGCGCCTTCGGCCGTACCTCCTCGGCGAGATACGCCATCGCCGACGCGGGCAGTCCGGCGAGCGCCGCGCCCTGTACGGCACGCAGCGCCACCAGCCACCCCAGATCGGGCGCGAACGGCACCAGCAGCCCGACCACCACGGCGACCGCCAGCGAGCCGGTCATCAGCGCCCTCCGCCCGAACCGTTCGGAGAGCGCGCTCAGCGGCAGTACGAACAGCGCGAGCGCGCCGGTGGCCGCCGACACCGTCCAGCTCGCCCGGCTCTCGGTCACGCCGAATCCGGCGGAGAGCGCGGGCAGCAGGGCCTGCGTGGAGTAGAGGAGGGCGAAGGTCGCGACCCCGGCGGCGAAGAGCGCGAGGCGCATCCGGCGCAGGGCGGAGGACGAAGCGAAGGAGTCAGAAGCGCCAGCAGAGGCAGCAGAGCCAGAAGAGGCCGAAGAAGCAGCAGAGGCCGAAGAAGCGGAGGAAGCCGACGAAGCAGCGGCGCCGGAGTCGGAGTCAGAGGCGGCGGTGGCCGTGGACGGGACGGAGGCGGCACCCACGGTGGTGGGCGCCCCGGTACTGACGGAAGGCATGTCTCGAACGTAAGCACCGAGGCTTCATGCGTCCAATGCATGGATTGGCGATAATCGTTCCCATGGCGCATGAACCGAGGTCGAGCAAGCGCGTGTCATGGAGCAGTGACACAGAAGACACCACGGCGACACCGAACGGGCGGGGCGCGGCCGGGCTGGACCCCGAGTCCTGGTCGGCGGTCCTCGCGCCGCGCCTCGCGTACTTCGCCGGAGTGGCCCGGCACGAGCATGTGACCCGGGCCGCGCAGGACATGGCCGTACCGCAGTCCACACTCTCCCGGGCGATGGTCCGGCTCGAACAGGACCTGGATGTCGCGCTGTTCGCCCGCAAGGGCCGTACGGTCTCCCTCACCCCGGCCGGCCGCGCCTTCCTCGCCTCGGTCGAACGGGCCCTCGCGGAGGTGGAGCGCGCGGCCGAGTCCGTACGTGCCGACGCCGACCCGGCGTCCGGCAAGGTCGCCTTCGGCTTTCTGCACACCATGGGGTCGGAGACCGTACCGGGCCTGATCAGGGCCTTCCGGGCGGACCATCCGCGCGTACGGTTCCAGCTCGTCCAGAACTACGGCGAGGCGATGCTGGAACGGATGCGCGCTGGCGAGCTGGACCTCTGTCTGACCTCGCCGGTGCCCGACGCCCCCGATCTGGTCGCCCGCAGACTCGACGAACAGCGGCTGCGGCTGGTCGTCCCCGACGACCACCGGCTCGCCGGGCGGCGGCGCGTCCGGCTGGCCGAGGCGGCGGACGAGACGTTCGTCACCCTGGAACCGGGGTACGGGCTGCGTCGTATCACCGACGCGCTCTGCGCCGAGGCGGGCTTCCGGCCGCGGGTGGCCTTCGAGGGCGAGGAGGCGGAGACGCTGCGCGGTCTGGTGGCGGCCGGGCTGGGCGTGGCGCTGCTGCCGCCGCCCGCGGTGGCACGGCCGGGGGTGGTCGAGCTGACGGTGACGGCGCCGCGGGCGGTACGGGAGATCGGCGTCGCGTGGCTGGACGGGCACCCGGACACGCCTCCGGTGGCGGCGTTCAAACGCTTCCTGCTGTCGCGGCGGGGGCAGCTCCTGCCGGACTGAGCGCGTGGTACGCCGGGTCCGGCCGGCAGCGGGTCCGTCCTCGACCGCCGGACGGGCCGAGGCGACTCGCTGCGGCGACTCGCGCCGAGGTGGCTCGTACGCCCGGCTGCCGGACGGCCGCGGTACGTGTGTCCTCGATCGCCGGACGGGCTGTTTTTCACCCCCGCAGCGACTTGCGGAAGCCCGCCGCCAAAGGCATCCGCAGGCCCAGCGGCGGCGGCGCCGCCAGCGCGTCCGCGACCGGACGGGAGTACGCGCGCGAGAGCAGCGCGCCTAAGACGAAGTCCCGTGCCAGCGCCAGGACTTCGGTGTGGTGCTGGCGCAGCGCGTGTCCGTCGGAGTGCACCTCGAAGCGGCAGACGTCGCGGTTTATCTTCTTGGCCCGCGCGGCCAGCCGGTAGGACAGCTCCGGGTCGCTGCGCCGGTCATTGGTGCCGTGCATGATCAGCACATGCCGCCCCGCCAACTGCCGTACCGGCTCCGGTTCGACCGCCCGGTCCCTCTCCGGCAGCCAGGGAGCCATAGCCAGCACCGAGTTGACCGCCGAATGCCCCGCGGCGTGCAGCGCGGCCCGGCCGCCCATGCCATGCCCGGCCAGGCATATCGGCACGTCGCCGTAGCGCCGTACGACCTCCTCCGCCGCCCACTCGGCGTCCGCCGCGAGCTGCGCGTCCGTACCGTTCCACCCGCGCCTTCCGTAGTGCACCGCGTGCACCACCACACCCTCCGCGGCGCCCGACCGTGCCAACGCCCGTGCCAGCGGCAGCACTCGGGCGAACGCGACGGGCGAGGGGCGGCGGTGGGAGACCGGCTCGCCGGAGGGAAGGACCAGGACCACGCCCCCCGTCGCCGACCCCGTGGGAGGTGCGGTGAACGCCCGTCCCAGCCGCGCCCCGGGCTCCGCGCGACGCGCGCGTGCCGAACCGTCCCGGCCTGCCGTACGTCCCCCCGGCCCGGGAACCGCTTTCTGTCCCATAGCAGAACAGTCTCAGAAGTCCGGGTGTACTCCACCCGTACGCCGGATCACTGTTACATATCGACAGGCCATGATCTACGCGCGTAGGCGTTAGAGTGCGCAGATGACGAGCCAGACCTACCGTCCGCCCACCGCCGACCAGATCCGCCGCGCCCCCAAGGTCCTCCTCCACGACCACCTGGACGGCGGCCTGCGCCCCGGCACGATCATCGATCTCGCACGAGAGACCGGCTACGACAGCCTGCCCGAGCATGAGTCCGACAAACTCGGCACGTGGTTCCGCGAAGCCGCTGACTCCGGTTCGCTGGAGCGCTATCTGGAGACCTTCGCCCACACCTGCGCGGTCATGCAGACCCGTGACGCGCTGTTCCGGGTCGCCGCCGAGTGCGCCGAGGACCTCGCCGAGGACGGGGTCGTCTACGCGGAGGTGCGGTACGCGCCCGAGCAGCACCTGGAGGGCGGGCTCACCCTCGAAGAGGTCGTCGAGGCCGTCAACGAGGGCTTCCGCGAAGGCGAACGGCGCGCGCACGCCCACGGCCACCGGATCAGGGTCGGCGCCCTGCTCACCGCCATGCGGCACGCCGCCCGCGCCCTGGAGATCGCCGAACTCGCCAACCGTTACCGGGACTCGGGCGTCGTCGGCTTCGACATCGCGGGCGCGGAGGCCGGCTACCCGCCCACCCGCCACCTCGACGCGTTCGAGTATCTGAAGCGCGAGAACAACCACTTCACCATCCACGCGGGCGAGGCCTTCGGACTGCCCTCGATCTGGCAGGCGCTCCAGTGGTGCGGCGCCGACCGGCTGGGCCACGGCGTGCGCATCATCGACGACATCGAGGTCGCCGAGGACGGCTCGGTGACGCTGGGCCGGCTCGCCGCGTACGTACGGGACAAGCGCATCCCGCTGGAACTGTGCCCCAGCTCCAACCTCCAGACGGGGGCCGCCGCTTCGTACGGCGAGCACCCCATCGGGCTGCTCCGCAGACTGCATTTCCGCGCCACGGTCAATACCGACAACAGGCTGATGAGCAGTACGAGCATGAGCCGCGAATTCGAGCTGCTGGTCGACACCTTCGGCTACACGCTCGACGACATGCAGTGGTTCACCGTCAATGCGATGAAATCAGCATTCATTCCTTTCGATGAACGACTCGCGATGATCAATGACGTGATCAAGCCCGGCTATGCCGAGCTGAAGTCCGAATGGCTGTTCAAGTAGGCGGCCCTGACCAGCGGTTATCTGCTGCGGGGTGGTGAAGGAAACCCCGGCGGGCGGTCCGGAACACGGAATTCCGGGCGCCCGCCGGTGTTTGCGGGGGATACGGGCGACTGGCTAATTTGCAGAGCCGCTCGCATTGCGCGTCATTCCCCCGCTCCGTCCCCCCCGTTCCCCTCCCCAAGGAC
>NZ_LATD01000322.1 GCF_000981895.1 Streptomyces odonnellii | reverse complement strand
GGGCGCCACCGGGCCCCGCACGTCCGCCCTCGGCCTCGGCTGCATGGGCATGTCCGCGATGTACGGGGAAGCGGACCGCGCCGAATCAATCGCCACCATCCACGCCGCCCTGGACGCGGGCATCACCCTGCTCGACACGGGCGATTTCTACGGAGTGGGCCACAATGAGCTGCTGATCGGCGAGGCGCTGCGCACCGCCCCCGCCGCCGCGCGCGAACAGGCCCTGACCAGCGTCAAGTTCGGGGCGCTGCGTGATCCGGACGGTGGCTGGACCGGCTATGACGGCCGCCCGGCGGCGGTGAAGAACTTCGCCGCGTACTCCCTGCGGCGTCTCGGCACCGACCACATCGACATCTACCGGATCGCCAGGATCGACCCCGATGTCCCGATCGAGGAGACGGTCGGCGCCATCGCCGAGCTGGTCCGGGCCGGCCATGTCCGCCATATCGGCCTCTCCGAGGCGGGCGCCGCGACCATCCGCCGCGCGGCCGCCACCGCCCCCATCGCCGACCTCCAGATCGAGTATTCACTGATCTCGCGCTCCATCGAGGCCGAGATCCTGCCCACGGTCCGGGAGTTGGGCATCGGCGTCACGGCGTACGGAGTGCTCTCGCGCGGACTGATCAGCGGCCACTTCACCCGTGACCGGGCGCTGGGGCCCGGCGACTTCCGCTCCACGAGCCCGCGCTTCCAGGGGGAGAACCTCACGCACAATCTGGGTCTGGTGGAGTCCCTGCGCAAGATCGCCGAGCAGAAGGGCGTCACCGTCGCCCAGACCGCCATCGCCTGGGTGCTCTCGCGCGGCGAGGACATCGTGCCGCTGGTCGGCGCGCGCCGCAAGGACCGGCTGGCCGAGGCCTTGGGCGCCGTCGAGGTCACGCTCGACGCGGAGGATCTGGCCGCGATCGAGCGGGCCGTGCCGCCGGGCGCTGCGGCCGGCGACCGCTATTCGGCCGCCCAGATGTCACATCTCGACAGCGAGCGCTGAGCACGGGCCGCCGGTGGAGGCCGACAGGGCGAGACACCGGGCGAGATACCCCCTGAGGCTGCCGGTCCCCGTCTCCGGACCTGGCAGGTAATGTCATCCGTCGCGTCCCGTCGTACGAGCCCCTCGCCGTACCGGTCATGAAAGGTCGGATCCCGTGACCCCCGAGACCCTGACCGCCGAGCGCATCCTCGAAGCCACCGAGGAGGTGCTGCGCCGCTACGGCCCGGCGAAAGCCACGGTCGTCGATGTGGCCCGGGCGCTGGGCGTCAGCCATGGCAGTGTCTACCGGCACTTCCGTACGAAGGCGGCGCTGCGCGAGGCGGTCACCGCGCGCTGGCTGACCCGTACGGAGCTTGCCCTGGCCCGGATCACCGACGCCGCGCGGAAGGAGGGGGCCGGGACAGGAGCCGTGCGGGAGGGGGAGCCGACGGAGCGGCCGGGTCCCGGGCCGGGGCCGGAGAAGCTGCGTGACTGGCTGCTGACGCTGTTCGACACCAAGCGCCACAAGGCGGGGGACGACCCCGAGCTGTTCGCGACCTTCTCGGTGCTCATCGGCGAGAGCAGCGGTGTGGTCGACGCCCATATAACCGAGCTGACCCGGCAGCTCACCCGGATCGTCGAAGAGGGCGTGCGGGCGGGCGAGTTCGCCGCGGACGATCCGGCGAGCACGGCGGGCGCGGTCTTCGCGGCGACCGCGCGCTTCCATGACCCGTCGTACGCCCCGGAGTGGCAGAAGCCCACCATCGACGCCGAGTTCACCGCCGTCTGCGATCTGGTGCTGCGCGGACTGCGGCCATGAGGCAGCCCCTGAGCAGCCATGAGCAGCAGGCCACGAGCGGCGGGCCCTGAGCGCCGGCGCCGAGCCGGTCCCAGGGCCCCCGGGCCCGCTCCTGTGGCCCGCCCGTCAGCCGCCGGCCGGGTCCACCGTGGCCTGGTGGGCCTCGGTGAGATGTTCCTGTGCCTTCAGCCAGGGCAGGAACTGGGCGTTCTTCTGCCAGCCGCAGGTGTCGCAGACCAACGACCGCTGCACGCCCGCCTTCTGGACGCGTACGACATGCTCACGCCCATGCTGATCCCATCTGCTGACCTTGCTGGTGGTCGGGGACGGCATCCGTGCCTCCTGTTGACGCGTGCGCCCAGTGTGCAACGAAGCCCCCGGTTCCGTGGCGGAACCGGGGGCTTCGAGCCACGACCGTGACCCGTCAGCAGCCGAGGAGCCGACCGCCCAGGTAGCTCTGGATCTGGTCCAGCGAGACACGCTCCTGCTTCATCGTGTCGCGCTCGCGCACGGTGACGGCGTTGTCGTCGAGAGTGTCGAAGTCGACGGTCACACAGAACGGGGTGCCGATCTCGTCCTGGCGCCGGTAGCGGCGGCCGATGGCGCCCGCGTCGTCGAACTCGATGTTCCAGTTGCGCCGCAGGTCCTCGGCGAGGCCCTTGGCCTTGGGCGAGAGCTGCGGGTTGCGGGAGAGGGGCAGCACGGCCACCTTGACCGGCGCGAGACGCGGGTCGAGCCGCATCACGGTGCGCTTCTCCAGCACGCCCTTGGCGTTGGGCGCCTCGTCCTCGTTGTACGCGTCGAGCAGGAAGGCGAGCATCGCGCGGCCGACACCGGCGGCCGGTTCGATCACATACGGAGTCCAGCGCTCGCCGGCCTCCTGGTCGAAGTACGACAGGTCATGGCCGGACGCCTTGGAGTGCGCGGTCAGGTCGTAGTCGGTGCGGTTGGCCACACCCTCCAGCTCGCCCCACTCGCTGCCGCCGAACTGGAAGCGGTACTCGATGTCGGCTGTGCGCTTGGAGTAGTGGGAGAGCTTCTCCTTGGGGTGCTCGTACCAGCGCATGTTCTCCTCGCGGAGACCCAGGTCGCGGTACCAGTTCCAGCGCTGCTCCATCCAGTATTCCTGCCACTGCTCGTCCTCGCCCGGCTTGACGAAGAACTCCATCTCCATCTGCTCGAACTCACGGGTGCGGAAGATGAAGTTGCCCGGAGTGATCTCGTTCCGGAAGGACTTGCCCGTCTGCGCGATACCGAACGGCGGCTTCTTGCGCGAAGTCTGCTGCACCTGCGCAAAGTTGGTGAAGATGCCCTGCGCGGTCTCGGGCCGGAGATAGGCGACCGAACCGGTGTCCTGGGTGGGGCCGAGGTGGGTGGAGAGCAGACCGGAGAACTGCTTGGGCTCGGTGAAGGTGCCCTTGTTGCCGCAGTTGGGGCAGTTGAGGTCGGCGAGGCCATTCGCGGGAGCCTTGCCGTGCTTCTCCTCGTACGCCTCTTCCAGATGGTCCGCGCGGAACCGCTTGTGGCAGGAGGTGCACTCGGTCAGCGGGTCGGTGAAGGTCGCCACATGCCCCGACGCCTCCCAGACCTCGGTGGCCAGGATCACCGACGAGTCGATACCGACGACGTCCTCGCGCGAGGTGACCATGTAGCGCCACCACTGACGCTTGATGTTCTCCTTCAGCTCGACTCCGAGCGGCCCGTAGTCCCAGGCGGCGCGCTGTCCACCGTAGATCTCACTGGACGGGTAGACGAAGCCACGGCGCTTGCTCAGGTTGACGATGGTGTCGATCTTGTCGGCGGCCACGGTGCTCTCTTCATTACGACGACGAACGCGAATGCTTCAGATTAGCGGCGGTCGCACCCCTTCGATCAAATCGGTACGGGACAAGAGACATACCCATCCCTTGTTGACAATCGTTTCCAGTTTTGTTGAAAATGACTGTCATGAACGTACGACGCCTGATACCCACCGCCACCCTCGCCGGAGCGGTCTCGCTCGGCCTGGTGGCGCTGTCCGCCTGCTCCTCCTCCGACGCCGCCGACAAGACGAGCGGTGACAAGCTCGCGGTCACCGCGTCGTTCTATCCCATGCAGTTCCTGGCCCAGCGGATTGGCGGCGATCACGTCTCCGTCACCACCCTCACCAAGCCGGGTGTGGAGCCGCACGATCTCGAGCTCAAGCCCCGGCAGGCCGCCGAGCTGGGCGAAGCGGACGTCATTCTGTATCTCAAGGGTATCCAGCCCGCCGTGGACGAGGCCATCGCCCAGTCCGGCGTGCGGACCGTCGTCGACGCGGCCACCCTCACCACCCTGGAGAAGCACGGCACCGAAGTCGGACACGCGCACGGCGGCGACGAGCACGCCGGTGAGGAACACGCGGGCGAGGAGGAGGCCGCCACGGACGGCAGAGACCCGCACATCTGGCTCGACCCGGTGAGATACGCCGAGGTCGCCAAGGGCGTCGGCGCGGCCCTGGAGAAGGCCGACCCGGACAACTCCGCCGAGTATCAGAAGAACACGGACACGCTGGTCGGCCAGCTCGGCGGCCTCGACACCGCGTTCAAGCAGGGCCTCACGGACACCGCCACCAAGACCTTCATCACCACCCACGCCGCCTTCGGCTATCTCGCCGAGCGCTACGGCCTGGAGCAGGAGGCGATCGCCGGTATCGACCCCGAGGCCGAGCCCAGCCCCGCCCGGGTCAGGGAACTGGAGACCATCGCCGAGCAGGACAAGGTCAGCACCGTATTCTTCGAGACACTCGCCAGCGACAAGACCGCCAAGACCATCGCCGCGGACTCAGGACTGAAGACCGATGTCCTGGACCCGCTGGAGGGAATTACGGACAAGTCCAAGGGCGATGACTACATCGAGGTCATGCAGTCCAACCTCGCCGCGCTGCGGAAGGCACTCGGCGCGAAGTGAACCGGCCGACGGCAGCAACGGAGGCGCCGCACATGGCGACCATGGAGAGCGACGAACAGGCCCGCGAGGCGAGAGCGCAGGAGACCGCGCCGCCGTCCGGCCCCGCCGACCCACGGCC
>NZ_LATD01000321.1 GCF_000981895.1 Streptomyces odonnellii | reverse complement strand
CCCCCACCGGCACCTTCCTCGCCCGCCCCGACGCCTACTGGCCACACGCCGGAGTGGCCCTGGAAGTCGACTCGGAGGAATTCCACCTGGGCATCACCGCCTACCGCACCACCCTCCGCCGCCGCCTCCTCCTGGAAGCCCACGGCGTGGACGTCGTAACAGCGGTCCCCGCCCTGGTCCGCGACCACCCCGCTGAACTGGTAGCAGCGGTCCGCACCAAACTCCACCAAGCCAAATCCCGCAAATCCCTCCCCAACCTCATCATCCGCCCCTACCTCTAACCACCCCACCCACGTGCGGGGCTCAGTGGGCAAGCTGCTCAACCGAGTTACTGATTGCGCATGCGTTCCTAAAGGCTGTCCCGCGAATGATCTCCGTGTCGGCCACGACGAGGGCGCTGTCTGTCGGCCCGGATTTGCGGCAGACTTCGGGCGACGGGCTCGGCTGAGGGAGGGGAGTGCGCATAGAACGCATGAGTGAGTCGTTGATGGGGTGCGGTCCGTGTGTGTGGGACGCACTGCGTATGGCCGGCTGGAGAGCGGGCCATACGGTAACCACTGGGGACTGGACGCGGCAACTGACAGCGGCTGGGTTCGAGCTCAATGACGTGGCGGTCGGGATCTGGGCCGAGTTCGGCGGCCTGACGATCAAGAGCTGCCCGGCCCGTGCCCCCGCCTCTTCGCTGTGTATGGACCCCGTGGACGCCTGCATCGACACCGCTGCGGAAGCTGCTTCGCTGAAGCTCCGATACGGCGAGAACTACAGCCCTTTGGGTACGTGGTCGGTCCAGTTCAGGTCGTACGTAGCGGCTGGCGGGCGCGTCGTCGCCGTGGGGCCGAATGTCCTGTGGTCCCTGGGGTCGACCTTCGCGGAGGCACTGGTCTACGTCGTGTATGGCGATGGTGGAGTCGATCGTGCAGAGCAGGCGGACTGGCTCGGCAACTGCCTCACTGGCAGGTGAGATGATCTCGCGGTGGCTGGTGTGATCACGGCGTCAGTGCCGTCCTGGACAGGCCCGTTCACCAGACTGAGCCTGCCTTGCTTCGGCAGGCTCGCGGCCGCCGTGCGCCGCGAGGGAGCGGACACGGTCCGGCGAAGCCGTCCGTAGAGCCTGCCCCTGGAAGACCGCGTCCTGCTGGTCGCGGCCTAGTGGCGAACCAACTTGACGGCACGCCAACTCGCCCGCTCTTTGAAATCTCGAAGTCCGCAGCCGACCGCATCATCAACCGACTGAGCCCCGCTGCTTGCTCTGCGGCCGCGCCAACGGTTCCGCAAGGACACCGTGCTCATCGTGGACGGCACCTTGGTGCCCACGCGTGACTACGCGGTAGCCGAGCAGCCGAAGAATTATCGGTACTCCACCAACCACCAGGTCGTCATTGACGCCGATACCCGTCCAGTTGCCGCGGTCGGCCTCTGCCGGGCAACTGCAACGACTGCAAAGCGTGGGAGCTGTCCGGGGCGAAGGCCGCCGTCGGCCACACAATGGTGATCGCCGACGGCGGCTACCGCGGTATGGGGCTGGTGATCCCGCACCGTCGCGAACGCGGCCAGGAAGAGCTTCTGGCCTGGAAGGAGGAGCACAACCGTTCCCACCGCAAGGTCCGTGCCCGGGTGGAGCACACCTTCGCCAGGATCGCCAGAGCCAGTTAAGCAGCGGCGATGGCGGAGTAGGTCCAGACATCCGCGGGGAGTGGCGTGTGTAGCTTCCAGGTGATGGCCATGGGCTTACTGCCCTCGTGTGAGACATACTCGGCGGGGCCGAGCAGCATCCATGGCTGGGGTCCGCCGATGTCTGTCTTCTTGTAGCGGCGGACAAAGAGCAGTACGTGGCTTCCGTTGGCTTGGTGGGTCTGATAGCGGACGCCCGTGGGCGAGGACTCTGACGTTTGATTCTGCGATTCCCAGTGGAAAAGAGTGTCGCTCATCGCGTAGTCCTTGTAGCGAGTCTGCGGTGAGAAATCCTTCTCGTCTTTTTCGAGGGTTATGAGGAGAGCATCGGTCTTGGCCTGATCGCACCAGCGCACGCCTTCGCGGAAGTGGCCCGGCATTAGGCTATCGATGGTGGACTCGCCGAGCGATGCAAGGATCTCCTCACGACTATAGGACGCGTGCACTCGCAGGGGCAGCTTGCTATGCGCGCCTGTAAGAGCAGGTGTGACGTGATCAAGGTGATCGAGGGCATGAGTAAGAATTTGGCGCAACTCGTCCCTTACTGCGTGCTGGTGGCGCAGTGACGCGAGGCCGGCTTGGTAGGAGTTGAAGCCTCCCAACGGCCAGAGGGTGAAGAAGAGCATCCGTGCGTAGGCGCGGTCCAACTCGGTGAGTTCTTCGTAAGACGGTGCGTCGTCGTCTAGCAGTCGGGTGTAGGCGGCTGCACGAGTTGGGTCATCTACATGGAGGAAGGCCGATGCCCGCTTCAGCAACGCAGCCTCGCCGTCAGGCGCCGAGTTCGGCAGGAGATTTGCTCGGCGCAGTAGTGCGGTCCAGGAGTGGTTTGCTCCTCGGTAGAGTTCCTTGATCTCACGGCCGCTCTCTGCCAGATAGGCAGCTATCTGCGGCTCGCCGAATTGTCGCACTTCGTTGGCGAGCTGAGCTACATTCACGCTGATCTGAGTGCGAATGTTTTCAATGATGAGTTCCTTTGCCTTTGACTCAAGGATGATCTGGCAGCCCGATGGTAGTTGTGGGAAGTCATGCTCAATGGCTGATACGAGGCGATTTCGGGTGAGATTTGTGAGGGATCGGAACTGCTCCTCGAAGCGGAATTCTTTACGGTGCTGACCGATGAAGTCCAGCACCGTGAGGACCGCCTTCCCCTCGGAGCGACGCAGGCCCCGCCCAAGCTGCTGCAAGAAGACCGTGGCACTCGATGTCGGACGTAGGAGAAGGAGCGTGTCAACATCGGGAATGTCAAGCCCCTCGTTGAAGAGGTCCACGGAGAAGATTACTTGCAACTCGCCAGCCTTCAGTGCACTCAGCGCGGAGCGGCGTTGATCGGGTGGGGTATCGCCCGACAGGGAAATTGCGTTCAACCCAGCTTGCTGGAAGGATTCTGCCATAAAGTGCGCATGAGCTACAGATACGCAGAATCCTAGCGCGCGCATACGACCTGGGTCGGCGATCTTATCCTCTACGGCTTTTATAATCAGCCGAGCACGGGCGTTATTTCCTGTGAAAAGGTCGCTGAGCGCGGTGGCGTCGTATGTGCCGCGCTTCCATTGGATTGCAGTGAGATCTGTAGTGTCTGTGATCCCGAAGTAGTGGAAGGGGGAGAGGAGGTCGTTCTCCAGGGCTTCCCACAGACGCATCTCGGCGGCGATGTTCCCTTCGAAAAACTCGTCCTGAATTTTCAAACCATCCATGCGTTCAGGAGTTGCTGTCAAGCCAAGGAGCTCTGTGGGTGTGAAATGTTCGATGATTTTTCGATAGGTTGGAGCCGTGCCGTGATGAAACTCGTCAATCACAATAATGTCGTAGTGGTCGGGGGTAAGTCTGTCTAGGGTGCGAGTGTTAAGGGACTGGACGCTTGCGAAGACATGGTTCCAGTTAGAGGGGATTTCGCCGCTGAGGAGCAATTCGCCAAAGTTCCCGTCATTGAGAACTCCTTGATACGTACGGAGTGACTGTTCCAAGATCTCCTTGCGATGGGCGACGAAGAGAAGGCGCAAATCCCGCCCCAGTTTCCTGCGGAGCGCCTTGTAGTCAAGGGCGGCCATGACGGTCTTGCCTGTTCCTGTGGCAGCCACTAGGAGGTTGCGATGCCGATCGTGGACATCCCGTTCGACCTCGAGACGTTCCAGCATGTCCTGCTGATGCGGGTAGGGGCGCACCTCCAGCCCCGACAACGTGATACTCCGCCCGTTGGCGGCTGCAGTGCCTCCGCTGGCTTCCCGTAGAGCCGCGTCCAGGCGATCTCCATGAACCGCAGGGTCGTACGACTCGAAAGCAGCCTCACTCCAGTAGGAGTCGAAGGTAGCCTCGAACTTCTTTATGACATCCGGGGTTGCTACCGATGAGAGGCGGACATTCCACTCAAGTCCATCGAGGAGTGCTGCCTTGGAGAGATTCGAGCTTCCTACGTATGCTGTGTCGTACCCGGAACTTCGTCGGAAGAGCCATGCCTTCGCGTGTAGACGGGTAGATCGAAGCTCGTAATTGACCTTCACCTGAGCGCTGAACTCCTGGACCAGGCGATCCAGGGCCCGTCGTTCAGTGGCGCCGATATAGGTAGTCGTGATGACTCGGATGGGAACCCCGCGTTCATGGGCTGTGCGCAGAGCGCCTTCCAAAACGCGTAGTCCATGCCACTTGACGAAGGCACACAGCAAGTCGACTCGATCCGCGGTGGCCAGTTCCGCGCGGAGCTCGAACCCCAGATTGGGGTCCTCGGGAGAGTTCGTCAGCAGGGCAGTGTCGGAGAGTGGGGTAGCTGGACGGATGGCGTAGACCCCCGGTGCCTCTTGTTCAGCGAGGGCCATGAGCTGCCGAGGGCCGTCAGCCACCATGTCTACCCACTCTTTCGCGCCAGACAGCGTGCTGACGGAATCGAGGATGTGGTTCGCAGCGTGGACACGCTCGCTCTCAGGAAGGCTCCGGAGGACGCGCTGGACGGTGTCGGCAACATGCCGGGCAAGCACGTGGGGTGTGGATTCGACACCCACTTTGGCATCGATCGCTCGCCACCCTGTGCCCTCCATCTGCTTGAGACGGTCTTCGAGTCGCAGAGTGATCAGTTGTTCGTAGAGTCCGGCTGCCGGCGATCTGGTGTCCAGCGCGTCTGCCATCCATGGTCCCCTCGTAGAAGCCGCAAGTTCGATTTAGATTTTTGCAGCAGCCACTGACATTCCGCCGATGAAGGGAACTTCTGCGGGCCAGAGGCCCGGCCTAATTGGTGCCGTGGCAGTCGCGGTAGGGCTTGCCTGAGGTGCACCAGCAGGGGGAGGTGCGGGGTGGGGGCCAGGGAGTGGCTCGGCCT
>NZ_LATD01000320.1 GCF_000981895.1 Streptomyces odonnellii | reverse complement strand
CGCCCCGCCCCCACCACCGTCCGTCCCGCACCTGGTGCGGCATCAGGCCGGGGAAGGCGCTGTGCCTGTGCGGTATTGGGGGTTTGCCGTTGGGGTCGTGCCCGTGCTCGTACCGTCGTGTTCGCCCCGGCGGAAGAGGCGGCCCCGCAGGCCCGTGCGGTCGTCCGCCGCCACCGACGCCGCGCCGTCCGTCACCGTTTCGTAGACCGCCAGGATGTCCGCGCCGACCGTGGACCAGTCGAAGCGGCGGACATGGGCGCTGCCGCGTTCGCGGAGGGCCTCGCGGCGCGGGGCGTCGCCCAGGAGACGGACCGCCGCGCCCGCCAGCGCCTCCGCGTCCTCGTTGGTGAAGAGTTCGCCCGCCGCCCCCTGGTCCAGGACCTGCGCGAACGCGTCCAGGTCGCTCGCCAGCACCGCCGCACCCGCCGACAGCGCCTCGACCAGGATGATGCCGAAGCTCTCACCGCCCGTGTTGGGCGCGACGTACAAGTCGACACTCCTCAGCAGCCGCGCCTTGTCCTCGTCGCTGATCATCCCGAGGAACTCGACCCGCGACCGCATCTCCCTGGGAAGCGACCCCACCGCCTCCCTCTCGTCCCCGCGCCCCGCCACCAGCAGCCGCGTCTCCGGATAGACCGCGAGGATCTTCGGCAGGGCCTTCATCAGCACCGGCAGCCCCTTGCGCGGCTCGTCGATCCGCCCGATGAACCCGATCGTCCGCCCCTGCCACGCCGGATTGACCTCGGCCTTGGCGAAGAAGTCGACATCGACACCGTTCGGGATCACCACCGCGTCCCCGCCGAGGTGCTCCACCAGCGTCCGCCGCGCGTACTCGCTGACCGCGATCCGCGCGCTGATCTTCTCCAGCGCCGGCTGGAGGATCGGATACGCCGCGATCATCGCCCGCGACCGCGGATTCGACGTGTGGAACGTCGCGACGATCGGCCCCTGCGCCGCCCAGCAGGCGAGCAGCCCCAGCGAGGGCGAGGTCGGCTCATGGATATGGATCACGTCGAACGTGCCGTCGTGCAGCCAGCGCCGGACCCGCGCCGCCGACAGGAAGCCGAAGTTCAGCCGGGCGACCGAGCCGTTGTACGGCACGGGCACGGCCCGCCCCGCCGACACGGCGTACGGCGGCAGCGGCGTCTCGTCGTCCGCGGGCGCCAGGACGGACACCTCGTGGCCGAGCCTGATCAGATGCTCCGCCAGGTCCCTGATGTGGAACTGGACGCCGCCGGGCACGTCCCACGAGTACGGACAGACGATGCCGATCCTCACAGCGGGCCCCCAGCAGAGCCGCCCGTGCGCCCTGGTTCGAGATCCGCGAGCCACAGCCTTTGCAGCATGTGCCAGTCCTCCGGGTGCTCGGCGATTCCGGTGGCGAAGACATCGGCCACCGCCTGTGTCATCACAGACGTCTTTTCGGCCCGTGTACCTGACTCGGGTACCTCGACCGCCGGATGCACCCGCCCCCGCATCACCGGCGAGTCGTCGTACCAGAGCGTCACCGGCAGCAGCAGCGCACCCGTCTGCTGGGCCAGCAGGGCGGGCCCGGCCGGCATCCGGGCCGTCTGTCCGAAGAACTCGACCTCGACCCCGGAGGCCGACAGATCGCGGTCGGCGACCAGGCAGACGAGACCGCCGCTCCTCAGCCGGCGCGCCAGCGCCCCGAACGCGGAGCCGCCGGTGTGCGGCAGCACCTCCATGCCCAGGCTCTCGCGGTAGGCCACGAACCGGTCGTACAGCGACTCCGGCTTCAGCCGCTCCGCGACCGTCGTGAACGGCACCCCCTGCCCCCGGGTGAGCCACGCCCCCGCGAGATCCCAGTTGGCCAGGTGCGGCAGCGCCAGGATGACGCCCCGCCCGGCCGCGAGCCCGTCCGTCAGCGCGTGTATGTCCTTGATCTCGACACCGCCGGCGACCCGCTCCGTACTCCAGGCGGGCAGCCGGAACGACTCCATCCAGTACCGCATGTACGAGCGCATCCCGGCCCTGGACAGCTCCGCGAGCCGCTCGGCCCCGGCGTCCGGCACCACCCGCGCCAGATTGGCCTCCAGGCGCAGCACGCTCTTGCCGCGCCGCTTCCACACGGTGTCCGCGATGGTCCGGCCGAGCCCGGTGGCCACGGGCTCCGGGAGCTTCTTGACGGTGCTCCAGCCCAGCCCGTACAGGGTGTCGGTCAGCCGCTCGCTCGCACCGCTCATGACGCGCTCCCGCTCCCCTGCCTGCCGCCGCCCCCGGCGCCGCCCGGCCCAGGTCCGGCCGCCGCCGCGGCGTCGGCCTCCGCGGACTCCCGCCGTACGGTCACGACCCGCTGCCCCAGCGTGACAGCGCTGCCCACCGCCACCGCCCACAGCGCGATCGGCAGCAGGATGTCGATCCCCGGCACACCGAAGGCGTGCAGCCCGGCCAGACCGGCCGCGACCAGCGAGACCACCAGCCGCTCCGCCCGTTCGACCAGCCCGTTGACGGCGACGGGCAGCCCGATGGACTCGCCGCGGGCCTTGGTGTACGAGACGACCTGACCGCTCGCCAGACAGAAGATCGCGACGGCGCACAGCGCGTTGTCGTCGCCCTTGCCCGCGTACCAGAGCGCGAAGCCGCCGAAGATCGCCCCGTCGGCGACCCGGTCGAGCGTCGAGTCGAGGAAGGCGCCCCAGCGGCTGGAGATCCCCGCCTGCCTGGCCATATTGCCGTCGACGAGATCGGAGAACACGAACAGGGTGATGACGATCGTGCCCCAGAAGAACTCCCCGCGGGGGAAGAAGACCAGAGCGCCCACCACCACCCCGGCCGTGCCGATCAGCGTGACGGCGTCCGGACTCACTCCGCGCCGGAGCAGAAACGCCGCGAACGGTGTGAGGACACGCGTGAAGAATGCACGCGCGTACTTGTTCAGCATGGCCTTCCCGAGGTTCGGTGGGCCGAGCGGCCCCGACGGCCACCGGCTAGGTCCTGTCCGGCCGGTCTTCGCTGCCGGCCGACGGCGTCCGGTGCCGTGCGTCGCAAGGCGGAGGATCGCCCTGTACGGAACGTACTTGGGCGAATCCGGCAGTGCAGCGAGGGGCGGCCGGACAGGACCTCGCCCATCGTAGCCACGACCCTCACACCGTACCGCCGGGCACCCACAGCACGCCCCCGCGTACGACGTATGGACGCACCATGGCCGGAGTGCGAAGCTCGAAGGACCACCGCGGGCATCGCCGGAGCTGCCGCGGCGGCTCCCCGGCCCGCGCCCGAGGCATTCCCTCCATATCCCCCATCCCCTACCAGACTCGCCACCCGCGAGCGACCGGGAGGCAGGAATCATGGGCGACAAGGCGCAATCACACACCGGGGCCGCCGGCAGGGCGGCGACGGCCGACCGGCCCGCCTCCGTACGGAATGTGGTGCTGGTCGGCCACAGCGGCTCCGGCAAGACGACCCTCGTCGAGGCCCTCGCGCTCACCGCGGGCGCGCTGAACCGGGCGGGCCGGGTCGAGGACGGCGGCACGGTCTCCGACTACGACGAGATCGAGCACCGCCAGCAGCGCTCCGTACAGCTCTCCCTCGTCCCGGTGGAATGGGGCGGGTACAAGATCAATCTGCTGGACACCCCCGGCTACGCCGATTTCGTCGGGGAACTCAGGGCCGGTCTGCGGGCGGCGGACGCGGCCCTTTTCGTTGTGTCGGCCGCCCAGGAGGCGGAGGCCGTGGCGGACACCACCCGCGCGGTGTGGGAGGAGTGCGCGGCCGTCGGCATGCCGCGCGCGGTCGTCGTCACGCATCTCGACACGGCCCGTACCGGCTTCGACGAGATGGTCCGGCTCTGCGGCCGGATGTTCGGCGGCGACGACCCCGACGCCGTACTGCCGCTGTACCTCCCGGTGTACGGACCTGAGGGCCCCGACGGGCACGCGCAGGCCACCGGGCTCGGCTGCCCGCTCTCGCGGTGCGTCTTCGACTACTCCTCCGGGGAGCGGCGGGAGAGCCCGCCCGGTGCGGCGCTGGAGCCCCGGATCGAGGAGGCCAGGGCCCGGCTGATCGAGGGGATCATCGCCGAGAGCGAGGACGAGACCCTCATGGACCACTATCTCGGTGGCGGCGAGATCGATCTCAAGACGTTGACCGGGGATCTGGAGAAGGCGGTGGCGCGCGCCATCTTCCATCCGGTGCTGGCCGCGGCCCCCGCGCCGTCCGGCGCCCGGCAGGGCCTCGGCACCGTCGAGCTGCTCGATCTGATCGCGGGCGGATTCCCGAGCCCGCTGGAGCGCCCGGCCCCCGAGGTGACCACCCCGGAGGGCGCCCCGCGCCGGGGGATCCACTGCGATCCCGAGGGCCCGCTGGTCGCCGAGGTGGTGAAGACCGCCTCGGACCCCTATGTCGGCAGGATCTCTCTCGTACGGGTCTTCTCGGGCACCCTGCGGCCGGACGAGCTGGTGCATGTCTCGGGCCACGGTCTGACCGACCGGGGGCACGAGGACCACGATGTCGAGGAGCGGGTGGGCGCGCTCTCGTCCCCCTTCGGCAAGCAGCAGCGCGTGCTGGGGCACTGTGTGGCCGGTGATCTGGCCTGTGTCGGGAAGCTTTCCAGCGCCGAGACCGGGGACACCCTCTCCGCCCAGGACGATCCGCTGCTGATGGAGCCCTGGACCATGCCCGACCCGCTGCTGCCGCTGGCCGTCCAGGCGCACAGCAAGGCGGACGAGGACAAGCTGTCGCAGGGGCTGGCCCGGCTGGTCGCCGAGGACCCGACGATGCGTCTGGAACAGAACCAGGACACCCATCAGGTGGTGCTCTGGTGTCTGGGCGAGGCCCATATGGATGTGGCGCTGGACCGGCTGCGCAGCAGGTACGGAGTCCAGGTCGACGCCGTACCGTTCAAGGTCGCGCTCCGGGAGACCTTCGCGCAGAGCGCGGCCGGGCGCGGCCGGCACGTGAAGCAGTCCGGCGGCCACGGCCAGTTCGCGATCTGCGAGATCGAGGTGGATCCCCTGCCGCCGGGCTCCGGTGTGGAGTTCGTGGACAAGGTGGTGGGCGGCGCGGTGCCGCGCCAGTTCATCCCGTCCGTGGAGAAGGGCGTACGGACCCAGGCAGCGCGGGGAGTCGCGGCGGGCCATCCGCTGGTCGACATCCGGGTCACGCTGCTCGACGGCAAGGCCCACTCGGTGGACTCGTCCGACGCCGCGTTCCAGACGGCGGGCGCGCTGGCACTGCGCGAGGCGGCCGGTGACGCGGCGATCCATCTGCTCGAACCGGTCGCCGAGGTACGGGTGTTGATCCCCGACGAGTACGTGGGGCCGGTGATGAGCGACCTCTCGGGACGGCGCGGCCGGGTCGTCGGCACCGAACAGGCCGGTCCTGGAAGGACGTTGGTCAAGGCCGAGGTGCCGGAGCTGGAGATCGGACGGTACGCGGTGGAGCTGCGGTCGGTCACGCACGGCACGGGCCGCTTCAGCCGCTCGTACGCCCGTCACGAGCCGATGCCGTCGGGGGTCGCGGACAGACTCCGTGAACAGGAGGCGGGCATTGCGTAGTTGGGGCATTTCCTGATTCGGGCCCTGCGTGGTTCGGGTTGACGCCGGGCGGTCGCGCGACAGGGGCAGGGCCCGGGGAGATCCCGTGTGCGCGGGTGGCCGATTCGTGTGCGCGCGGCGCCGGTCCGATATACGCCGGTGGCTGAAGACAGACAGCCCCATGACGCGGAAGGCGCCGCCCGGTTACGCTGTGGTGCCCAGCTCAGCACGTGTGCGGGGCGCGCGGGCCGGGAACAGTGGCGGCAGCGGATCCTTGCGGCGAGGGGGCGGCAGTGGCGGACGGCGGATTCGACTTCAGCCCGGGGGCACAGATCCCGCTCCAGGGAGGGACCGGGCAGACCGCGGCGACGAACGCGCTCGCCTCGGTGTCCTACCGGGACAGCCCGATGGAGGACATCCTCAAGGCCGACAACGAGATCCACAAGTCCAAGGTGACCAAGGGCAGGTTCTCGCTCTTCGAGCCCAATCTGGGCGAGGCGTTCGCGCGGGCCCTCCACATGCGGACGCTCGGCGGCGGCCGGGGCGCGCTCATCCAGTCCTTCGGCATGGAGCCGCAGACCGTGGTGCTGCACGCGCTGGCCGCACAGCGGATCCGCAAGGACCGTGACATCAAACTCACCGCGGTGACCGCCCTGTTCGGGCTGGTCTTCCTGCCCGGGCTGCTGGTCTGGCTGGGCGTCTTCCAGGTCCGCCGTACCCTCGCGGGCTCGAAGGACCGGCGCTCGGGGCTGATCGGGACCGGAGTGCTGGTGGGCGTGGGCCTGCTGGCGGTGATCCTGCTGCTGCGGCTGCCCTTCGACGGCTTCCTCGGCTGGTATGTGCGCGGCGCGATCGTCGGTCCGGTCATCGGCTGGGTGCTGGCCCGGCGGATCTGCGAGACCACCGCGAAGGACCTGCGGGCCCGCTGGTCCGATCTGCTGGCCGGCGGCGGTCTGGGCGCCAAGGTCCCCGAGGCCGTCCCCGGGAACCCGGGCGACGCGGCGCGCGAGGCGATCCGTACGGGCATAGAGAAGCTCACCGCCGAGCAGCACTCGAATGTCGTCTTCTACGCGGGCCCCAAGGGCATTCTCGGCATGGGCACCCGCTGGGGAAGCTGGCAGCTCGCCGAGGCCCTGGTGCCCAAGGACGCCTCCAAGGAGATCCACCAGTTCCGCAGCTACGACGTGATACGGGCGATCCACGACCAGCTCAAGCTGCTGGAGCGCGGTCCGATCAACTCCGGTGGTTTTCCGCCCCCTTCGGTCAAGCACTGGATCGTCTCGGCGGTCGGGGAGGGCGCCGGCTCGGTGTCCCGGCCCGATGGCCAGGATGTGGACGGGTATCAGTTCAAGAGCCACGCCATACAGAAGATCTGCAACGAGCAGCAGTTCGGCGCCGGAAACCGCCACTATCTCGGGGTGCAGTTCGTCCTCTGGGACGGCCAGTTGGTGATCACGATGATGATCACGGTGACCGTGCTGCACGAGACCCTGCGGATCGAGGTCTCGGGCCACGCCCTGGGGCCGATCCACGGGCTGTTCACCTCGGGCCCCTCGGCCAAGACCGTGAGCCGGCCCAAGACCGTCCGGTTCTGGGAGACCACGTCGCGGACACTGCCGCTGGTGGAGCCGAAGGAAGCGGTCCGGCTGGCGGTGCGGGCGCCCTTCACCTGGTATCCGCCGATCCTGGACTTCCTCGGCGGCAAGATCGCGCTGCCCGAGCCCTTCGGTCTGCGGCACCCCTGGGCCGAGCAGCCGTGGAAGCACCGCTTCATGGCCGATGACGCCATGCGCGCCGCCACGCCCGTGCTGCGGGTGGCGCACAAGGCGGCGCTGCGTGTGCTGGACGAGCACGGCGTGGACACCTCGGGCTTCAGCAGCCGGGCGGCCTCCCTCTTCGGCGCGGTGCAGGACCCGTCACCGAAGAAGGTCGACGCGTACGACGCGTAAGCCGCGCCCGGTCCGCGCGGAGGCTATGGCCCGGCTTTTGGATCAGGCTGTACGGGCCAGGCCTCCGCGAGCATCGCGCGCGTATCGGCGAGGAGCTGGGGAAGCACCTTCGTATGCCCGACGACCGGCATGAAGTTGGTGTCGCCGCCCCAGCGCGGCACCACATGCTGGTGGAGATGGGCGGCGATGCCCGCGCCCGCCGAGACCCCCTGGTTCATCCCGATGTTGAAGCCGTGCGCGCCCGAGGCCGTACGGAGCGCGGTCATCGCGTGCTTGGTGAAGAGAGCCAGCTCGGCGGTCTCCGCGTCGTCCAGATCCGTGTAGTCGGCGACATGGCGGTACGGAACGATCATCGAGTGGCCGCCGTTGTACGGATAGAGGTTGAGCACCGCGTACACCCGCTCGCCACGCGCGACGATCAGCCCGTCCTCGTCGGACTTGGACGGGATGGAGCAGAAGGGACAGCCGTCCTCGGCGCCAGGACCGGTGGGCTTGTTCTCGCCCTGGATATAGGCCATCCGATGGGGCGTCCACAGGCGCTGGAACGCGTCCTGGGTCCCCACTCCGATCTGCTGCTCCGGCTCACTCGTCATGCTGTGCAGCATATGACTTCGGCCCGGTGAAGCGTGTCGTCGGGCTCTGACCCGGTGGCCTCCGGACATGCTGGGGCGATGCATGTCCGGAACGCGTCCGACCGCCTGCTCCGCTGGGAGCGACGCACGGATCTGCCGCTGCTCGCCGGCTCGCTGCTCTTCCTGGCGTGCTACGCGGTACGGGTCCTGCTCCCCGGCATCGGCCCGTTCTGGCGTGGTGTGACGCTGGGCCTCACCCTGCTGATCTGGGCGCTCTTCCTGCTGGACTATGTGGTGCGGCTGCTGCTCAGCGGCGAGGGCCCGCGCTTCGTGCGGACCCACTGGCTGGACACGGTCGTTCTTGTCCTGCCCCTGCTGCGCCCGCTGCGGATCGTGAACACGTATATGGCGGTGCGGCGCCGCCGCGCCCGCCCCCGGCTCAGTCTGTACGGGCGGGTGATGGCGTACGCCGGGCTGGCCGCGTGCCTGCTGGGCTTCGCCGCCGCGCTCGCGGTCTACGAGCAGGAGCGGGGAGCCCCCGGCACCACCGTGCGTACCTTCGGCGACGCCGTGTGGTGGGCCTGCTCGACGATCACAACGGTCGGGTATGGCGATGTGACCCCGGTGACCCCGCTGGGGCGGGTGTACGGGGTGTGTCTGATGGCGTGCGGTCTGGCGCTGCTGGGCGCGGTGACGGGCGCGTTCTCGTCGTGGCTGATCCAGGTCTTCGCGCAGGAGGACCGGGCGGACCGCGACGAGGGTGCGAACGGGGAGAGGCCCCCGGGAAGCTGATACCGCCTCCCGTGGGCCTCTCCGTCACACCCGTACACCCGGTGTCACACCTGTACGCGGCGCTCCACCACATCCACCAGCTTGGCCAGCGCCTGGTCGCGCGGAATCCCGTTCTCCTGCGAGCCGTCGCGGTAGCGGAACGACACCGTACCCGCGTGCATGTCCTCGTCACCGACGATGATCATGAACGGCACCTTCTGGCGCTGCTGGTTGCGGATCTTCTTCTGCATACGGTCCGAGGACGCGTCCACCTCGACCCGCAGCCCCTTCCGCTTCGCCTCCGCCGCGAACTCCTGGAGATACGGCACATGCGCGTCGCCCACGGGGATACCCACCGCCTGCACCGGCGCCAGCCACGCCGGGAACGCGCCCGCGTAGTGCTCCAGCAGCACCGCGAAGAACCGCTCGATGGAGCCGAACAGCGCGCGGTGGATCATGACCGGCCGCTGCTTGGAGCCGTCGGGCGCGGTGTATTCGAGATCGAAGCGGTCGGGAAGGTTGAAGTCGAGCTGGATGGTCGACATCTGCCAGGTGCGCCCGATGGCGTCCCGCGCCTGCACCGAGATCTTCGGGCCGTAGAACGCGGCGCCGCCCGGGTCGGGGGTCAGCGGCAGGCCCTGCTTCTCGGCCACCTTCCGCAGTACCTCGGTGGCCTCTTCCCAGGCCTCGTCCGAGCCGACGAACTTGGTCTCGTCCTTGGTCGACAGCTCCAGATAGAAGTCGGTCAGACCGTAGTCGCGCAGCAGGTTGAGCACGAAGGTCAGCGTCGAGTCCAGCTCGTCGGCCATCTGCTCACGGGTGCAGTAGATGTGCGCGTCGTCCTGGGTGAAGCCGCGGGCCCGGGTCAGACCGTGCACGACGCCGGACTTCTCGTACCGGTACACCGTCCCGAACTCGAAGAGCCGCAGGGGCAGTTCGCGGTAGGAGCGGCCCCGGGCGTCGAAGATCAGGTTGTGCATCGGGCAGTTCATGGGCTTGAGGTAGTAGTCCACGCCCTCGTCGAGCTGCATGGGCGGGTACATGCCGTCGGCGTACCAGTCGAGGTGGCCCGACTTCTCGAAGAGGTTCCCCTTGGTGGCGTGGGGGGTGTAGACGAACTCGTACCCCTCCTCCTCGTGCCGCCGCCGCGAGTAGTCCTCCATGGCCCGGCGTACGACACCGCCCTTGGGGTGGAAGACCGCCAGACCGGAGCCGATCTCCTCGGGGACGGAGAACAGGTCGAGTTCGCTGCCGAGCTTGCGGTGGTCGCGCTTCTCCGCCTCCGCGAGGAACTCCAGATGCGCCTTCAGCTCTTCCTTCGACGGCCACGCGGTGCCGTAGACGCGCTGGAGCTGCTTGTTCTTCTCGCTGCCCCGCCAGTACGCCGACGCGTTCCGCATCAGCTTGAACGCCGGGATGTGCCGGGTGGTCGGCAGGTGCGGGCCGCGGCACAGGTCCTTCCAGCACAGCTCGCCGGTCTTGGCGTCCAGGTTGTCGTAGATGGTCAGCTCGCCGCCGCCCACCTCGACATCCGCGCCGTCCTCGGCCGAGGCGGAGCCCTTGATGCCGATCAGCTCCAGCTTGTACGGCTCGTCCGCCAGCTCCGCGCGCGCCTCCTCGTCGGTGACGACGCGCCGCGAGAAGCGCTGGCCGCGCTTCTGGATCTCCTGCATCTTCTTCTCGATGGCCTTGAGGTCATCGGGATGGAAGGGGGCCGCCACGTCGAAGTCGTAGTAGAAGCCGTCCCTGACCGGCGGGCCGATGCCCAGCTTGGCCTCGGGGAACAGCTCCTGCACGGCCTGCGCCATGACATGCGCGGTGGAGTGGCGCAGGATGTTGAGCCCGTCCTCGGAGGAGATCTCGACGGGCTCGACGATCTCGCCGTCGGCGGGCTCGTACGCGAGGTCCTTCAGCTCCCCGCCGACGCGCGCGGCGATCACGGAGCGCTCGCCGGGGAAGAGCTCGGCCGCCGTAGTGCCCGTCGTCACCACGCGCTCTTCCCGCTCGGAATCGCGTTGGATGATCACACGGACATCTGACACCGGTCTCTCCTGACTCTGGGGCGCGGCAG
The DNA here is from genome assembly GCF_000981895.1 of Streptomyces odonnellii. Classification (GTDB taxonomy): domain Bacteria; phylum Actinomycetota; class Actinomycetes; order Streptomycetales; family Streptomycetaceae; genus Streptomyces; species Streptomyces odonnellii. Next base: position 20,348 of record NZ_LATD01000320.1, on the reverse strand, counting down.
CGGACACTGCGCGTCTGAATCGTACCGAGCCGGGAGGGCCGCTCGCGAAGCGATTGACCGGGGCCGGCGGACCGGCCCCGCTCCGCGCCCTCAGTCCCCTCCGCCGCAGACCTCTTCGAAGTAGTCCAGATTCTCCTGGAGCGACTTCATCAGCCGGTCCCGCTCCGCCTCGTCGACCTGGACGGGCACCACCCCGCTGGCGTCGGTGAGCCTGCGGAACCCGCCGCGGCTCTCCAGCCGGCCGACCACCCGGATCGGCAGTCCGAGCAGATGCGCCTGGCCCGCGACGCGGTACGACTCCTCGTCGAGCGCGACCCGTACGTGCGGGATCTCGGCGCCCGCGAGGACCCGCAGCCGTACGGACCCGTCGCCGTTGGGACCGGCCCGGCGCATCCGGATCACCGCGCCGGTGATCCGTACCGGTACGGACGGCTCGTCGCGCAGATAGCGCTTGCCCGCCTCGCGCAGCGCGGGCAGATCGCCGGGCGAGAACTCGACCGGCTCGGGGCGGGCGGCACACCCCTCGGGCACGCCCGCGCCGGGGGCCCAGGCCAGCGCGACCCGGGCGCCCTCCGTACCGCGGACGAGGGCCACCAGTGCCTCGGTCAGCTCCCGGCTCACCCCCGCCTCCACAGCGGAGTCGAAGGCCTCCATACCGCCGGTGGCCCGCTGGTAGTCGGTGGCCTCACGGGCCGCCGACAGCGCGTGATGGAGCCGTACGGCGACGGCCCGCCCGGTCGTGACCGGCAGGAAGGCGGTCAGCTCCCGCCCGGCGGGGGCCGGTCCCACCAGCACGCCGCCGAGGGACTCCTGCGCCTGCCTGCGGTGGCGCGCCCCGTAGTACCCGGCCCTGCCGCGTACGGCGAGCGCCCCGGCGAGCAGCAACTGCCGGGCCGCCGCACGGAGCTGTTCCTGTACGGTCCACTCCGCCGCGCCCGAGGGCCCCGGCGGCACATCGCGCCACCAGCGGATCTCGTCGCTCGGCACGGTGAGGCCGACCAGTACCTCGCGCGCGGACGGTGCCGCGCTGTGGGTGAGCGCGGTGAGGGCCTCGGCGAGCAGGTCCTCGCAGTCGGGGAAGGCCCGGCTCTCGGGCACGAGCAGGCTCGTGCCCCGGGAGCCCGGCCCCGGTGGTGTCCAGCGGGCATAGCGCCCGGGTGCCCCGCCGCGCCGCCGCCAGCCGTGCCGGGCGAGCAGCGCGCCGAGGACGGCGGGATCGGTCCTGGCGGGGTCGGGTCCCGGCGCCGGTCCCCCACCCCAGGAGTCCGCCCCGCCGAAGGCGCCGCCCTCACCGAGAGGGTCGGCGCCGGACGGCGGCTCCGGCAGGTCGATCGGCGTGTGGGACGCATGGGAACGTACTGGCTCGTCGGACGGCCAGCGCATCACGGTCTCCCTCCCGACCCGACACGGGTCATGATCTCGCAGAGCGCCCGGTCGTCGAAGATCCGCGCGGTGGGCACCCGCACCGTGGTGCGGTAGCGGCCGGTCACCGGATGGCCGGCCAGATTGGTCCAGTAGCAGCAGTGTCTGAGGTCGAGCCGGTCGTGGCTGGCGCGCAGCCATTCGTCCTGGGTCCTGGGCACGAGCATCACGACCAGGATCTTGTGCACGGAGACCGGGGTACGGGCGAGTTTGACGAGGTGGGCGTTGTCGAGGGTGAAGGAGAAGGCGGGGCCCGCCGGGTGCGGCGGAATCTGGTAGGTGCATTTGAGCTGCACCTTGATGGTGACTTCGTCGTCCACGAGATGACCTGGCGCGCTGTGACTCACGTGCCAGTCGATGCCGTTGTCGGGAAATGGCTGGCTGAGTGAGCAGCCCGCGGCGGCGGCGACTGCGTGGAGGTAGCCCACCTGGAGAGTCTCCATGCAGGCGGTGGTGGCGAGCGCTCCTCGCAGCGGTGCCATCCGCTCGGGCAGCAGCCCACCCGGTTCGGGCTTGGCGAGCGCCATGGCTCAGGGTGCCTTCCGGGCCGTACCGGTCAGTTGGAGCGACGGGACGTCAACTCACGTACCCGACAACATTGTTGTCACCGTGTGGAGCCCGTCGTAAACGGCGCGTACCGAACATGCTGTCCGGGTATCACCGGTTCGGGCAGTGGCCGGACGCCATCTGCCGCTCAGGCGCGAGGAGTTCGGGGATGACGCGTTGGTATGAAGGGCCATTGGCAGGGTTCGACACCGAGACAACAGGGGTGGACGTCGAGCAGGACCGGATCGTTTCGGCCGCTCTTGTCGTCCAGGACATGGCAGGCGGCAGGCCGCGGGTGACCCGCTGGCTGATCGATCCGGGGGTGCCCGTGCCCGCGGCCGCCACCGAAGTGCACGGTCTGACGGACGACTATCTGCACCGCAACGGGCGCTGGCCCGCTCCGGCGGTGGAGGAGATGGCCAGGGCGCTGGCCGAGCAGTGCGGCGCGGGCCGGCCACTGGTGGTGATGAACGCGCCGTTCGATCTGACCATCCTGGACCGCGAGTTGCGGCGGCACCGGGCCTCGTCGCTGGGGCGCTGTCTGGAGCATGTGCCGCTCTGTGTGCTGGACCCACGGGTCCTGGACAAGCATCTGGACCGCTACCGCAAGGGCCGCCGTACGCTGACCGATCTGTGCGCGCACTACGGGGTGGAGCTGGACGGGGCACATGACGCGGCCGTCGACGCGGTGGCGGCGCTGGAGGTGGTGCGGGCGGTGGGCCGGCGGTTCGCGACCCGGCTGGAGCGGCTGAGCGCCCCCGAGCTGCACACACTCCAGGCGGTGTGGCACGCGGCACAGGCGCGGGGTCTCCAGGCGTGGTTCTCGCGCAACGGCACGGAGGAAGCGGTGGACCCCGCCTGGCCGCTCCGCCCCGAACTGCCCGCCGCGGCGGCCTGACCACCGGGAGGCACTCCCTGTCCGCCGTCCGTCCGATATCTGTCCGCTCTCTGTCCGAACACGCAACGGCCGGTCCGTCTTCTGACGGACCGGCCACGCAGGGGGTGCGGGTGGCGAAGCCCCCGCCATGTGCGGCGAAGCCGCACGGAAAACGACGAGGGCGGCATGTCTCGCGTCTTCCGCGAGCCATGCCGCCCTCGATCCCGGTGGGCGATACTGGGTTCGAACCAGTGACCTCTTCGGTGTGAACGAAGCGCTCTCCCACTGAGCTAATCGCCCGGGAACGCACTGAACCTTACAGGTCTCGGCCGGTGTGCTTCAAACCCGATGCGAACCGGCGAACCGGGTGGGAAGCGGACGCCGGGTACTCATCGCCGTATCTGAGTACGGGACCCCATGGCAGGGCGTGTGGCGCGGACCACACTCGCCTCCATGGAGAATGTTCCGCCGCCCGCCCATGAGCTGGCGCTCATCGATCAGGAACTAACCCGACTCGACGCGCGCAGAGGCCAGTTGCTGGCGCGCAGGGCATATCTGCTCAGCCCTCCGGACCGGCCGGCGCGGACCGTAGGTCCCGTCGCGCCCGCGTCGTCCCCGCCGACCAGCGCGCAGAATGTGCTGCTCCTGCTGGGCGGGGTGCTCCTGGCGGTCGCCGCGATCGCCTTCACCCTGGTGAGCTGGGGCCATATGGGGATCGGCGGCCGTGCGGCGGTGCTGACAGGGGTGACCGCCCTGGCGCTCGCCGCCCCGGTGGCGCTGCTGCGCCGGGATCTGCGCTCGACCGCCGAGGCGGTGGCCGCGCTGGGTCTGGTGCTCACGGTCCTCGACGCGTACGCGCTGTACCGGGTGGCGTTCCCGGGCACCGACGGCCTCGGTTACACGGCGGCGGCCACGGCTGTGCTGGCCGCGCTCTGGGCCGGCTACGGAACGGCTCTCCCCGCCCTGCGCGGCCCACTGCCCGTCGCCGTGCCGGCGGCCCAACTCCCGCTCCCGCTCTGGGCACTGGCCACCGGCGACACTCCACTGGTTGTCGCCTGGGCCCTGCTGGTGACCGCTGCCCTGGACACGACGGCCGCGCTGTGGTCGGGGTCCCGTACGGTACGGGCCTTCGCGGGCGCCACCGCGTGGGTGACCGCGGGCGGGGCGCTGCTGACGGGCGGGACACTGTCCGTCCTGGCGGAGACACCGGCCGACGCGCTCCGCCCGGCCGTGCTGCTGCTCGCGGCGGCGGCCCTGGGGCTCTTCGTGGCCCACCGTGCGGGTGGAGTCGCGCTCGCCTGCGCGGTGGTGGCGGGCCTGGCGTGGGTCACCGCGGCCGGCGGTGTGATCCGTATGGCCGTCCCGGAGGACTGGGCCGTTCCGGGCTATCTGCTGTGCGGGATCACACTGCTCCCGGTGGTGCGGACCCGCCTCGCGCGGCCGGTGGTACGGGGGCTGACCTGGGCGGCCGGGGCTGTACTGGGCACGTCGGTGCTGTGGGCGCTGCCGACGGTGGGGGTGGCCCTACTGGGCGGACTGGGCCGTGTCCCGGACATCTGGACGGGCACACCGACAGTGTCATTGCCGTACCAGCCCGCCGCGCCGGTGGTCCTGCTGGTGGCGGCCGGGGCTCTCACGGCCTGGGCGTACCGCCCGCTGACCGACGCCTGGGGCGAGGAGAACGGCCTGCGGACACCCGCGCTCTGCGGCACCGTCGCACTGGGCTGGGCGGGTGTGCTGGTGCTGCCGCTGGTCCTGGCCGCGAGCTACCCGGTCGCGGTGGCGGTACCGCTGCTGCTGACGGCGGCCCTGCTCGTGGCGGCCGTCCACCCACGGATCCGCGCAGGCGCGCCGGTGGCGGTCACCGCGCTGTCCTGCGCCGGGCTGGGCTCGGTCGGCGGCGCGCTGCTCTCCCTCGCCACCCGGCCCGCGACGGTCACCGCGCTCGCGGTGCTGACGGCCCTGTTCGCCGCCGCCGCGGTGGCCGCCGTGCGTACCGGAACCCGGCAGGCCGTGAGCACGGCCCTCGCCTGTACGGCCGTCGGGTACGCAACCGCCCTGGTCGCCGCCTCGGCCGCGGCAGCCGGGCTGCCCGCCGAACACACCGCCGTGACCCTGCTCGTGGTACCCGCGGCGGCGGCCCTGCTGAGCGCGCGGCCGGGCGTCCGCCCGGTGGCGTCACCGGTCGAGATCACCGCGGCCGGTGCCGGCCTCCTCGCGGTGGCCCTGGCCTCGGGCCGGGCGCCCGTACTGGCTCTGGTGCTCGCGCTGTGCGGGGTGATCGCGGCGGGTACGGCCATCCGCCCCGAGCGGAGAAAGGCGGCCGGATACACCGCGGCGGCGCTCTTCGTCCTGGCCACCTGGGTACGGCTGGCCGCGTCGGAGGTGTCGGTGCCCGAGGCGTACACGCTGCCCGTGACCGTCCCCGCGCTCGTCGTCGGCCTGCTGCGGAGCCGCCGCGACCCGGCGGCCTCGTCCTGGACGGCGTACGGCCCGGGCCTGGCCGCGACGCTGCTGCCGAGCCTGCTGGCCGCCTGGGGCGACACCCACTGGGCACGCCCGCTGCTGCTGGGACTCGCGGCCCTGGCCCTCACCCTCGCGGGCGCCCGGCTGAGCCTCCAGGCACCGCTGCTGCTGGGCGGCACGGTCCTCGCCCTGGTGGCCCTGCACGAGTTGGCGCCGTATGCCGTCCAGGTGGTGGACGCACTCCCCCGCTGGCTGCCTCCGGCCCTCGCGGGCCTGCTCCTGCTGGCGGTGGGGGCGACGTACGAACAACGCCTCAAGGACGCCCAGCGGCTCCGCAGGAGCCTGGGCAGGATGCGCTGAGCCGTCCGAAAACAACGAGGGCGGTGTGTGCTCGTGCTTTCCACGAGCACACACCGCCCTCGGTCCTGTGGGCGATACTGGTTTCGAACCAGTGACCTCTTCGGTGTGAACGAAGCGCTCTCCCACTGAGCTAATCGCCCGGGCGCACCGCACACATTACCCGATGTCAGCGGCTTCCCACGACGCGTGCCGAGTCACTCCGTGATGTTCCAGGGCATGACGATCCCGAACTTCCAGAGGTAGATCGCGAGCAGCACGACGATGATCACCAGACCGACGGCCGTCAGGATCATGTTCCGCCGCCGGACCTTCGGATCGAGCGCCTTCTGTGCCGCCTCCGTCACTTTCCGTTTGGTCCAGCGCAGGACCAATTGGGCCCAGACGAATTCCGTCGCCCAGATCGCCATCCCGCCGAAGATCACCAGCCAGCCCGGCCCAGGCAGCACGAGCATGGACACGCCCGCCGCGACCACCGCGAGGCCGACCACAAAAACACCGACCTGCCAGCTCAGATGGAGCGGCCGTGACGCCTTGATGAATCGCGGCGCCCGCGAGCCCAGCTCCGGCTCCGGCCCGGCCGCCGGATCCGCCGCCCCTTCGGGGGTCCCGCCGGCCTCGTTCCGCACGGCCTCCGGTACGACCACGCGCCCCCGCTCGTCACTCTCCGCATGCATAAGGCCAACCTACCTGAACGCTCGACATCACCGGAATGGCCGTATGACCTGAAGTCACACACCGCTGTACGAGGTACCTGAAGCTGCACAAAAGAGACAGAGGGGTTTACAACGGCACTATAGGTGGCATGTCGAATTCGCCGACGTGCGAATCCCCGAGCGCACACTGAGCGAAAGGCCCTGGCGCTTATGAACACCACGGTCAGCTGCGAGCTGCACCTGCGCCTCGTTGTATCGAGCGAGTCCTCACTGCCTGTACCAGCGGGCCTGCGGTATGACACGGCCGATCCTTACGCCGTGCACGCCACCTTCCACACTGGAGCCGAAGAGACGGTCGAGTGGGTTTTCGCCCGAGACCTTCTCGCCGAGGGGCTGCATCGGCCCACCGGCACCGGCGACGTCCGGGTCTGGCCTTCCCGCAGCCATGGTCAGGGCGTCGTCTGTATCGCATTGAGCTCTCCAGAGGGCGAAGCGTTGCTGGAGGCCCCGGCGCGGGCCCTGGAGTCGTTCCTCAAAAGGACCGACGCCGCGGTGCCGCCGGGCACCGAGCATCGTCATTTCGATCTCGACACGGAGCTCTCACACATCCTGGCCGAGAGCTGAGCCAGGCAGAGGGCTGCTCGGCGCCGTCCGACTCGGGGAGACGGCGCCGTGCGGACAACCGCATACGGAGGACACCGACGCTGTCGCCGCGGCCCCACCGCGACGACGGCGTCGATGCGTTCCCGGGGCGTTCCGGCAGCCGTCCCCACCGCCGTTCCCACGGGCGCCCGGCTCCCGGTGCCCGCCACGCCCGCACCGGTCAGCCGGTAAAGTCAGCGGGATCCGTCGGGCACCGGCCCGCGTGACGCCAGGGAGCGGATCGTGCTGATTCCCCACGACACCCGGATCGCCCTCGACACCGTGGTCGATCTGGTGAACACCGCGCCGGAGGACGGTACGGGCGGTGCGCGGGGCGGCACTCCCGACGGGCTGGCGGACACAGAGGCGCTGTACGCCTTCGTACGGAGCCAGGGCCTCAGCGGGGTCGGTGACCTCGGCCGCCGCGATCTGCGGGCCGTACAGGAGGTACGGGCGCGGTTCGCGGAGGTGTTCGCGGCGCCGGACGCGCGCACCGCGGCCGAGCTGATCAACCGGCTGGTCGCCGCCGCCGGGACGACACCGCAGCTCACCGACCACGACGGCTACGACTGGCACGTGCACTATTTCGCGCCGGGCGCCTCGGTCGCCGATCATCTCGCCGCCGACTGCGGCATGGCCCTGGCGTTCATGGTCGTGGCCGGTGAGCAGGAACGGCTGCGCCGGTGCGAGGCCCCGGACTGCGGGCACGCGTTCGTCGACCTGTCGCGCAACCGCTCGCGCCGTTACTGCGACAGCCGGACCTGCGGCAACAGGCTGCATGTGGCCGCGTACCGCGCTCGCCGCAAGGAAGCGGCCGGCTAGGCCCTGTCCGGCGGACCTTCGTCGACCCGCGAGGACCCGCCGGGCAGGGCCTGGGCCTCACAGCAGGAACAAATCGTGCACCGCTGCCATCAGCAGCAGCGAGCCGATCACCGCCAGGAAGATCATCAACGGCGGCTGGGAGAGCGCGAAAAGGCAACCGCGCTGCTCATCGGTGGGAACGGGGGTTTCATCCCGGGAGGTATCGAGCATCTCGGGGCGATCATGACGTACCGCGGACCCCGCCAATGACCAACACGCGTTTTCAGCGCGGGAGTTCATCATATTCCGTGGACAAAAGTCCGGAACCGCCGCGCGAACGGCGCCCACCTGCGATGCTCCCCCGACCACCGCGACCACGCCACCGGACTCCGCTCCCGGTGACCGTACCGCGCGTTGCGGAACCGGCTGGTCAGATGCCGTGCTTCTTGAGGATGGCCTCGATGTCGCTGAAGTCGTCGGCGGGCTCCACGGCGGCCCCCTTGGCCCCCGGCCGCGCGACCGGCTTGGCACCGGGGCCCAGCGAGGGCGCCGAGGCCGCGGGTTCCACCGCCCCCTGGCGGGCCGCCCTGGCGGCTTCCTTGCGCTCCTTGCGCGTACGGCCACCGCGCCGCTCCACCATGCGGGTCGTCATGAAGAGCAGCCAGGCCAGCGCGAGCACTCCGAAGCCCAGCCAGGCCACCGGGCTGAACGCGGTGTTGGCGGCCCACTTCACCAGGCCCGTCATCACCAGGGCCACCGGGACCAGCGCGTACGCCAGGATCCGGGTGGCGGCGAGGAAACGCCTGCGGTAGGCCGTGACCGCGGCGATGCCCACGCCCGCCGCTGACACCGCAGCGCAAATGGTCTCGGCAATCATCGGGTCCTCCCGGCAGAGCGCGCTTCAACGGCCGAACACCGTTCCGCTCTCCATCGTGCACCTGAGGACCGTGTCGGGGCCACGGTGGGCCCGCGGATCTCGGGGACATCTCGGGGACGCCGTCCTCCCCTGGTCCCGGTCGCACGCCGGGGTCCCTCGTACTGGGAGACTGGTCCCATGAGCGACTTCACCACCGCAGGACCCGTCGTCCTCGACGTCTGGTTCGACCTCCAGTGTCCGGACTGCCACACCGCCCTGGACGATCTGCGGGCGCTGCGTGCCCGGTACGGCGACCGGCTGGAGATCCGGCTGCGGCACTTCCCGCTGGAGCGCCACAAGCACGCGTACGCCGCGGCACAGGCCGCCGAGGAGGCCGCGGAGCAGGGCAAGGGCTGGGCGTACGCGGAGGCCCTGCTGGCCAGGACCGCAGAGCTGGCTGCCGGCGGCGAGCCGGTCCTGCTGGAGGTGGCGCGCGAGCTGGGGCTGGACGCCGAGGAGTTCGACACCGCCCTGATCGACGGCAGGCATCTGCTGGCCGTCGACGCCGACCAGGCCGAGGGCAAGGCGCTCCGGGTGACCGGCACCCCGACGTACATCATCGGCGGCGAGCGGCTGGACGGCGGCAAGGGGCAGGAGGGGCTGCGCGAGCGCATCGAGCAGGCCGCCGACCGGCTGCTGGCGGCCCCGGCCTAGGGCGTGTCTTCAAAGTAGCGTCGTCCGCCCGAAGGGCGGGCCCGGCGGCGTCTGGTGCGTGCGATCGCAAGGCGGAGGGTCATCCTCGTACTGGACGTACTTGGATGATCCCGACAACGCGGCGAGCGTGCGTGCCAGGCGTCGCCGGGCAGACGGGACTTTGAAGACACGCGCTAGAGGAGCTGTTTGAAGTAGTTGACGGCGGTCGTCCCGTAGCCGAGCGATTCGTACAGCCGGATCGCCGGGGTGTTGCCCGCGAAGACATGCAGTCCGAGTACCTCCGAACCGGATTCCAGGGCGATCCCCTCGGCGAGCAGCATCAGCGCCCGGCCGAACCCCTTGCCGCGCTGGTCCTCGGTCACGGCCACGTCGTACACGTACGATCCGGGCCGGCCGGGACGTACCTCCCGGGACGCGACCCAGACGTGGCCGACCACCGCGCCCTCGTGGAGCAGGACGTTCAGCGAGGCACCGGGGGTGGCGAGTCCGGCGGGCAGCAGCTTGCGGTGGCTGGCCTCGGCCAGGGCCTGGGCCCGGTCGGGCGGGGTGCCGCGGTCGGCCCAGCTCCGCGCGTACCCGTCGACGGCCTGCGCGTGCCAGCGGCCGAACTCCGTCTCGTTCATGGGACGGCCCTCGACGCCCGGCGGGAGTGCGGGCGGGTCCGGCGGGAGTTCCTTGTCCATGTTGCGGCTGCGTTCGACGTAGCCGAGGGACTCCAGCATGCGCAGCGCGGGTACGGCGGAGGGCGGTACGGATGCCTGTACCTGGCCGCAGCCCCAGCCGCGCAGCACCTCTTCCGCGGCGAGCACGGCGACGGTGGCCCGGCCGCGGCGCCGGTCGGGCTCGTCGATCCGGAGCGCGCGGAGGGTCCCGGCGGTATTGCCGAAGCCGGGGTCCGTGGAGAGTTCTATGGAGCCGACGGGACGGCTGTTCACGCAGACCTCGTAGGAGCGCGATTTCCCGCCGTCGTCGGTCTGCCGGAGCGGCCCGGTCGGCCGCAGGGTGGTGGTCATCAGGGGAGTTGTACCCGTCGTACGTGGCGGAGTCATCCGGTTATGGGGCCCAGGCAGGTCGCGGGGGCCGGGCCCCTGCGCAACTCACGGGTCCAGGTCGGCTCCGGAGCGCTCGTCGAAGAGACGCATCACCTTGCTGGTCACCGGGCCTGGCGCGGCCGGGAGTTGACGGCCGTCGACGCGGTGCACGGCCTGCACGTCGCGCAGGGTCGAGGTCAGGAAGATCTCGTCCGCGCGCTCCAGCACGTCCAGCGGCAGATCCGTCTCGCGGGCCCCGGCCCACTCGGCGGTCAGGAGGCGGGTGATGCCTGCGAGGCAGCCGGAGGAGAGGGGCGGGGTGTGCAGCTCGCCGTCGAGGACGACGAAGACATTGGAGCCCGTGCCCTCGCAGAGCTCGCCGACGGTATTGGCGAACAGCGCCTCGGACGCGCCCCGTTCGTGTGCGCGGGCGAGCGCGACGACGTTCTCGGCGTACGAGGTGGTCTTGAGCCCGGTCAGCGCGCCGCGCTCGTTCCGGGTCCAGGGGACGGTGATGACGGCGGTGGTGTCCGCGCGGCGCGACGCCGCGGTGGCCGCGACGACCAGGGTGGGGCCCTCGTCGCCCCGGTCGGAGCCGAGCGGGGAGAGTCCGCCGGTGTAGGTGATCCTGAGCCGCGCGAGCGGCATGGGGTTGGCGTCGAGGACGGCCGTACAGGCGTGCCGTACCTCGTCGAGATCGGGCTCGGGCAGGCCGAGGCCGCCGGCCGAGCGGGCCAGCCGGGCGAGATGGCGGGTGAGGGCGAAGGGCTTGCCCTGGACGGCCTTGACCGTCTCGAAGATGCCGTCGCCCACGGTCAGCCCGTGATCGAACACGGACACCCGGGCGGCCTCCGCCGTGAGCAGTCCGCCGTTGACCCAGATCTTCATGACGCCGTCCTTCCGCTCGCCTCGTACGCGCCCGACGCTATCGCGAGCAGCCGGGACGCCTTCAGTTCGGTCTCCTCCCACTCCCCCTCGGGGTCGGACCCCCAGGTGATCCCGGCGCCGGCGCCGAAGCGCAGGACGGGCCCCGGTGCGGCGGTGCGGTCGATCCAGAACGTACGGATGCCGACGGCCAGCGCGGCGGTGCCGCGGTCGGCGTCGACCCAGCCGATGCCCCCGCAGTAGGGGCCGCGCGGTGCCGTCTCCAGCTCCTCGATGATCTTCAGGGCACTGGACTTGGGGGCGCCGCTGACCGAGCCGGGCGGGAAGGTGGCGGAGAGCAGCTCCGGCCAGCCCGCCCCCTCGGCGAGTCCGCCCCGTACGGTCGAGACGAGATGTACCAGCCCGGGGTGCGACTCCAGCGCGCACAGGGCCGGAACGGTGACGGAGCCGGTGGCGCAGACCCGGCCGAGATCGTTGCGGACCAGGTCCACGATCATCACGTTCTCGGCGTAGTCCTTCTCCAGCAGGTCCGCCGCGGTACGGGCGGTGCCCTTGATCGGCCCGGACTCGACGGTGCCGCCGGTACGGCGCAGATACAGCTCGGGCGAGGCGGTGGCGATCTCCACGCCATGGGCGGGCAGCCGGACGGTCCCGGCGTACGGGGCCGGATTGTCACGCGCGAGCAGCGAGGTCAGCGCGTCGACGTCGGACGCGGCCGGGTCGGGCAGCGGCGCGGAGAGCACGCGGCAGAGGTTGACCTGGTAGACGTCGCCGGCCGCGATGTACTCGCGGATACGGCGTACGCCCGCCGTGTACGCGGTGCGGCCGAGGGACGACGTCCAGTCACCGGCGGCCGGGCCGCGCCACCGGCCCGGTACGGGAATGGGTACGGGTTCCGCCCGTACGTCCCCGAAGCGGGCACAGGTGAGACGTCCCTCGAAGTCCACGGCGACAGCCCAGAAGCCGGCGGAGTCGAGTGCCTCCGGATCATGGGTGACATCCCGCAGATCCGTGGCGAGAAGGGCGCCGAAACGGGCCAGAGGAGCGAGGTCATGCACGGTTTCGAGTCTAGTTCCCCTCCCCTTGCCCTCCTCTTCCCCTCCTCGCGAGGTCCGCTCCGTCGCGCGAACCTCGCCGGTCACGGCACTGGTTCCGCACCGGTCGCGGCACTGGAACAGGCTCTGTTGGGACGCACCGCTCTGAACGCACGGCGAACGCACCCCAGCACGCTGCGGAAACGGGTTTTTGTGCTGGCTCCGGAATCCGCTAGAGTTCAGCATGTCGCCGGGCCGTGCAGACGGGCCGGGAAACGACAGGCGGACGTGGCTCAGTTGGTAGAGCATCACCTTGCCAAGGTGAGGGTCGCGAGTTCGAATCTCGTCGTCCGCTCGATGTGGGGGATCTTGATCCCCGCCCCCATGCTCCTGGTGGAGTGGCCGAGAGGCGAGGCAACGGCCTGCAAAGCCGTCTACACGGGTTCAAATCCCGTCTCCACCTCCAAGGACGATTAGCTCAGCGGGAGAGCGCTTCCCTGACACGGAAGAGGTCACTGGTTCAATCCCAGTATCGTCCACTGAATCCGTTCGGTTATTCCGGTGGATTCCCGCGCGATTAGCTCAGCGGGAGAGCGCTTCCCTGACACGGAAGAGGTCACTGGTTCAATCCCAGTATCGCGCACGCAAGGCCTGTGCATGTCGCCGTAAATCCGTTGCCGTAAGGCGTGGAGATGCGGGTTGACCTGCGCGATTAGCTCAGCGGGAGAGCGCTTCCCTGACACGGAAGAGGTCACTGGTTCAATCCCAGTATCGCGCACCGTCCAAAGCCCCCGGTCGAATCGAATTCGATGACCGGGGGCTTTGTCGTGCTCGTCTTTATGTCGTGCATGACCGGGGCCCGGGCTTTACCGGTCTCCCAGGATTTTCAGGAGTTTCACGAGGAGAAGAGCATCCGGCCGAAGCTCTTGTGGCGGTGGTGACCGCCATGGTGGCCGCCGTGGTGCGGGGCGCCCCAGGCGGGGGCGGAGCCCGCCGGGTAGGCCTGCGGGGCCGGCGGCACGGGCGGGGCGGGCTGCGCCCACTGCGACTCCAGACGGGTCAGGGCCTCCAGCTCGCCGTAGTCCAGGAAGATCCCCCGGCAGCCGCTGCACTGCTCTATCTGAACGCCATTGCGGTTGTACGTGTGCATCGCTGCACGGCACTTGGGACACTGCATCGTCGGCTCAGCTCCTCGCCGTTGGTCCGGCATCGCCGGAACATGCTCCCGGCGACGGTCGGTTCAGCCTACGACGAGGAGGCGGGGTCGGGGGCCGACTCCAACTGCGCCGGGAGCGCGGCGATCCGGGCACAGGCGTCCACCAGCAGGCGCTCGACCTCGTCCAGATCCCGGTTCTCCGCGGCGGACTTGGCGATCGCGAGGGCGGCGGTCTGGACGGTGAGGGCGCGCGCGGGGATGTCGAGCCGGGGCCACGGGTCGTCCGCCAGGGGTGCGGCGGGGCCGCGGGCGGCGCGGTATGCGCCTAGGAAGCGCCGCCAGATCTCCACGGGCAGCAGCCCCGCGGCGTACCAGGCGGCGGGGCGCGCCAAGTCCCAGGCGGGGTCGCCGATTCCGAGGTCGTCCACATCGATGAGCAGCCAGGGGCCGTCGGGCGCGGGGTGGCGCACGAGCTGGCCGAGGTGCAGGTCGCCGTGGCAGAGGGCGTACGGGCCCGGCGGGGCCGCCTCGTCGCGTGCCCAGGCGGGCAGCCGCTCCCAGGCGCGCTCCACGGGCACGGCGGCGGGGCGGGGCCCGGCGGCCCGCATCCGCGCGACGGCGCGGGCGGCTTTGGCGGGGCCGCGCATGTACGGCAGGCCGTCGGCCCTCACGGCTTCCAGCGGTACGGAGTGCAGCCGGGCGACGAGCGCGCCCGCCTGCTCCCAGGGGGCGGCCTCGGGGTCGTCGGGGTCGACCGGGGCGCCGTAGGGCCAGGCGGTGACGGGCCGCCCGGCGGCGTTCTCGGCGGCCGTGGTGAGCGGCGGCAGCAGGATCCCGGCGAGCAGCGGATGCGCGGCGACGGCGAGTCTGGCCCGGTGGTCCAGGGGGTCCGTGGCCTCGGCGTGTGCCTTGGCGACGGCCCTGCCGTGCCGTACGACCACCCCGCCGCTCCGCTGCGCGAGCACGGTGTCGATGTGCCCGCAGGCAGAACAGCGCGCCGGGTCCGCACCGGCATCCCCGGCATGAGCGGCCTGCCGTGCGACAAGTTCCAGCGCACGAACGACAGCGTTGGTCACGGTGCCTCCTCCCCCGGTACGAAATGCCCGCATGTCCGCACGAGGACCCTACGTCGGACTCGGCCCGGGCCGGCGACCGGGCGGGTAAGGGGGCGGCAACGGCGGACGCGAGCGTCTGGCTGCTCAGGGCGGGCCGCTGGGGCCCGAGGGCCGGGCCACGCCGGAAAGGTGCCGGACCCGGGCGGCCGGCCTCGCGAGGAGCCGGGCTTCGGCCCTCAGCCGGGATACACGCGTGTGGCGATACGGCGGCACCGGGAGCCAGGGTCCGGGCGGGAGCCGACGGCCGGGCCACGCGGGAAAGGTGCCGGACCCGGGCAACCGCCCCCGCCAGGAGCCGGACTTCGGCCCTCAGCCGGAACTCCCGCGCGCGGCGACACGGCCGCACCGGGAGCCCGGGCCCCGCTCCGGAGTCCGGGCGGGAGCCAGGGGGCCGGGCGGGAGCCGACGGCCGGGCCAAGCCGCGAACGTGCCGGACCAGGGCGGCCGACCCCGCGAGGAGCCGGGCTCCGGCCCTCAACCGGGACACCCGCGCGCCGATACGGCCACACCCGGGAGCCGGGCCCCGCTCGGAGCCCGGGCGGGAGCCGGAGCCCGGGCTAAGCCGCGAAGGTGTCGGACCCGAGCGGCCGGCCACGCCAGGAGCCGAGCTCCGGCTCTCAGCCGGGATACCTGCCCGCGGCGATACGGCGGCACCGGGGGCTCGGGCCGGGCTCAGGTCCTGTCTCGTGGATCAGACCGCGGCGTCCGGCGGAGGGTGTCCCTCCCGTGCCGTTCAGGCCACGGGAGAGCATCGCAAGGCGGAGGACCGGCGTTGTGGATGGCCGGGACGTACTTGGACGATCCGACAACGCGGCGAGGCGCCGTGCCGGGCGTCGCGGGCCCGCGACGATACGGCCGCACCGGGAGCCTGGACCCCGCTCCGGAGCCCAGGCGGGAGCCGACGGCCGGGCCCCGCCAGGAGCCGGGCTCCGGCCCTCAGCCGGGACACCCGCGCCCGGCGATACGGCCGCACCGGGAGCCCAGGCCCGACTCGGAGCCCGGGCGGGAGCCGGGGGGGCGGCCGCTTGGGGCCCGGCTGGGGGCCGGGGCCGCCGTAAGCTTCACGCCTCGGGCGCGATCTCGTGCTGCGCATGGAAGTCCCGTAGCACCGGTCGGTGGCTCGGCCCGCGCCGAGAGCGCAACGGGGGCGCAGGTCCAGCGGGCCGCGGAAACCCGCCGCTGGGCGTGGACGCGCACCGCGTGCAGGTACCCGGTACCCCCGGCGCCAAGGGGCGCGCCCAACCGCGTCCGGGCAGCGCGATGGCCGGTCAGCTCCCCAGCTGACCGGCCAAACGCTGCCGTCCGCCGCACCCCCGTCCCCACGGGGTTGTTGGCCGGATGTCCCCGACCCGGGCCGCTCTCCCAGGTCCGGGGCGCCGCTCAGCGCCCCAGCATCACGCCCACGGACGACGCCTGTGTGACCACCGCGTCCCAGCCGCCGAAGACGACCACGAGCAGGGTCGCCAGGGGAAGGACCATGGCCGTCGCCACCAGCGGGTGGCGTGTGCCGGACCGGCGTTCGCCGAACGCCGCGAACGCCTTGCGTCCCTGCGCAAGGATCGCTGCCCGCGGTGCCGTGCCCGCCATGGTCCTTCTCCTGTCTGTCCCGAGAGCGGCGAGTGTCGGACCTCGGGGGACGAGCTGCTGCACCCGCCGCTTGACCTCAACACTAGGGACACGGCGCGCCCCGGACGTCATGCCCGCGTACCCATTGACGGGCCTCCCAGGGGATGAGCCACCCGTGGGTGGTGTACTCCCCAGGGTGGAGAGCCGGGTCTACGCCTGAGGGTCTTCCCTGAGAGGCCGCTCCGCCGACCGCTCCGAGGAGTCCTGCCTGGGCACCGGCTGCTCCACCAGTGCGAGCACCCGCGTGGCCATGAACCGGGCCGTCCTGACCACCGATCCGTTGCGGGTGACTTCGCTCACTTCCACCACGCCGCGGCGCACCGCCGTCTCCACCCGGCGGCCCGCCCTGCTCGCCACGACTTCATACGTACGGGTCGTGTCCCCCGCGTCCACGACTATCTCCACCCGGTCACCCTTCACGATCCAATCCCCCTTCTGCGACGGACCATTGAGATCTCGCACGGGCCGGAAGGACTTGGGATCCGCCGTCCTCCCGCCACTTCCCAAGTTTCCCACCCCGCACTGACAATCGGTCGGTCCGCGAGGGCGCGGCCTATGAGCGCGCCGGGGCGCGGGTACGTAAGCTGTGCCACGTCACACGGACGACCGGGCAGCGGGGATGGACATGGCGATGATGCGGCTCCGGCGCGAGGACCCGCGTGTCGTCGGTTCGTTCCGGCTCCACCGGCGGCTTGGTGCCGGCGGTATGGGGGTCGTCTATCTGGGGTCCGACCGGCGCGGGCAGCGGGTCGCGCTGAAGGTGATCCGCCCGGATCTGGCGGAGGACCAGGAGTTCCGGTCGCGGTTCGCGCGCGAGGTGTCCGCCGCGCGGCGGATCCGCGGCGGCTGTACGGCACGGCTGGTGGCCGCGGATCTCGACGCGGACCGGCCGTGGTTCGCCACCCAGTACGTGCCGGGCCCCTCGCTGCACGACAAGGTCGCCGAGGACGGCCCGCTGCCGGCCTCCGAGGTCGCCTCGGTGGGCGCGGCGCTCTCCGAGGGCCTGGTGGCCGTGCACGAGGCCGGGGTCGTCCACCGCGATCTCAAGCCGTCGAACATCCTGCTGTCCCCCAAGGGCCCCCGCATCATCGACTTCGGCATCGCCTGGGCGACCGGCGCGAGCACGCTGACGCATGTGGGTACGGCGGTCGGGTCGCCCGGGTTCCTCGCCCCCGAGCAGGTGCGGGGCGCGGCGGTGACCCCGGCGACCGACGTGTTCTCGCTGGGGGCGACACTCGCGTACGCCGCGACGGCCGACTCGCCCTTCGGACACGGCAGTTCGGAGGTCATGCTCTACCGGGTGGTCCATGAGGAGGCGCATCTGCACGGGGTGCCGGACGCCCTCGCTCCGCTGCTGCGCGCCTGTCTCGCCAAGGACCCGGACGAGCGCCCCAGTACGCTCCAACTGTCCATGCGGCTCAAGGAGATCGCGGCCAGGGAGGCCCAGGGCCTCTCGGCGGGCCGGCCGCCCGCGCAGCGGGTGCGCGAGACGCAGGAGCTGCCGACGGGACGGCTGACCGAGCGGTACACGGAGCGCGAGCGCATCGTGGTCGAGCGTGGCCCCCAGAACCGCACTCCGAGCGGTACGGGCGGCTCCTCCGGCCCCGTCGGCTCGTCCGGGTCCCGCCCGAGGGCCCCGAAGGCACCCAACTCGGGGGCGTCGTCGCGTACCGGCGGTTCCCGTACGGGTGGTTCACGCCCATCGCAGTCGCGGGGCGGCGGAACCGGGCGTACGGGCGGGGGCCGGCCCACCGGGCCGCGGTCGACCTCGGGCGGGCGGCGGCCCGCCAATCCGCGGCTGCTGCGGCAGCGGCTGATCGTCTTCGTCGTGGTGACGCTCGTGGTGGCGCTGGGGATCGCGGCGGCACAGCAGCTCTGATCCACCGGTGTACCGGCCTCCTCGGCCCCTTGGGCCCCCGGCCCCTGCCGGTCTCAGGTCTCCGGTCCGGTCTCAGGCCTCAGGTCGGCCCGCTGTGACCGCGTAGAAGGCGACCGCCGCCGCGGCGCCGACATTCAGCGAGTCCACCCCGTGTGCCATGGGGATACGGACCCACTCGTCGGCGGCGCTCAGGGCCCGCGCGGAGAGGCCCTCGCCCTCGGCGCCCAGCATCAGCGCGACACGCTCCAGCCGGTGCGGCGCGGCCTCGTCGATGACGGAGGCCCGCTCGTCGGGGGTGAGCGCCAGCAGCCTGAACCCCGCTTCCCGTACGGTGTCCAGCGCGCGCGGGCAGCCGTCGAGCCGTGCGTACGGTACGGAGAACACCGCGCCCATCGAGACCTTCACCGAGCGGCGGTAGAGCGGGTCGGCGCAGTCCGGCGAGAGGAGGACGGCGTCCATGCCGAGGGCGGCGGCGCTGCGGAAGATCGCGCCGATGTTGGTGTGGTCGTTGACCGCCTCCATGACGGCGACGCGGCGGGCCGTACGGAGCACCTCAGCGACCGTCGGAAGCGGTTTGCGGCGCATGGAGGCGAGGGCGCCGCGGTGGACGTGATAACCGGTGACGCGTTCGGCGAGGGCGGGGCTCACCTCGTACACCGGGGCCGGAGTCGCTTCGATGACGTCCCGCATGGTGTCGACCCACTTCGCCGACAGCAGCATCGACCGCATCTCGTAACCGGCGTCGCGGGAGCGGCGGATGACCTTCTCGCCCTCGGCGATGAACAGTCCTTCGGCGGGTTCGCGCCTGCGCCGAAGTTCGACGTCGGTGAGGTCGGTGTAGTCGTGCAGGCGGGGATCGTCGGGGTCGTCGACGGTGATGAGGTGGGCCACGGGGTGATGACTGCCTTGTCCGGTGGGTGGGTCGGAACGTCTGTGGGTGTCGGTGGCCGTCCGGGGCCGGAGCAGCTCAGTGCCGGCCGTCGCCGAGGGCGACCACGTCGCCGATGACGATCACGGCGGGCGGCCGTACCTCTTCGGTCCGTACCGTCTCCGCCACAGTCGCGAGCGTGGCGTCGACCCGCCGCTGAGCGGCCGTGGTGCCCTCCTGGATCAGCGCGACGGGCGTCTCCGGCGCCTTGCCGTGCGCGACGAGCGCCTCGGCGATGGGACCGATCTTGTCGACGGCCATCAGCAGGACGAGCGTGCCATGGAGGCGGGCGAGTGCGGCCCAGTCGACCAGCGAGCGTTCGTCGTCGGGGGC
The DNA here is from genome assembly GCF_000981895.1 of Streptomyces odonnellii. GTDB lineage: Bacteria > Actinomycetota > Actinomycetes > Streptomycetales > Streptomycetaceae > Streptomyces > Streptomyces odonnellii. Next base: position 1,024 of record NZ_LATD01000320.1, on the reverse strand, counting down.
GACATGACCGCTGACCACGGTGAACTCATGGGCGACTCCCCGGTGGGTGACGGGGATTCCGGCGGCGGCGGGCACGCTGATGGAGCTTGAGATGCCGGGCACGACGGTGCACGGGATACCGGCCTCGGCGAGCGCGTGGACCTCCTCCATGCCGCGGCCGAAGACGAACGGGTCGCCGCCCTTGAGGCGCACCACGGCCTTGCCCGCCTTGGCGTGCTCTATCAGCGCGTCGTTGATGGCCTGCTGGGCCATGGCGCGGCCGTACGGGATCTTCGCGGCGTCCACCACCTCGACGTGCGGCGGGAGTTCGTCGAGCAGGCCGCGCGGGCCGAGGCGGTCGGCGATCACGACATCCGCCTCGGCGAGGAGCCTGCGGCCGCGCACGGTGATCAGGTCGGGGTCGCCGGGGCCGCCGCCGACGAGCGCGACGCCGGGGGTGCGGGTGCGGTGGTGGGGCGCGGCGAGGGTGCCGTCACGCAGGCCCTCGACGATGGCGTCCCGCAGGGCGGCGGAGCGGCGGGGGTCGCGGCCGGTCAGCACGGCGACGGTGACACCCTCGCTGCGGCCGGTGGCGGGGGTCCAGGCGGTGGCGGCCTCGGCGTCGTCGCTCCGTACGCACCAGACTCGGTTGCGTTCGGCCTCGGCGGAGGCGGTGCGGTTGGCGACGGGGTCGCTGGAGGCGATGAGGGCGTACCAGGCGTCGGTGAGGTCACCCTCTTCGTACCGGCGGCGCTCCCAGCGGATCTCGCCGGCTTCCGCCATGGCCTCGACGGACGCCTTCGCGGAGGGCGACACCAGCACGATGTCGGCGCCGGCCGCGATGAGCGCGGGCAGCCTGCGCTGCGCGACCTGCCCGCCCCCGACGACTACGACGCGCCGCCCGGACAGGCGGAGTCCGACGGGGTAGGCGGGGTGCTCGGCGTGCTGTGCCATGGCGGTGCGGGCTCCTAGGGCGGGGTGGGGCCGCTGCGGCGGTGAAGCGGCTGGTGGGGCGGGGTGTGATCCCGTCGCCCACCTTACGGGG
>NZ_LATD01000032.1 GCF_000981895.1 Streptomyces odonnellii | reverse complement strand
CACCGCCGCTAGAGCTTGCGAAGTCCACTGAGCACCCTTTCGAGCAGAGTCACATCCGGCGTGCCGCCGGCCTCTCCGTTGCCCGGCTGGTGGATGGCCACCATGCCCGCCTCCGCCAGGTCGGCGACCAGGATGCGCGCGACGCCCAGCGGCATCGTCAGCAGGGCCGACACCTCCGCGACGGACTTGACCTCACGGCACAGGTGGCAGATCCGCTGGTGCTCAGGGAGCAGAGTGGCAAGGTGCGCCGGGTCTGCCGTCGTACTGACCAGCGCCTCGATGGCGAGCTGGTACCGCGGCCGGGTCCGGCCGCCGGTCATGGCGTACGGACGGACCAGCGGCTGGTCGCCCTCGGAGCCGTACGCGTCGACTGCGCCGTACGGATCGTGAGAGGCGGGTGGCGGGGTCATGAATCCTCCGGGCGTGACAGCAAGATGTCTGCGTGCCGTCTGACTTGGCCGGTGGGGGGCCGGTTGGGCGGCCTGACGGTGGTTGGAGCGGGGGACGGTGCCTTGAGCCTCAGTGCAGCAGGCTGCCCTGGAGCTCGGCGCGCAGGTCCGGGGTGAGGACCGTACCTGCGCGGTCGACCAGAAGGGCCATTTCGTATCCCACCAGGCCGATGTCGCACTCGGGGTGCGCCAGTACGGCTAGGGAGGACCCGTCGGAGACGGACATGAGGAAGAGGAAACCGCGCTCCATCTCGACGACGGTCTGGTTGACCGGGCCGCCTTCGAAGATCCGGGACGCCCCCGCGGTCAGCGAGGTCAGACCGGACGCCACGGCCGCGAGCTGATCGGCGCGGTCGCGGGGGAAGCCCTCGGACATGGCCAGCAGAAGTCCGTCCGCGGAGACCACCACCGTGTGGGACACCCCGGGGGTGTTGTCCACGAAGTTGGTGATCAACCAGTTCAGATTCTGCGCAGCCTGACTCATCGGACTCAACTAACGCTCCTGCTGGTGAGAGGTGCCGAGGTTGAAACTCCCGGTCGCCGGGCCGGTGTTGCCGGCCTGACGACCCTGCTGGATACCCCGACGGAGATTGGTCAGCCGGCCGCGTACGTCTGCTGGCGCACGCGATACCTGCGGACCGGCCTGGGTGTTCTGTTCCTGCGCGGTGCCGGGCACCAGATTGGCACGCGGCACCCGGCGGGGCAGACCGGATGTGGTGATCCCGCCCGCCTGGGGCTTCTTGACCCGCTCGGCCTGGCGTACCAGCTCGTCGTTGGGCGACGTACGCCAGGAAGAGGTGACGCCCGCGCCCCGGGCGCCCGAACCGTTGGCGTTCAGGCCCGGGAAGCCCGAGCCGTTGGTGCCGGAGCCCTGGATGTCGCGGCGCGGCATCGGGGGCTGCTGGGACTGGTGCTGCTGGGGTGGCTGCTGCGGGTACTGCTGACCGCCGCCCTGCTGGCCGTGTCCGTGGAACCAGTTGGTCTCCAGGTTGTCGTACAGCGGGGTGCGGCCGTCGCCGGGACCGGCCGGCGGCAGCGCCTCCGGCTGCTGCTGCGGCAGGCCCTGCGGCCGGTAACCGCCCTGCGCGCCCGGACCTCCGGGGCGCTGGGCGTTGAAGTCCTGCTGGGGGTGGTAGTCCCGCTGCTGCGGGGCGTTGTTGTACTCGGCGTTGTACTCGGCGGGGGCACGGAAGTCCGACTGGGCGTTGCCGTACCCGTTCTGCGGGGCGTCGTAGCCCCCCGGGGCGTTGAAGTCCGGACGGGGGAACTGGGCCGTGGCAGCCGCGTCCTGCGGTCCGCCGTGTCCCGTGTTCGCGTCCGGCCGGGGCCCGCCGAAGTCCGGGCGCTGGAACTCGGCCGTGGACCCGGGGCCCTGCTGGTCGGCTCCCGGCCTGACGAACTGGCCGGAGGTGTCGTGCTCCTCGTGGCCGCGCGGTGCGTCCAGCGGGGAGTGCTGCCCGGGCTGCTGGTCGCTGCCCCAGCTCGTGGTCTGCTGACGCTGCGGCTGCGGGTTCCCGCCGGGCAGTTCGGCGCGCGGTCCGCCGGGCGGCGGAAGCTGCCGGCCGCGGTCGGGGGCGCCGCCCTGCTGGAAGGCGTTCTGGGCGCGGCCGCTGAAGCCGTTGCGGTCGCCGCCGCCCTGGCCGGCCCGGGCACCCGGTCCCTGCTGGCTGTTCGGGTTCTGCCCGGCCGGGCCGCCGAACTGGTCGTTACGGACCTGACCCTGGCCACCGCCCTGTCCGGGACCGGCCTGGCCCTGGCCCGGCGCGCCGAAGGCGTTCTGGCTGAAGATGCTGGACTGGCCCGAGCCCTGCCGCTGCGGATCCTGCGGTCCGCCCTGGCCGCCGCCCGAGCCGTCCCGGGACGGCAGCGCGGCGCGCGGGCTCGCGCCCGCGAGCAGTCCGGGGCCGCCGCCGGGTCCCGCGCCGAGACCAGGCCTGCCGCCACCGGCCGCACCGGGTCCGCCGGTCAACTGGCCGCCCGGGGCGGGCGCCTGGCCCACCGCGTTCTGGCCGCCGGGACCGGCACCGGGCCGGCCGGGCACCGGAGCCTTCTTGCCGCCGTGCGCGACATCGACCGGCAGCATGACCAGTGCGGTCGTGCCACCCGAGTCGGACGGACGGAGCTGGATCCTGATGCCGTGGCGCAGGGACAGCCGGCCGACCACGAACAGACCCATGCGGCGCGATACGGAGACGTCCACGGTCGGCGGCGAGGCCAGCCGCTCGTTGATCGCCGCGAGGTCCTCGGGGGACAGACCGATACCGGTGTCATGGATCTCGACCAGCACCCGCCCGTCGGGCAGCGCGTGACCGGTGACCCGGACCTTGGTCTGCGGCGAGGAGAACGAGGTCGCGTTCTCCAGCAGCTCGGCGAGCAGGTGCACGAGGTCGTTGACGACGCGTCCGGCGACCTCGGTCGCGGGGACCGAGGCCAGTTCGATGCGCTCGTACTGCTCCACCTCGGAGGCCGCAGCTCGCAGCACGTCGACCAGCGGTACGGGCCTGGTCCACCGGCGGCCCGGCTCCTCGCCCGCGAGGACGAGGAGGTTCTCACCGTTACGGCGCATACGGGTCGCGAGGTGGTCCAGCTTGAAGAGCGAGGAGAGCTGGTCAGGGTCCGCCTCACGGGACTCCAGCTCGGAGATCAGGGAGAGCTGACGCTGGATCAGGCCCTGGCTGCGGCGCGAGAGGTTGGTGAACATCGCGTTGACGTTGCCCCGGAGGAGGGCCTGCTCGGCGGCGAGGCGGACCGCCTCGCGGTGCACGTCGTCGAAGGCCGCGGCGACCTGTCCGATCTCGTCCCGGGAGTGCACACCGACCGACTCGACGGAGGTGTCGACATCCTGCGGGTCCGACTCGGAGAGCTGCTTGACCAGCTCGGGCAGCCGGTCCTGGGCGACCCTGGTGGCCGTGTCCTGGAGCCGGCGCAGCGAGCGGATCATGGACCGGGCGACCACGAAGGCGCCGGCCAGCGAGACACCCAGCACGAGCAGGATGACCGCACCGTTGATGAGCGCGTCGCGCTGCGACTGGGTGCGCAGCTCGCGGGCCTTGCCCTCCATCTCGCCCAGCAGCGTGGCCTCGATGGTCTTCATCGCGTTGATCCGGGTGGACGCCTGGTCGGTCCAGTCCAGATACGAGCGGTTGGGCTGCTGCGCCATGCCGTCCGGGGTGGCGAGCACGCGCTCCGCGTACTTCTCGGCCTGGCCTATCTCAGGGTTGCCGTTGCCGTCGAGCGGAGCCGTCAGCTCTTCGGCGTCGCCGCCCATCGACTCGTACAGCGAGCTGAAGGAGGTGAGGGCGTTCCGCTCCTTGGTCTGCGCGGCCAGACCGTACAGCCGGTCGCTGTCGGTGAGCTTGCCCTTGGTCTTCGGGTCGGCCGGCAGCGCGGCGGCGATGATCGCGCGCTGGATCGAGGCGTACTCCTTGGCGGAGGAGAACGCTGCCAGCGCACGGGTCCGCTTGATCATGTCCGGGTTGCTGGTCGCCTGCGCCATGTCCTGCGAGAGGCTCAGCAGCGAGTCGATCAGTCCGCTGTACGCGTCGACGGTCAGCGAGTCCGACTCCGAGGTGTACGCGCCCTTGCGGATGTCGTTGATCTTGTTGACCTGGGTGGCGATCTGGTTGACGTTTGAGCGGATGCTCTCCAGCGCCTCGTCGCCGTCGGTATTGCCGATGTCGACCGTGGCGTCGAGGAAGGCCCGCTTCGCCCGGTCGGTCGCGGTACGGCGGTTCTTGACCTTGTAGTCGTCGGGCGACTCGCCGTTGGTGAGCGGACCTGCCGACTCGTCACGTTCCGCCTGGAGCGCGGCGGCGAGGCTCGTCGCCTCCTTGGTCATCTTGGTGAGGAGCTGCATGTGCTCCAGTTGCTGAATGTCGTTCAGCGACTGGTTGATACGGAGCCCGCCCAGCGAGGTCGCGGCGACCACCGGCAGTGTCAGCAGCGCCACCAGGCGCGTGCTGATACGCCAGTTGCGCAGCGCGATCCTCGGCCCGACCTCACCCGGCACCGAAGTGACCGGTGGCGTCACGGGCTTGGGCGGCGCCGAAGGCCCGCCCGCACCCGGTGCGGCCCCGGCGGACCCGCCTCTGCCGCCACTCTCGCCCGAGGGTGCCGGTCCCGGGTTCTGGGTGTGCTGGGGCGAGGAGCCGCGGTCGGTTCCGCCGCGGGGCTCCTGCTCCGCCGCAGCACTGCTATCCCTCTTGAAACGTCCCTGCACTAGCGTCGCAACCTCTGGACCAGGCGCCCCTCCGCGAACGGCGGGGCGGTGTCGGCGTCGTGGGGTGCAGAACGCCCCCCATGGTGGTCGTGAGTGACCGGCGCTGCTCCCCTTCCCCGCCGCCACTCGGCGCTGCGTTGCGCCCCTGCGCGCCGGCTTGTAAACCCGCGGCGGTGGGGGGAATTCCAGCACAGTGCAGGATCTCCAACAAGGGCCACGGGAGGGCCCATGGCTTGAATGACGCCGTGTGAGCGCCGGGTCACGAGCCGTAGAAATGGTTCACGGAGGAAACGGACTTTTATTGACGACCCGCTTACGGGTGGGGGGTGTCCCAGTCTTCATGATCAGGAGCGGAATGTAACGTTCAGTAGCTCAATGTCCGATTCCATGGTCAACGATCAGTGACCGGAATGGGGGAAATGCCCGGCGAGTCGTGAGGAAACTCACATGGAGATCGCTGCTGGATCCCGTCGGTGGCGGGGAATCGGATGTTTAGCCTGACGCTTTACAGAGATGGCACATCCGACAAGTGGCGCCCCGCGCCCCGCTCCCGACAAGGTCTGACACCACAGATGAAGACGACGATGATGTTCCGCAGCACCGCCAACCCCCGGCGCACCACACTGGCGCATTTGAAGGACGCCGAGGAGATGGCACCCGCGGAGCACCAGGAACACCCCGTCGCCCTGCCCAACCGGACCGCCAACCCCCGCCGTACGACCCTGATGGACGCTCCCGTCGCGTCCTAGGCCCATCTCCGGGGCCCTGGGGGACACGCCCTGGCCGGCTCCGTCCGAAGTGATCCGCGGGGTGACCGTTGATCCACTTCTCACCCGCACTGTAATACGCGAAGCGGCCGTCCCGGACATCCGAGGTGGCCGCTCCGTACGCGCGACGCCCACCACGCCCCCCGCGCTAGCCTGGAGCGTCAGTCTCCGGAACAGCCGGCACGTCAAGTAGTGAGGGGCGGCAGCATCCCGTGCGCATCGCCAGATTCTCCATCGACGGCAATGTCGCCTTCGGCGCGGTCGAGGGCGAGGGCAGCGACCCGGCCGGCCTTGTGCTCGACATCATCAAGGGCATCCCGTACGCCGACTTCGAGCTCTCCGGCACCAAGGTCCCGCTGAGTAAGGTCCGTCTCCTGCCGCCCGTGATCGGCAACAAGATCCTGGGCATCGGCCGCAACTACGCGGAGCACGCGGCCGAGCTGGGCAACGCGGTCCCCGACGTCCCGGTCGTCTTCCTCAAGCCCACGACCGCGCTCATCGGCACCGGCGACGCCGTCGAGTACCCGTCCTTCTCCGACGAGGTCCACTACGAGGCCGAACTGGCCGTCGTCATCGGCCGGATGTGCCGCGAAGTCCCCCGCGACCGGGTCAAGGACGTCATCCTCGGCTACACCTGCGCCAACGACATCACGGCCCGCGACACCCAGCGCGCCGAGAAGCAGTGGGCCCGCGCCAAGGGCTTCGACACCTCGTGCCCGCTCGGCCCCTGGGTGGAGACCGACCTCGACCCCTCGGACCTCACCATCCAGTGCACGGTCAACGGCGAACAGCGCCAACTCGGCCGTACGAGCGACATGATCCGCTCCGTCGAGGACCTGATCGTCCACATCACCGAGGCCATGACGCTGCTCCCCGGCGACGTCATCCTCACGGGCACCCCCGCCGGGGTCGGCCCCCTCAGCGTCGGCGACGAGGTCGCCGTCACCATCGAAGGCATCGGCACTCTCACCAACAAGGTGATCAAGCGTGGCTAACGGACCCGTCCGTGTACGTTTCTGTCCCTCGCCGACCGGCAACCCCCATGTGGGACTGGTCCGCACCGCCCTGTTCAACTGGGCCTTCGCCCGGCACAGCGGCGGCACCCTGGTCTTCCGTATCGAGGACACCGACGCGGCGCGCGACTCCGAGGAGTCGTACGAGCAGCTCCTCGACTCGATGCGCTGGCTCGGGTTCGACTGGGACGAGGGCCCGGAGGTGGGCGGCCCGCACGCGCCGTACCGCCAGTCGCAGCGGATGGACATCTACCGCGACACCGCGGACAAGCTGCTCGCGGCCGGCCACGCGTACCACTGCTACTGCACCACCGAGGAACTGGACGCGCGCCGCGACGCGGCCCGCGCGGCGGGGCGTCCCTCGGGGTACGACGGGCAGTGCCGCGATCTGAGCGCGGAGCAGCGGGCGGCGTACGAGGCGGAGGGCCGCACGTCCATCGTGCGTTTCCGGATGCCCGACGAGCCGATCACCTTCACGGACCTGGTCCGCGGCGAGCTGACCTTCACCCCGGAGAACGTTCCGGACTACGGCATCGTCCGTGCCAATGGCGCGCCGCTGTACACGCTGGTCAACCCGGTCGACGACGCGCTGATGGAGATCACCCACGTACTGCGTGGTGAGGACCTGCTGTCCTCCACCCCGCGGCAGATCGCGCTCTACAAGGCACTGATCGAGCTGGGCCTCGCGAAGGAGATCCCGGCGTTCGGGCACCTCCCCTATGTCATGGGCGAGGGCAACAAGAAGCTCTCCAAGCGCGACCCGCAGTCCTCCCTGAACCTCTACCGGGAGCGCGGATTCCTGCCCGAGGGCCTGCTCAACTACCTCTCCCTGCTGGGCTGGTCGCTCGCCGCGGACCGGGACATCTTCTCGATGGACGAGATGGTCGCCGCGTTCGACATCGCGGACGTCAACGCGAATCCGGCTCGGTTCGATCTGAAGAAGGCCGAGGCGATCAACGCCGATCACATCCGGCTGCTGGACGGAAAGACGTTCATCGAGGCGTGCGCGCCCTGGCTGAAGGCCCCGCACGCGCCCTGGCCGCCGGAGAACTTCGACACGGCGGCCTTCGAGGCGCTGGCGCCGCTGGCGCAGACCCGGCTCACGGTGCTCTCGGACATCACCGCCAATGTCGACTTCCTCTTTCTGGACGAGCTGGCGGAGGACGAGGCGTCCTGGGCGAAGGCGATGAAGCCGGGCGCGGACGCGCTGCTGGAGACCGCCCGTACGAAGATCGCCGAGGCGGAGTGGACCGCGGAGGCGCTCAAGAACGCGGTGCTCGCGGCGGGCGAGGAGCACGGTCTCAAACTGGGCAAGGCCCAGGCCCCGGTCCGTGTCGCGGTCACGGGCCGCACGGTCGGCCTCCCGCTCTTCGAGTCCCTGGAACTCCTGGGCCGCGAGCGCACACTGAGCCGCGTCGACGCGGCCCTGGCGAAGCTGCGGGCGTAGCCGCCCGCGCAGGAGCGCACGGTTGTCCAGGGGCGCACGGCGCTGTCGGGCGTATGTCTGTCCGCGCCGTGCTCTGGGACATCGACACTGCTTACACCGGGGGGTGACCCCCGGGCCCCCAGCCGGGGGGTTGTCGCGGGTACCGTCGGCGTATGCCTGTCCGCGCCGTGCTCTGGGACATCGACACTGCTCACACCGGGGGGTGACCCCCGGACCCCCAGCCGGCGGGTCGTCGCCGGTACCGTCGGCGTATGCCTATCCGCGCCGTGCTCTGGGATATCGACGACACCCTGTTCGACTACTCCAACGCCGACCGCGTCGGAATGCGGGACCATCTCGTGGCCGAGGGCCTGGACGCCGGATTCGAATCGGCCGACCAGGCCCTCGCGCGCTGGCGGGAGATCACCGATCTGCACTGGGCGCGGTTCTCCGCGGGGGAGACCGACTTCCAGGGGCAGCGGCGCGACCGGGTCCGTACCTTCACCGGCAGCGACGACCTGGGCGACGCCGAGGCGGACGGCTGGTTCGACCGGTACATCGTTCATTACGAAGCCGCCTGGACGCTGTTCCCCGACAGCGTCGCCGTGCTCGACCGGCTCGCGCCCGACTACCGCCAGGCCGTCCTCTCGAACTCCAGCCTCCGCGTCCAGGACCGCAAGCTCTCCGCGCTGGGGGTACGCGATCACTTCGAGGCCGTTCTCTGCGCCGCTGAGCTGGGCGTATCGAAGCCCGACGCCGCCGCCTTCCATGCCGCCTGCGACACCCTCGCCCTGGACCCGCACGAGGTGGTGTACGTGGGCAACGAGCCGGACATCGACGCGGGCGGGGCCGTCGCCGCGGGGCTCGCCGGGGTGTGGCTGGACCGGGCCGGCGTGGGAGGGCGTCCTGAGCTGGTACGGATCACCGATCTCGGCCAGCTTCCCGCTCTGCTGCGCGGTGATACTCGTTTTGGAGCGGTGTCCGCCATCGGGTAATGTTCTTCCTGCGCCGCCCGGGAGGGCCGACAAGTCCGGCCGGGAGCGCAAGCCAAATTAGCCCCCGTACGGGGGTTGAGTTTTGGTGGGCTATGGTGTAATTGGCAGCACGACGGTTTCTGGTTCCGTTAGTCTAGGTTCGAGTCCTGGTAGCCCAGCGCAGATCTTCTCTGCAACGCCCCCGTTGTGTAGCGGCCTAGCACGCTGCCCTCTCACGGCAGTAGCGCCGGTTCGAATCCGGTCGGGGGTACAGATCCTTCTCTCCGATGCCGTCGGGTCGCACCCGGCCGCGTCGATGCAGGATCGCCAGGGCCCCCGTTGTGTAGCGGCCTAGCACGCCGCCCTCTCAAGGCGGTAGCGCCGGTTCGAATCCGGTCGGGGGTACGGGTCTGAGAAGACTTGAACGACCATGGGCTATGGTGTAATTGGCAACACGACGGTTTCTGGTTCCGTTGTTCTAGGTTCGAGTCCTGGTAGCCCAGCGGGACCTCGGTCCACGCCCCCGTTGTGTAGCGGCCTAGCACGCTGCCCTCTCACGGCAGTAGCGCCGGTTCGAATCCGGTCGGGGGTACAGAAAGCAGAGAAAGCCCTTCGTACGCGAAGGGCTTTCTTATTTGCTCCGTGATCGACCCCGGCGTGCTCAACCTCGGCCGCCGGAGCCCCGGTTGAGCGGATTCCCGGCCCGTACCGGCCCGGCCGCTGCGGCGCTGGAGCGGCCGACCGGTGCCAGAAGAGAGGGGCGAGGGCTCAGCCCGAGCGGCGCAGTGCCTCGCTCAGCCGGCTCGCGGCGTCTATCACGGCCTGGGCGTGCATACGGCCCGGATGCCGGGTGAGCCGCTCGATCGGTCCGGATACCGAGACGGCGGCGACCACCCGGTTCGAGGGACCGCGCACCGGCGCCGAGACCGAGGCCACCCCCGGCTCACGCTCGCCGATCGACTGGGCCCACCCCCTACGCCGTACGCCTGAGAGCGCCGTCGCCGTGAACCGGGCACCCTGAAGTCCGCGGTGCAGCCGCTCCGGCTCCTCCCAGGCCATCAGGATCTGGGCCGAGGAGCCCGCCTTCATCGTCAGGGTCGAGCCGACCGGGACCGTGTCCCGCAGTCCGGACAGCCGCTCGGCCGCCGCCACACATATCCGCATGTCACCCTGGCGCCGGTAGAGCTGCGCGCTCTCGCCCGTGACATCCCGCAGATGCGTGAGCACGGGCCCCGCCGTGGCCAGCAGCCGGTCCTCGCCGGCCGCGGCGGCCAGCTCGGCCAGCCGAGGGCCCAGAATGAACCGACCCTGCATGTCCCTCGCCACCATCCGGTGGTGTTCCAGTGCCACGGCCAGCCGGTGGGCCGTGGGCCGTGCGAGCCCGGTCGCCGCGACCAGCCCGGCCAGGGTGGCCGGACCGGACTCCAGAGCGCTCAATACCAGAGCCGCCTTGTCGAGAACGCCGACGCCGCTAGAGTTGTCCATGAAACGATACTCGCGTCTCACTCTGTGAAACGCAAGTTCCTTTTCGCGGAGAACTTGCCAACCTGGTGGGTACGGCCCGCGGACCACGGGCCCCCAGCCGGCGCCCGGGCACGAGGAGAGCGGACGCGGGCCCACATATCTCTAGGAGCGCCGGCCACGACGGACCGGCCGGAGGGAAAGCGATGGGTAGGACACTCGCGGAGAAGGTCTGGGACGACCATGTCGTCCGGCGCGCGGAGGGCGAGCCCGACCTTCTCTTCATCGATCTGCACCTGCTGCACGAGGTGACCAGCCCCCAGGCCTTCGACGGCCTCCGTAAGAGCGGCCGGCAGGTCCGGCGGCTCGACCTCACCATCGCGACCGAGGACCACAACACCCCGACCCTCGACATCGACAAGCCCATCGCGGACCCGGTCTCCCGGGTCCAGTTGGAGACGCTCCGCAAGAACTGCGCGGACTTCGGCGTACGGCTGCACCCGCTGGGCGATGTCGAGCAGGGCGTCGTCCATGTCGTGGGCCCGCAGCTCGGACTGACCCAGCCCGGCACCACCGTGGTGTGCGGCGACAGCCACACCTCCACCCACGGCGCCTTCGGCGCGCTGGCGTTCGGCATCGGCACCAGCCAGGTCGAGCATGTCCTCGCCACCCAGACCCTGCCGCTGGCCCGCCCCAGGACCATGGCCATCACCGTCGGCGGCGAACTCCCCGACGGCGTCACCGCCAAGGACCTGATTCTCGCCGTGATCGCCAGGATCGGCACCGGCGGCGGCCAGGGCTACATCCTCGAATACCGCGGCCAGGCCATCGAGAAGCTCTCGATGGAGGCCCGGATGACCATCTGCAACATGTCCATCGAGGCCGGCGCCAGGGCGGGCATGATCGCCCCCGATGAGACCACCTTCGCGTATCTGAAGGACCGCGACCACGCCCCCCGCGGCGAGGACTGGGACGCGGCGGTCGCGTACTGGAAGACGCTGCGCACCGACGACGACGCGGTCTTCGACGCCGAGGTCTTCATCGACGCCACGGAACTGGCCCCGTTCGTCACCTGGGGCACCAACCCCGGCCAGGGCGCGCCGCTCTCCTCGCACGTCCCCGACCCCGCTTCGTACGAGGACGCTTCGGAGCGGCACGCCGCCGAAAAGGCCCTGGAGTACATGGGGTTGACCGCCGGGCAGGCGCTGCGCGACATCAGCGTGGACACCGTCTTCGTAGGCTCGTGCACCAACGGCCGTATCGAGGACCTGCGCTCGGCGGCCTCCATCCTGGACGGCCGCAAAGTCGCCGACGGCGTAAGGATGCTGGTGGTCCCCGGTTCGGTACGGGTCGCCCTCCAGGCCGTGGAGGAGGGCCTGGACAAGGTCTTCACCGGCGCGGGCGCCGAGTGGCGGCACGCCGGCTGCTCGATGTGCCTGGGCATGAACCCCGACCAACTCGCGCCCGGCGAGCGCTCCGCGTCCACCTCGAACCGCAACTTCGAGGGCAGGCAGGGCAAGGGCGGCCGTACCCATCTCGTCTCGCCCCAGGTCGCCGCCGCCACCGCCGTCCTGGGCCGTCTGGCCTCGCCCGCCGATCTGTCCGACGCCGGTGCCGGCGCCCCTACGCCCGCTGGAGCGCGATAACCATGGAAGCCTTCACCACCCACACCGGCCGCGCGGTCCCGCTGCGCCGCAGCAATGTCGACACCGACCAGATCATTCCGGCGCACTGGCTCAAGAAGGTCACCCGCGACGGCTTCGAGGACGGGCTGTTCGAGGCCTGGCGCAAGGACCCGGAGTTCGTGCTCAACCAGCCCCGGTACGCGGGCGCCACGGTGCTGGTCGCCGGACCCGACTTCGGCACCGGCTCCTCCCGCGAACACGCCGTATGGGCCCTGCAGAACTACGGTTTCAAGGCCGTCATCTCGTCCCGGTTCGCCGATATCTTCCGCGGCAACTCGCTCAAGAACGGTCTGCTGACCGTGGTTCTGGACCAGCCGGTCGTCGACGCCCTCTGGGAGATCGCGGAGAGCGACCCCGAGGCCGAGATCACCGTGGACCTCGAAGCACGCCAGGTCAGGGCCGCCGCAGCCGACGGGCCCGGGCTCACCGCTGATTTCGAGCTGGACGAGAACGCCCGCTGGCGGCTGCTGAACGGGCTCGACGACATCAGCCTCACCCTTCAGAACGAAGCGGAGATCGCCGCCTACGAAGCCGCCAGGCCGTCCTTCAAACCACGGACCATTACCGCCTGATCAGGCCTGATCGGCGTCTCTCCCCGACCGCACCCCCTGCCCTCCGGCAGGGGGTGCGGTCGCTTGTTGAGCCCCCCTCGGGCGACAACTCGCCCCAGATGGCACAATCGGTGCATGGAACGCGACAGCCAACTCAAGCTCTACGGGTTGGTCGCCGAACAACTGAAGGAAGCGCACACAAGGGTGCGCACGCTGCAAGTCCCGGAGAGTGTACGGATGGCGCTCTCGCGGAAGCTGCTGGTCATCACGGCCGCGGCGAAACACGATCTCCCGGACGCGGCAAGGCGTCTGGAGCGCTTGGTGAAGGACCTCGACGAGGGTCGTTTTCCCGAAGGTGACTGACCTCCGCGGATCTCCGCCAGGTCGACTTCGTTGCGGCACTAGGGTGATTAGCCCGTTTCGTGTTTGATTTGCGGTATATATCTGCCTAACGTGCGAAAAAGCTTGAACACTTTCGTTCTGGCAATGTCTCCGAAGGGGAAGACGTGAACAAGGCGCAGCTCGTAGAAGCGATTGCGGACAAGGTAGGCGGCCGTCAGCAGGCCGCGGACGCGGTCGACGCGGTACTCGACGCCATCGTCCGCGCGGTCGTCGCCGGTGACCGCGTCTCGGTCACCGGTTTCGGCTCGTTCGAGAAGGTCGACCGCCCGGCCCGCTACGCCCGTAACCCGCAGACGGGTGAGCGCGTCCGGGTCAAGAAGACCTCGGTGCCCCGCTTCCGCGCAGGACAGGGGTTCAAGGACCTGGTCAGCGGCTCGAAGAAGCTTCCCAAGAACGATGTGGCCGTCAAGAAGGCCCCCAAGGGCAGCCTCTCCGGCGGGGTTTCCGCCCGTACGACCGTGAAGGCCGCGGCCAAGAAGGCCACCGCCAAGACGGCCGCGGCCCGCAAGACCGCGGTCAAGAAGACCACCGCGGCGAAGAAGACCGCGGTCAAGAAGACGACAGCCGCCAAGAAGACGGCGGGGAAGAAGACGACGGCGGCGAAGAAGACCGCCAAGAAGGCCACCGCCACGGCCAAGAAGGCCACCGCGAAGAAGACCGCGCCGGCCAAGAAGGCCACGGCCAAGAAGGCGCCCGCCAGGAAGGCGGCCGCACGCACCACCACCGCGAAGAAGACCGTCACCAGGGGGAAGTGAGCGGTTACAGAGCCACACGCGCCGGGCCGGGCTCCTCTCCGGGAGCCCGGCCCGCGGCGTGTCGGAGGTGCCCGAAGTGCCGGAGCGCGCGCGTCAGAACGTGTACAGCGTCACCAGCGTGATCCGCAGTGACGCGCCCTCGCCCTCGGTCTCGATCCGTACGCGCTGCCCCGGACGCAGCATCCGCAGCCCGCCGGCGTCGAACGCCGCCGTGTCGAACTCCACCGGGGTGCCGTCGTCCAGCAGCACGCTCCCGGCGCGGGTTTCGGAGTCGTAGGTGTACGAAGTGGCCTGCATGGCGGCAGCGTACCGCCGCTCCCGCGCCCGTGCCGTGCCTACGCCGCCCGGAGCCCCGGCTGTTCAGATTCCCGGCCGGTGTGCGGGAAGCGGGCCGTGCGCCGCGTACCGCAGAGCCGTGTGCGGGCCCAGACCCAGCTCCGCGGCCACCAGCAGATCGGCACCCGTATCCACATCACGCCGTACGGAATCCACGCCGGCCAGGACAATTTCCACCGCGCCCGACGACAAATGCCGAAGGCGGCTCGGACCGCCGAAAGCCGGATTCAATTCAGTGCCCGCGGCCGCCGTCAGCAATGTCGTACCGATTTCGGCGGCGTCCGCGAGAAAAGCACGCGGAAATGGTTCCGCCGCGGCCAGGACCGCGCCCAGCTCCGCGGGACGCAGTGCCGGGAGGTCGGCGTTGAGCACGGCCACCGCGGCGCGCGGGCGCCCCGCCCTGACCGCCCGCGCGCCATGCGCCAGCGCCGCGTTGAGACCGTCCGCCGGGGAGTCCGGCACGATGCGCGCGCCCAGCGCCGCCAGCTCGGCCGCCGCCGTCGGGTCGTCCGTGACGACCGCCACATCCCGTACCGCCGGGCAGGCCAGCGCCGCGGCCACGGTGTCCTGTGCGAAGGCCAGCGCGAGCCGTGGCCGCAGGGTCTCGCCCGCGGCCACGGCGAGCCTGCTCTTGGCCAGCCGCAGGGGCTTCAGCGGAACGACCAGGGACCAGCGCGAGGTCGGGTCGGTGTCCGTGGCGAACTCTCCGTCCATGTGAATCGGCCCTCTATTGTGGCCCGGCACCGTGACGGCCCACAGGGCCGGTCCAGGAAGCGGGGCGTACGGTGTTCTCGACAGAGCAGGGGCCCGGGGCGACACTTGACCCCCGGCAGCCGGGCAATGAGCCAGGCGCGAAGAGGAAGGTGTCCGAGTGTCCCGCCGCAGAATCGGCTTCTGGTACCGCCTGGCGGCCGTCATCGCCAAACCGCCGCTGGTCGTTCTGTTCAAGCGGGACTGGCGAGGCCAGGAACACATTCCGGCCGACGGCGGATTCATCACCGCGGTCAACCACAACTCCTATCTGGACCCTCTCTCCTACGCGCACTTCCAGTACAACACCGGACGCGTGCCAAGATTCCTGGCGAAGGCCGGACTCTTCCAGGGTTCCTTTGTCGGCATGATGCTCCGGGGCACCGGCCAGATTCCCGTCTACCGCGAGACGACCGACGCGCTGGACGCGTTCCGCGCCGCCGTCGACGCCATCGGGCGCGGGGAATGCGTCGCCTTCTACCCCGAGGGCACCCTCACCCGTGACCCCGACATGTGGCCGATGACCGGCAAGACCGGCGCCGCCCGGGTCGCCCTGCTCACCAAGGCCCCGGTCATTCCCGTCGCGCAGTGGGGCGCCAATCTGGCGATGCCGCCGTACGCGAAGGAGAACCGCTTCCAGTTCTTTCCCCGCAAGACACTGAAGGTGCTGGCCGGCCCACCGGTCGATCTCTCCCGGTTCGAAGGCCAGGAACCCACCCCCGAACTGCTCCGTGAGGCGACCGAGGTCATCATGGCCGCCATCACGGAACTGCTCTCCGAGGTACGCGGAGAGCCGGTGCCCGAGGCCCTGTACGACCATCGCAAGGCCCGGGCGGAACAGCGGCGCAAAGCCGCGGAAGAGGGGTCCAAGTGACGCGGGTCGCGGTCTTCGCAGCGGGTTCGTGGGGCACGGCATTCGCCATGATCCTCGCCGACGCGGGATGCGAGGTGACGATCTGGGGCCGCCGCGCGGAAGTCGTCGACGCCATCAACACCACCCGGACCAACCCCGACTATCTGCCGGGCTTCGAACTCCCCGTGGGCGTAAGGGCGACGACCGACCCGGCCGAGGCCGCGGACGGCGCCGAGTTCACCGTACTGACCGTGCCCTCGCAGACACTGCGCGGCAACCTCGCCGCCTGGGCGCCCGTCCTGCCCTCCGACACCGTGCTCGTCTCGCTGATGAAGGGCGTCGAACTCGGCACGGCCAAGCGGATGAGCGAGGTGATCGAGGAGGTCGCCAAGGCACCGGCCGAGCGGGTCGCGGTGATCACCGGACCCAATCTCGCCAAGGAGATCGCCGGCCGGATGCCTGCCGCGGCCGTGGTCGCCTGCCGCGACGAGTCGGTCGCGCAGCGGCTCCAGTCCGCCTGCCACACCCCGTACTTCCGCCCGTACACCAACACCGACGTGGTCGGCTGCGAACTCGGCGGCGCGGTCAAGAACGTGATCGGTCTCGCGGTCGGCATCGCCGACGGCATGGGGCTCGGCGACAACACCAAGGCCTCCCTGATGACCCGGGGGCTCGCCGAGACCACCCGGCTCGGGCTCGCCATGGGCGCCGACCCGCACACCTTCTCCGGCCTCGCCGGCATGGGCGATCTGATCGCCACCTGCTCCTCGCCGCTCTCCCGCAACCACACCTTCGGCACCAACCTCGGCCGCGGGATGACCCTCCAGGAGACCATCGCGGTCACCAGCCAGACCGCCGAGGGCGTCAAGTCCTGCGAGTCCGTGCTCGATCTGGCCCGGCGCCACGCCGTCGAGATGCCGATCACGGAGACGGTCGTGGACATCGTCCACAACGGGAAGTCGCCGCTCGTCGCGGTCAAGGAGCTGATGGGGCGCAGCGCCAAGCCCGAGCGGGTCTGACCCCGGGCGGGTGCGACCGGCCGGCGGGCGCCGCCGACTCGGCGGCGAGCGACGGCGAGCGACGCTGACTCATGCGCTACCACCAGGTACGCTCATCGCGATATGAGCAGCGAGAACTCCTCCCAGAGCCCTGAGCAGCAGCTCCGCAAGCCGCGCGTGGCCGTCGTCTTCGGCGGCCGTAGCTCCGAGCACGCCATTTCGGTGGTCACGGCCGGAGCCGTACTGCGGTCCATCGACCGTACGAAGTACGACGTCCTGCCCATCGGGATCACCACCGACGGACGCTGGGCGCTCACCGCCGACGACCCCGAGCGGATGGCCATCGCCGACCGCGCCCTGCCGAGCGTCGAGCAGCTCGCCGAGTCCACGGAGGGCGGGGTCGTCCTCTCCGTGGACCCCGGCAACCGCGAGGTCGTCTACAGCGAGCCGGGCTCCGTGCCCAAGGCGCTGGGCGAGGTCGATGTCGTCTTCCCCGTACTGCACGGCCCGTACGGCGAGGACGGCACCCTCCAGGGGTTGCTCGAACTCTCCGGAGTCCCCTATGTCGGCGCCGGGGTCCTGGCCTCGGCCGTCGGGCAGGACAAGGAGTACATGAAGCGGGTGTTCACCTCCTTCGGGCTGCCGGTCGGCCCGTATCTGGTGATCAGGCCCCGCGAATGGGAGCAGGGACCCGAAGGTGCCGAGGGCGCCGGTGCCCGCAAGAAGATCGTGGACTTCGCCGCGGAGCACGGCTGGCCGCTCTTCGTGAAGCCCGCGCGCGCCGGTTCGTCCATGGGCATCACCAAGGTCGACGGTCCCTCGGGGCTCGACGAAGCGATCGCCGAGGCACAGCGCCACGACCCCAAGATCCTCATCGAGTCGCTGCTGCGCGGGCGCGAGATCGAGTGCGGGGTGCTGGAGTTCGAGGACGGGCCGCGGGCCAGTGTGCCCGCCGAGATCCCGCCGGTCACCGCGCACGACTTCTACGACTTCGAGGCCAAGTACATCGACTCGGCCACCGGTCTGGTGCCCGCGCCGCTCACCGAGGAGCAGACCGCGGAGGTACGGCGGCTCGCGGTCGAGGCGTTCGAGGCGGCGTCCTGCGAGGGGCTGGTCCGCGCGGACTTCTTCCTCACCGAGGACGGCGGGTTCGTGATCAACGAGATCAACACGATGCCCGGCTTCACGCCGATCTCCATGTATCCGCGGATGTGGCAGGAGAGCGGTGTGGGGTACGCGGAGCTGATCGACCGGCTGATCCAGGCGGCGCTGCGCCGTCCGACCGGTCTGCGCTGACGGCGGGGACTCCGGGCCGTACGCGCGTCAGAGGCTCGGCGGGATCGTCTTCGCGACCGGCCCGGCGAGCCGCGCGAGCGGAGTGGAGTCGTGCGCGAACCGCGCGTCCATCGTGACCTCCACATAGGTCTCGCGGTACGTGGTGGTGAACCGCGGGCCCGAGTCCCGCTCCTCCAGCATCCAGTTGACGCCGTCCGCCTCCACCGCCTTCGCCCGGGGATCGCTCATCCCCTCGGGCCGGGGGACGCCGCAGCGCAGTACGATCGCGGCGTCCCCCCACCCGGCGGTCAGTTCGGAGCGCGGTTCGGGATCGTTCCGGCCGAGATCCCCGATGCTGCCTGGCAGTTCCCCGTGCAGAGCCCGGCACAGCGCCGCCTCTCCCGGGGGCGGAGCGGGAACCGCGACCGACGGCGCGTCCTGAGAGGCACAGCCCGCCGACGCCGCCAGCAGAAGGACGGCGGACAGGCAGGCGGAACGGCGGCCGGATAGCCTGCGGCGGGAACGGGTCACCGGCCAAGGGTAAACGGGGGTCAGAGGTGCACGACCGGGCAGGTCAGGGTGCGGGTGATGCCGTCCACTTGCTGGATCTTGGCGACCACCATGCGCCCCAGCTCAT
The DNA here is from genome assembly GCF_000981895.1 of Streptomyces odonnellii. Classification (GTDB taxonomy): domain Bacteria; phylum Actinomycetota; class Actinomycetes; order Streptomycetales; family Streptomycetaceae; genus Streptomyces; species Streptomyces odonnellii. Next base: position 8,910 of record NZ_LATD01000032.1, on the reverse strand, counting down.
CGACGGTGTCCGCCTGAGCGCGCACGATCACATCGTAGGGACCGGTGACGTCCTCGGCCTGGGTCACTCCCGGAATCTTGGCGATGGTCTCGGCGACGGTCGTCGCCTTGCCCACCTCGGTCTGAATAAGGATGTACGCCTGTACCACGGAACCTCCAGGGCGGCCACGAGGATCATGTGGGGAGAAGGGACGCCACGGTATCGCGTCGCCACGGGCCGCGGGGAGACCCGGGGTCCCGGTGGCGCCCACGGGTCGGTGTACGGCAGACAGAAGTTGACGAGAGGGGAGTCTCGGTGAAGGGAACCGTGGGCGAGTTGGGGGAGTTCGGACTCATCAGAGAACTCACGTCCCGGCTCACCACCACCCCGGCGGTCCGGCTCGGGCCGGGCGACGACGCCGCGGTCGTGGCCGCGCCCGACCGACGGGTCGTGGCGAGTACGGATCTGCTGCTGGAGGGGCGGCACTTCCGCCGCGACTGGTCGACGGCGTACGACGTGGGCCGCAAGGCCGCCGCGCAGAACCTCGCCGACATCGCGGCGATGGGCGCGGTCCCCACCGCGCTGCTGCTCGGTCTGGTCGTACCGGCCGAACTGCCGGTGACCTGGCCCACCGAGCTGATGGACGGCATCAGGGACGAGTGCCAGGTCGCGGGCGCGGCGGTGGTCGGCGGCGATGTCGTACGGGGGGACACCATCACCATCGCCATCACCGCCCTCGGCGATCTCCGCAACCACGAGCCGGTGACCCGGTCCGGTGCCCGGCCCGGTGACGTGGTCGCGTACACCGGGTGGCTGGGCTGGTCGGCGGCCGGGCACGCGGTGCTCTCGCGCGGTTTCCGCTCGCCGCGTGCCTTCGTCGAGGCGCACCGCAGACCGGAGCCGCCGTACCACGCGGGCCCCGCGGCGGCCGGGCTCGGTGCCACCGCCATGACCGATGTGAGCGACGGACTGGTCGCGGACCTCGGGCATATCGCGGAGGCCGGCAAGGTCCGTATCGATCTGCGCTCCGGACTGATCGACATCCCCTCGCAGATGAACGACATCGGCCAGGCCGTCGGCATCGATCCGCTCCAGTGGGTGCTTACCGGGGGCGAGGACCACGCGATCGTCGCCACCTTCCCGCCCGATGTGAAGCTGCCGGCCCGCTGGAAGGTGATCGGCGAGGTGCTCAATGTCTCGGCGCTGCCCCAGGTGACGGTCGACGGGGCGCCCTGGACCAGCAAGGGCGGCTGGGACCACTTCGGGGACATCGAGGACCACCGGTAGGGAGACCGGCGGTGGACTAGCGGGCGGCGGATCCGGGGAGCGCGGAGGGCAGTAGATTCGGGCCCATGGCGATACCCGTATCCGTACCCGGACCAGCTCTCCCGTCCGCGCCTCCCCGTGTGCTGACCGTCGCCGGATCCGACTCCGGCGGCGGTGCCGGCATCCAGGCGGATCTCAAGACCATGCTGGCCCTCGGCGCCCACGGCATGAGCGTCCTCACCGCCGTCACGGCACAGAACTCCCTCGGTGTGCACGGTGCCTGGGAGCTGCCCGTGGACGCGGTACGGGCCCAGTACCGGGCGGTCGTCGACGACATCGGCGTTCAGGCGGTGAAGACCGGAATGCTTTCCTCCGCCGTGCTCGTCGAGACCGTCGCCGCACTCCTCACGGACACCGGCGCCCCCGTGGTCGTCGACCCGGTCGGGGTGTCCAAGCACGGTGATCCGCTGCTGGCCGCCTCGGCGCTGGACGGCGTACGGACCCTGCTGCTGCCGGTCGCGACCGTCGCCACCCCCAATCTGGACGAGGTGGCCCAGCTCACCGGGGTACGGGTGGAGAGCGAGGCGGACCTGCGGCGCGCGGCGGACGCCCTGCTGGAGTTCGGGCCCCGGTGGGCACTGATCAAGGGCGGGCATCTGCCGGGCGACGCGGTGGATCTGCTCACCGACGGCAGCGAGGAGCACTGGCTGCGGTCACCGCGCCATGACAACCGGCACACCCATGGCACCGGCTGCACACTTGCGTCGGCCGTCGCCGCCGGGCTGGCGGGCGGGAAGGGCGTGGTGGAGGCGGTGGTGGCCGCCAAGGAGTATGTGACGGGGGCGATCGAGCACGGTTTCCCGCTGGGCGCGGGCATCGGCCCGGTGGATCACGCCTGGCGCTTCCGCGGGACGGTCTGAGAACACCGCGCCGCATATGGCCGGCCGCTGTGGCGGCATGGCAAAAAGCCGGTCCACCGAGGTGGACCGGCTTTTCAAGGCAACCGCAGGGGCTGCGCTACGACGCGGGCGTCAGCGCGAGACCTTGCCGGCCTTGATGCACGAGGTGCAGACGTTGAGCCGCTTCGGCGTCCGACCGACCACGGCACGCACACGCTGGATGTTCGGGTTCCAGCGACGGGGCGTACGGCGGTGCGAGTGGGAAATGCTGTTGCCGAAGCCCGGCCCCTTGCCGCAGACGTCGCAGTTGGCAGCCACGGGTCACTCCAAAGACTTCAGATGCACGTACAGAGATATCCGGCGGCCGGAATCAGTGACTTCAGTGACTGATGTGGCGTTGCCGGGGGAATGGCCCGACTCTCATCGGGCAACCGAAGCAGCATACAACGCCTGCCTCGGCACCACGAAACTACCATGGCCCGGACCGGCCCCTGCCCGCCCGGCCCGTACCGCCGCCCGGACACGCTCCGGCCCGCCGCACGCGGGCTACCCTGCGTGCAGCCCGCATCCAGGCCGCTCAAGGAGGACCATCAGGTGCCGCAGACCCTCGACGCCGCAGAGGTGCGGAACTGGTGCTCGCTGGCGCTGGAGGCCCTCGGCCGGGAGCGCGAGGAGATCGACGCGATCAATGTCTATCCGGTCGCGGACGGTGACACCGGCACCAATCTCTATCTGACCGTGGAGTCCGCGGCGCGGGCGGTCGAGGCGGTCTTCGCGGCGCACGAGACCGGTCCGACCGTGCCGGCGGCGGCCGATGCCGTACGGGCCATGGCGCATGGCGCGCTGATCGGGGTGAAGGGGAATTCCGGCACGATCCTGGCGCAGTTGCTGCGCGGGATGGCGGAGGTGCTGGCCGCCCCGGCGGCCGACGGGAGCCCCACCGGTCCCGCCGGGGACCGGATCGCGGCGGCGCTGCGGCGGGCCGCCGGGCTGGCCCGCGCGGCCGTCGTCCACCCCGTCGAGGGCACCATGCTCAGCGTGGCCTCCGCGGCGGCGGAGGCGGCCGAGGCGGCGGTGGCGGAGCAGGGGCGGAGGGCGCGGGACGGGGCGCCCGGCGATGGAGCTGCCACCGTACGAGCCGCGTACGCCGGAGCGCGCGCCGCCCTCGACGCGACCCCGGACCAGCTCGCCGTACTCGCGCGCGCCGGTGTCGTCGACGCGGGCGGGCGCGGACTGCTCGCGGTCCTGGGCGCGCTGGTGCAGTCCGTCACCGGCGAGGCACCGGCCGCCTTTCCGGTACGGAAGCGCCGCCCGGAGGACCACGCCGGGCCCGCCGCGCCCGCCGGGCCCGATGCCGTCACCGAGGTCCTGTCCTGTCCGGCCGACGACGGGCCGTCCTTCGAGGTGATCTATCTGCTGGAGGCGGACGACTGTGCCGTGGCCCGGCTGCGGGACCGGCTCGACCGGCTGGGCGACTCCCTGGTCATCGGTGGCGGCGACGGGCTGTGGAACGTCCATGTCCATGTCGACGACGCGGGCGCCGCGGTGGAGGCCGGGGTCGAGGCGGGCCGCCCGTACCGGATCCGTATCAGCCACTTCGGCGCCGCCGCCGCGGAGCGGTCCGCACGGACCCAGCGGGCCGTCGTCGCGGTCGTCCCGGGCGAGGGGCTCGCGGTGCTCTGCGCGGACGCCGGCGCGACGACCGTACTTGCGCGCCCCGGGGAGCCGCCCGCCAGCGGCGAGTTGGTCGAGGCGATCCGCCGCGCGCACGCCCGTGAGGTGGTGCTGCTGCCGAACGACACCGGGCTCCACCACACCGCGGCCGCCGCCGCGGAGCAGGCGCGCGCCGACGGGGTACGGGTCGCCCTCATCCCCACCCGGGCCGCCGTCCAGGGCCTCGCCGCGCTCGCCGTGCACCAGCCCGACCGCCGCTTCGACGAGGACGTGGTCGCGATGACCACCGCCGCCGGGGCCACCCGCTACGCCGAACTGGCCGTCGCCGAACGGCAGTCGTGGACCATGGCCGGGATCTGCCAGGCCGGCGATGTCCTCGGGCTGATCGACGGGGATGTGGCGGTGATCGGCACCGGTCTCGCCGCCACCGCCGAGGCCGTGCTCTCCCGGATGCTGGCGGCCGGCGGCGAACTGGTGACCCTGGTGCTGGGCGAGGATGTGCCGGACGCTCTCGCCGACCGTCTGGAGGAGTACGTACGGGACGGGTATCTGGCCGTCGACACGGTGGTCTACCGGGGCGGCCGGCAGTCCGTGCCCCTGCTGGTCGGCGTGGAGTAGCAACCCCGGGCACCGGCTGCGGCACGGCTTTGACCTGCGGGAACACCGGGGTGCGCGACGCATGTCGGTGCTGTGGTGTGCAATGGAACGCGTGTCCGCGCTGGATGAACCCCTCAAGAAGTCGCTCGGCCCCGCCACCGCGAAGGTGATGGGCGAGCAGCTGGGCCTGCACACGGTAGGCGATCTGCTGCACCACTACCCCCGGCGGTACGAGGAGCGCGGCCAGCTCACCACGCTCGCCGATCTGCCGCTGGACGAGGACGTCACGGTCGTCGCCCAGGTCGCCGACTCGCGGATCCTGACGTTCAACCAGGGCCGGGGCCAGCGGCTGGAGATCACCCTCACCGACGGCAGCGGCCGGCTCCAACTGGTCTTCTTCGGCAGGGGAATCCACAAACCGCACAAGGAACTGCCGCCCGGCAGCCGGGGGATGTTCGCCGGCAAGGTCTCCGTCTTCAACCGCAAGCTCCAGCTCGCGCACCCCACCTATGTGCCGCTGGGCCGGGAGGGCGCCGGCTCCGTGGCGGACGCGGCGAGCGCCGTGGACGACTTCGCGGGCAAGCTCATCCCGATCTACCCGGCCTGCAAGGGGCTGGAGTCCTGGAAGATCACCAAGGCGGTCGACGCCGTACTGCCCAGGGCCGTCGAGGCCGTCGACCCGCTGCCGCCCGCGCTGCGCGAGGGCCGCGGCTTCGTCCCCCTGCCCGAGGCCCTGCTCAAGGTCCACCGGCCCGACACCAAGGCGGACATCGAGGACGCCCGGCAGCGGCTGAAGTGGGACGAGGCCTTCGTCCTCCAGGTCGCCCTCGCCCGGCGGCGGTTCGCCGACGCGCAGTTGCCCGCCGTGGCCCGTGAGCCGGTCGCGGACGGGGTGCTCGACGCGTTCGACGCGCGGCTGCCCTTCACCCTCACCGACGGCCAGCGCAAGGTCACCGCCGAGATCTTCGCGGACCTCGCCACCGAACACCCCATGCACCGGCTGCTCCAGGGCGAGGTCGGTTCCGGCAAGACCCTGGTCGCGCTGCGGGCGATGCTCACGGTCGTCGACGCGGGCGGCCAGGCGGCCATGCTGGCGCCCACCGAGGTCCTCGCCCAGCAGCACCACCGCTCGATCACGGAGATGATGGGCGAGCTGGCCCAGGGCGGGATGCTCGGCGGCGCCGAGCACGCCACCAAGGTCGTGCTGCTCACCGGCTCCATGGGCGTCGCAGCGCGCCGTCAGGCCCTGCTCGACCTGGTCACCGGCGAGGCGGGGATCGTGATCGGGACGCACGCCCTGATCGAGGACAAGGTGCGGTTCCACGACCTGGGGCTGGTCGTGGTGGACGAGCAGCACCGCTTCGGTGTGGAGCAGCGCGACGCGCTCCGTTCCAAGGGCAAGCAGCCGCCGCATCTGCTGGTGATGACCGCCACCCCGATTCCCCGTACGGTCGCGATGACGGTCTTCGGCGATCTGGAGACCTCCGTCCTGGACCAGCTCCCGGCCGGGCGCTCCCCGATCGCCAGCCATGTGGTGCCCGCCCAGGACAAGCCGCACTTCCTCGCGCGCGCCTGGGAGCGGGTGCGGGAGGAGGTCGGCAAGGGCCACCAGGCGTATGTGGTCTGCCCGCGCATCGGCGACGACGATGACGATGCCGGGAAGCCCGGCGGCAACGGCAAGACCCGGAAGGCCGGGAAGGCCGCCGCCGAGGAAGCGGAGAAGCGGCCGCCACTGGCCGTGGTCGAGGTCGCCGAGCAACTCACCAAGGGGCCGCTGGCAGGTCTCCGTATCGAGGTCCTGCACGGCAGGATGCAGCCGGACGACAAGGACACCGTGATGCGCCGCTTCGCCGCCGGCGAGGTGGATGTCCTGGTCGCGACCACGGTCATCGAGGTCGGGGTGAACGTCCCCAACGCCACCGCGATGGTGATCATGGACGCGGACCGGTTCGGTGTCTCGCAGCTCCACCAGCTCCGCGGCCGGGTCGGCCGGGGCTCGGCGCCCGGCCTCTGCCTGCTGGTGACCGACATGCCGGAGGCGAGCCCCGCCCGGGCCAGGCTCCGCGCGGTCGCCGACACGCTCGACGGCTTCGAGCTGTCCCGTATCGACCTCGAACAGCGCCGCGAGGGCGATGTGCTCGGCCAGGCCCAGTCCGGGGCGCGCTCCTCGCTGCGCATGCTCGCGGTCATAGACGACGAGGAGGTCATCGCGGCGGCGCGCGAGGAGGCCACCGCGGTGGTCGCCCGCGATCCGGAGCTGACGGACTCGCCCGAGCTGCGTACGGCACTGGAAGCGCTGCTGGACACGGAACGCGAGCAGTTCCTCGACAAGGGGTGACGAGGAAGACCGGGAAAAGGAAGGGGCGCCCCGGGCGGGCACGTCCGAGGGGCCGGGGCGGCCGGCGGCACCGGCCGGGCCCGCCCGGTGCGTACGCCATATCGTGGGGGCGAGACCTTCCGCACCGCACGGAGCTCCCGGAGCTCTCCGGCCTCCGGGCCTCCGCCCACGACCCGAGGACCCGACACCCATGACCCGCGTGATCGCCGGTGCCGCCGGCGGACGCCGCCTCGCCGTACCGCCCGGGAACGGCACCCGCCCCACCTCAGACCGGGCGCGCGAGGGACTCTTCGGCACCTGGCAGTCGCTCCTCGGCACCCTCGACTCCGTCCGGATCGCCGACCTGTATGCGGGCTCGGGCGCCGTCGGCCTGGAGGCGCTCTCGCGCGGCGCCGCCCACGCCCTCCTCGTCGAGGCCGACAGCCGCGCCGCCCGAACGGTCCGCGAGAACGTACGGGCACTGGGACTGCCCGGCGCGGAGGTCCGTACCGGCAGGGCCGAGCAGATCGTCCGGGGACCCGCCCCGGACACCCCGTACGACCTGGTGTTCCTCGATCCGCCGTACGCCGTCGGCGACGACGATCTTCGGGAGATCCTGCTCACACTCCGCACGAGGGGGTGGCTCAGCGGCGATGCCGTCGCCACCGTGGAACGGAGCACCAGGAGCGGGGAGTTCGGCTGGCCGGAGGGTTTCACACCACTGCGGTCCCGTCGCTACGGCGAGGGAACGCTTTGGTACGGTCGCGCCGCCTCAGCGTGCGAAGCCGCACCATGACCGGACCGGAGAGCGAGGGAGTTCAGTTGCGCCGCGCCGTCTGTCCGGGGTCCTTCGACCCCATCACCAATGGACATCTCGACATCATCGCCCGCGCTTCCAAGCTGTACGACGTCGTACATGTCGCGGTAATGATCAACCAGTCCAAGAAGGGGCTGTTCACCATCGAGGAGCGGATCGCGCTGATCCGCGAGGTGACCGCCGAATTCGGCAATGTCGAGGTCGAGGCCTTCCACGGGCTGCTGGTCGACTTCTGCAAGGAACGGGACATCCCCGCCATCGTGAAGGGGCTGCGGGCCGTCAGTGACTTCGACTACGAGCTGCAGATGGCCCAGATGAACAATGGCCTCTCGGGTGTGGAGACCCTGTTCGTCCCCACCAACCCGACCTACAGCTTCCTGTCGTCGTCCCTGGTCAAAGAGGTCGCGACCTGGGGCGGAGACGTCTCCCACCTGCTGCCCCCGGCCGTCCACACGGCCCTGATGGAACGCCTCGGCAAGCGCTGAGGGACTGACTGCGCGTCACCCGGTGTCGGACGGGCTCGCCGTGGCCTTACAGTCGATGCGTCCGTCTTCCAACCAGTCTGAGAGAGTGGCGAGCACCGGTGGACGTGCAGAAGAAGCTCGACGAGATCGTCGACACGGTGGGCAGCGCCCGCTCCATGCCCATGTCGGCGTCCTGCGTGGTGAACCGCGCCGAGCTGCTCGCGATGCTCGAAGAGGTACGGGAAGCGCTGCCGCAGTCGCTGGCGCAGGCCCAGGAGCTGCTCGGCGGCCACGAGCAGCTCGCCGAGCAGGCCAGGCAGGAGGCCGAGCGCATCATCGGGGCGGCGCACACCCAGCGCACCGCACTGGTCTCCGACACCGCGATCGCCCGCCAGTCCCAGGAGGAGGCGGCCAGGATCCTCGACGAGGCCCGCAGGGAGGCCGAGGAGATCCGCGCCGAGGCGGACGACTACGTCGACTCCAAGCTCGCCAACTTCGAGGTCGTCCTCACCAAGACCATCGGCTCCGTCGACCGTGGCCGGGAGAAGCTGCTCGGCCGTGGTCCCGGCGCCGACGGGCACGGATACGGCTCGCCCGACGGCGGTGACGCCGACGACGCCGATGACGCACCCGAGTACAGCGCCGACCCCGACACCCTGATCCGGCGCGCCGACGACTATGTGGACGCCAAGCTCGGCGCCTTCGAGGCCGTGCTGTCCAAGACCCTCGAAGCGGTCGGACGGGGCCGCCAGAAGCTGCACGGCCGTACCGCCTCGGACGACCTCGGGGCACACATGGCGGCGCAGGACGCGGCGGGCCCGCAGGGACGCGGCAGCGACGAGGACTATCTGGCGGGCCTCGCGGACATCCCCGCCACGCCCCCCGCCCCCGTGGTCC